>NZ_JBEZMA010000006.1:120872-207152 GCF_040652415.1 Streptomyces sp. NPDC048255
ACGTACCGGACCGACACCCCCACCGGACCGCCCCGCCCCGGACCGAAACCCGGACCGCGTCAAACTCGGACCGGCCCGGCTCGCCCCCGGACCGTCCGGGCGAAGGTGCATGCCGGACGGTCGGACCGCCGGACCGGACCGCGTCGCCTGTCCGAGGCCGAGGTCGTCGAGCTGGTCCTCCCGGACGTCCCCGCAGTCCTGGCGGCCGAGGGCAACGAGCAGATCACCAGGACACAGCTGCGGGGCATCATGCGCGCCCGCGGAATCCCCCTCGGCAATGAGCACATCGGTCCCGTCCTGACCGCGCTTCGGGCCGCCACCGCCTCCACATCCTCCGAAGGAGCCACCCGCCGATGAAGACGTGCGACCGATTCACCGACCTGAAGGCCGGATACGAACGCGACATCACGTTCCTGCACAACCACGCCGCCCGTCACGCGGGCAGCACCGCCTCGAAGTCGAGCACGCGTCACGCCCTGGCGGTGAAGCAGAACATGGCCAAGGCCCTCTCCCGCCATTACACGCGCTGCCCCCTGTGCGGGTGAGCTGACCGCTGCCCGTACGGCGGCCCGGACCAGCACCCGGGCCGCCGCCCCGTTCCCGCACCTCGCCTCCCGGAAGGAGCCGAAACGCCACATGACGTCAGCCGAGAACCCGCGCGAAGCGGAGCAGGACCAGCCCGTCAAACGGGCCGAGTCCCCCGAACGTGACCACCGTTCGCCCGGCACCAACTCGTACCCAGGAGGAGCAAGTTATCGGCCAAGACACTCTTCCCCGTCGGGGAAGCGCGTCTTGGCCAAACCCGCCCCAGGAGTGGCGGGAGTGGACCGGAGCCAGGGGGCACCGGTCCACGAGGCAGCGACCGAGGGCGGATCGCAGCCGGAGGAGAAGCCCGCAGCGCGACGCAAACGCCGCGCCACGAAGAACGCCTCCCGCAAGCGCTCGCCGAAGACCGCCGCCGACAAGCGCAGCTACGTGTGCAGCGTCCGCCTCAACGACGACGAGAAGCACCACCTCACCGCAGCTGCCGCAGCAGCCCGCACGAGCCTGCCCGCGTTCCTCGCCCGCAGCGCTCTCGCCGCCGCCCGCGACCCCGAGCATGCCGCCGGCGCCATCGCCGGCGAACGTGAGCTGATCTCCGAGATGTTCGCCGCCCGCCGACACCTCGGCCACGTCGGCAACAACCTCAACCAGCTGGCCAGGGCCATCAACTCCGGCGACCGACCGGCGGACGCCCACCTCGACGCGGTGCTGACCGCCGTACGCCGGGCCACCGACCGGGTCCAGGCCGCCACCGACCGACTCCTCGAACACCGCTAGGAACACCCACCCGTCATGGTCCCCAAGATCCACAAGCGCGGGACGCGCACTATCGGCCTGCTGTACTACCTGTACGGACCCGGCAAGGCCGAAGAACACGTCGACCCGCACCTGGTGGCGTCCTGGGACCACGCCGCCCCCGACCCCGGCCGCGACCCCGAGGCCACGTACAAGCAGCTGCAGCAGCTCCTCGACCAGCCCCTGGCCCTGCTCGACGAAAACGAGCGCCCGAAGAAGCACGTGTGGCACCTGTCCGTACGCAACGGCCCCACCGACCGGATCCTGTCCGACCAGGAGTGGGGCGACGTTGCCCGCCGCATGGTCGCCGCCGCCGGCATCGACGACCCCGAGCAAGGCGCGGGCTGCCGCTGGGTCGCCGTACGGCACGCCGACGACCACATCCACATCCTGGCCACCCTGGTCCGTGAGGACGGCTACCGGCCGGACCTCGACTTCGACGCCGTCCGCGTCCAGGCCGAAGCCCGCAGCCTGGAGCAGGAACTGGGGCTTCGCCGCCTCAACCCCGGTGACGGCACCGCCGCCAAGCGGCCCACCAGCGCCGAACGCCACAAGGCCGACCGCCAGGGCCGTGAGCGCACCGCCCGCGAGGAACTGCGCGAGACCGTCCGACGGGCCGTGGCCGGAGCCGAGAGCGAGAAGGAGTTCTTCGACCGCCTGGGCGCCGCCGGCGTTCTGGTGCGCACACGCGTCGCACCCTCCGGCGACCTCCTCGGATACAAGGTCGCGCTCCCCGGAGACGTCAACGCCCAAGGGGAACCGGTCTTCTACCCCGGCTCGAAGTTGGGCCCGGACCTGTCCCTGCCGCGGATCCGGGAGCGCTGGTCCGGCCGCCGGATTGGCAGCCGGGTTGCCGAGCAGACGGTGCCGTCGGGGCCCGCATCGGCTCGGCGCCGGGCGAGTACGGCGCTGTGGCAGGCGGTGCTGGTCATGGACGGGGCGGACGACGGGGTCGCGTCGGCGTACATCGCGGCTGCCGGTGAGGTCCTGGACGCGCTCGCGAAGACGTCCGCCGCCCACACCCGGCGCGAACTGCGAGAAGCCGCCTTCGTGTTCGAGCGGGCCTCCCGCTCCCACGTGCGGGCCGAACGCGGGCACGACCGCGCTCTTCGTCAGGCTGCCCGTGACCTCGTCTACAGCGGTCCTGCGCTCGGGCGGGGGGAGGACGGGGCGACGACCGCGATGGTGATCGACGCCGTGTTCTTCCTGGTTACCGTGGCCGCGCACTGGCACGGGAAGAAGGCACACGCTCAGCAGGCCGCTGCCGCCCGGCTGGCCGCCGAGCACCTGCGGACGGCCTATCGGGCCGCCGCCGCGCAACCGATGGGTGTACTGGCCGTACGGGGCCGGAGCCTGGCTCTTCCGGTGCTGCGCCGCCAGGTCCTCCGGGTCCGGGAGGCACTGCCGTCGGGGTTGGCGGAGCAGGTCCTGGCGGAGGCCGGGTGGGCGGCGCTGGCGGCGACCCTGGCCGATGCCGAGGCGGCCGGGTACGACGCCACCGCCCTGCTGGCCGATGCGGCGGCCCGCCGGGAGCTGGCGAGCGCCGAGTCGGTGTCCGACGTGCTGGTGTGGCGGCTGCGCCGCGCTGCGGACCTGCCGGCCGACGCCCAGGCGACGCCCCTGCCCGACGGCAGCTCTGTCCCGTCGGACCCCGCCGGACCGAAGGCCGGGAACCCGGCCGCGAAGGGCCCGCAGCGCCGCAGGAGGTGACCGGGCTTTCAGGAATTCGTGAGTTGCCGCAGCTGGGGGCGGTGGGGCACGCTTCATGACCCGCCGCCGTGTGCGGGGAGCCAACTCTGGGAGGGGAGCCCAAGTGTTCGGTCGCAGGAAGGCGAAGCAGGAGCGTGGGGAGCTGGGGCCGGCGGGTGTCCCGTGGCTGGCGTACCCGGAGCCGCAGTGGCCCGAGCCGACTAAGCCGGCGCCCGAACCCGCCCCGTCGGCTCCGGTAGTGGACGACTTCCTGCCGCCGGACTTCCGGATGGACACCGATGAGGAGCTGGCCGGCCGGTTCATGCCGTGGCGGCGCCCCCTGGTCATCGACGGTGAGGTCCGCGCCTGCCCGCAGTGCGAGGCGTACCGGGACTGGGTCATCCTGTGCACCCAGGGCCGGATCTGGCTGCGCTGCCGCGCCGGCCACGAGACCCCCGAGCCCCGACTGGACGTGGCCTGGTACAACCGCAACAGCGGCCCGAGTAACGGCAAGTTCGGCACGCTCGAGGAGGGCCTGCGCTCCCTCGACCACTGATCCAGCACACGCGCCCCTGGACCCCGACCCCCTGTATTCCTGCCCTGCCGCTCCGAGGAGGCGGCCACGGTCAGCCCACTCGCATCCGACCCAGGGAACCCGTATGCGCCTGCGCCATTCCGCCATCCTCACCAGCACCTGCCTCGCCCTCTGGGCCCTGACCGCCTGTTCCGCCCCGCCCTCCGACAGCGAGCCCGCCGCGGCGCGGGCGGAGACGCCCGCATCTACCGCCGGCGACCACGAAGTGCTGCCGCCGGAGCAGCTGGCGGACCGGCTGCTCACCTCCGACGATCTCGGCCCCGGCTACACCGCCCGCCCCGCCGCAACGACGACTTCGCCCGAGGCGTCCGTCGAGGGCTGCCCGCAGCTGGAACAGCTGGGCAGCGCTGCGGACAACCCGTACGCGATGTTCCCGAGCCAAGGGAAGCGGGTCTTCACTGGCCCCGGCGGCACTCAACTGACCGAGGAGCTGTACTCCGCCCCGCCCAAGGACCTCTCCGCGGGGGTCGGGCGCATCATGACCGCGATGGGAGCCTGCCCGTCCTACCAGCTGGTCACCCCCACCACCGTGGCGCAGGTCCGCACCCAGACGGTGCCGGTCCCCCGATCCGGTGACGAGCAGTGGGGGCAGGTCCTCACCGTCACCGCCGGCGGGCGGCGCACCATTGTCCAGCAGACTGTGATCCGCGACGGGGCCGTCCTCCTGGTCGTCTCCGGCAGCCCGGCGGAAGTCGCGGTCCACTGGCACAGCGCTCTGACCAAGGCAACGAATCGCTGATCCCCCCTGTGCCTCCCTTTCTTCTGTACGGAGGTCCCGTGACCGAGTTCATGTCCGCCGAGGCTCTCGCCCGGCTCGCCGCCGCCGGCGATCCGCAGGTGCGGCTGATGCTGGCTCTCGCTGCCCTCGGAGCAGACCAGACGCAGAATCCTTGGCGTCAGGTCCACCACGCGCCGCGGTGAAATCACGCTCCCGGAGAGCGAGCGCGCTACGGCGGCGTTCGCCGAGCTGCAGTTCCTGCTCGGCGCCGTCAACGCCAAGGCGGTACGCCGCTCCGGTAGACGTGCCCGTGCCGCCCACCTCACGGAAAGCCTGGCCGCAGGCGGGGCTCTCCCTGCTCCGCGCTGGCGCAGGCCCGGCGACCAGCCGCCCGGAGATACCGCGGGGCACGGCCGCTGACCGTACCTCGACGCAAAAGGCCGATGGCCGGACCCAAGGGGTCCGGCCATCGGCATATCAGACAGTCGGTTGCACAGTGAGCTGGCCCTCGCTGCTCTCCGGCAAGGTGTGGCGCAGCACCGGTACGGGCGAGGCCACAGAGGTGGCGAAGGCCGCGACGAGATCATGCGGCGTGCTGGCCGAGAACATGGCGGCCCACAGGAGCCCGCCGCCCATCCGCGGCTCACACCATGCCTGCCATCCCGCCGCTTCCGCTTCGGGATCGAGGACGAGCGGGTCGCCGTCCTGAATGCCCTCGTCCGGCAAGGTAGTCAAGACCATGCTGGCGGCCAGGCGCGGATCGGAGAAGGCGGTGGGGGTGTCGATGTCGCGGACCCAGCCGCCGCCCGCCAGCGCATCGAGAACCACCTGCGGTCCGGCGTAGCCGTGGGCGGGATCCGGGCGGTCCTCCAGGGCGAGCAGGAAGTCGGTGACGGCCTCGGGCGGGGTGCCGGCGGAGAAGTACGCATTCCACTGGGGAAGGCTGGCGGGGGTGGCTCGGGCGGAGACAGTCCACGCCACCGGCTGGTCACCCAGGAGGATGGGCTCGTCGGCCAGCACCCACTGCGCCCAGCTCAGTGCGTCCGGAGCGACGTACAGGACGGTGCTGCGAAGAACCTGCCGGGCGGCGGCCGACTCGTCGGGCTCACGCCGGCCTCTCACGAGGGTGAGGCTGGTCCAGCCCGCGGCGGTGAGTTGGGAGCCGACTTGGTCGGCCAGGAGGCCATCGTCGCCGGCGAGATGGCGCGGGGTGACCCAGAACGCGGGAAGGGAAGAGGAATCAGGGGACGGGGGCAGAAGTGCTCCTTGTCGTCAGGGGGTGTCGCGGCTCGTATCGTCGTCGGAGACGGCGCGCAGCCGCCGTCCACGGGCGGGCGGTTCGACCGGAGGCATCCAGGTAAGGGCCTCGGCGACCGGCCTGGGCAGGTTCCCGTATTGCACCGCCTCCGCGTCCTCGGCGAGATAGACGACCGGTCGCCCGTCCAGGTCCGCGCCCACGATCACGGTGCCCATCTTGTGGGCCATGGGGAAGAAGGGGTTGATCGCGAGCCGTACACGGGCGGAGGGGTCCGCCGCGGACAGGTGCTTCATCAGGTCGGCAACCGTCATCTCGGTACCGGGTTCGGGCTGAGGGGCCACGGTTCTCCTCACGGGTGGAAAGCGCTCTGGGGTGGTGCGGATGTGCGCCGCGCGACTTCCGGGAACGGACCCCGGAGGCACGAGCGAGCCGCTGGAGGACGGGAGTCGAGGTCCTGGCCGCCAGGCGGCGGCATGTCACTACCGTCGTCGAGCGGTGGCAAGCACTTCGGAAACGGTAGCGGCCACGAGCCGTGCCGGGGTTTGCGGGTCGAAGACGACACGGTAGCCGGGAACCTTGGCGGTGCCGGTGACGGCCAGGACCCAGCCCTCGTCCTCGGCTCCGGGCCGGCCATCGGGAAACCAGCCGAGATAGAGCCTGCCGTCGGCCGAGGAGATGTGGGTATCAGCCCGGTCGTCGACGATGAGGGTGAAGTCGCCGTTCGCCTCGGGGAAGCAGTCGATGACCTCGGTCGACTGGCCGGGCCCCAAAAGCCAACTATGCAAGCGCAACTTCTCAATCGTGGTACGGAATCCTGCGTTCGACAGCTCGACAGTCACAAGCATCACCTCTCTGACCTGGGAAGATTCCGAGTCCTGGGGAAGGTCGTCTAGGTTGACATGCACCGCAACGTTGCACCAGTCCTTGCGAGCTCTTTCCTGTCTGCCAACGGCGAACTCGACCTTGGGGCGGTGGCTCGTCCGGTCTCGGGCACGGCACACCTCACCCGTCTCGTTCGCACGCGACCACCAGATGGCCGATGCCTTGGATGCGATCGGCCGCGACCAGCAGAAGCTCCGCCGCGGCCCGTTCAGCCGGGCGGGTGGTCTGGCCTATTCGAGTACGGGCACGACTTCGCGATGGCAGACTCACCGTGGCTGGCCATCAGGGCAACGAGAACCAGGGGGACGGATTGTGAACGGCACCCTTACCAGCGGGCACACGCTCGAAGTGGAGATGTACCACCGGTACCCCGCACTACCCGGCTGGCATCCGTGCGCGAAGGCGCATGGGCACATCTACCGCGTTGAGGTGGAGCTGGCGGCGCCGAGGGACCTGGTGACGGAGGAGGTCACGGCTGAGCTACGGGTGGCCGTGGCTCTCCTGGGGCACGTGGACGGCCCGCTGTTCATGGTCTACGTCGACCAGCTCGAAGGCATCGACCAGACGCATCCGAACTCCGCCGCGCTCGCGGCCTGGGTGCACCGGTGGGTCACGGACAGGCTCCCCGACGGGTTCGGCGACTACCTGCTGGTGCGTGCCCGTGCGGGCGCTGTCGATGGTCGACCGGGGGTCCACCGTGGTTCGTTGGTGTCCGCCGAAGCCGACGCGAACCACGAAGGCCACAGCCGATGACCACGACGCGATCCGTTGACCGCGAGCATGGCGATGGGGCAACTGACCGGGTCGTGGCGCAGCTGTCCTGACAGGCAGCCCTCGGCACGGCGTGTCAAGAGAGAACGGCTTATCCCCAGAGTGAACGATCAGCTCACCCGCTGATCAGCCGGCGGATCCTTCCGATGACGCCTTCCTGGCCGACGAGCTCCGTCTGAGCGGCACGGAAGAATACGCTCTGGAGAGGGTCGCTATGGCGGGGCATGGACGCAGCCATGATCAGCAGGTCCTCGACGCGGCACGTGCCCTGCACGGAGGGGCGTACTCCCGTCGCCCGCGCAACGGCGAGCCGGACGTGGGCGGGACTCAGCCGCCAGTCCTGGGACACGTGTCCCTGCTCGCATTCGAACGTGGCAACGGGACCGTCCACCCGTACGACACCCACGCCGTCTTCGGACCGGCGCGGGCACTGTAGCGGCATGACACTGCCGCTGGTCACGATCCGGATCGTCGTGGCCTCGACCAGGAGAGGGCCAGACTCCACCAACGGCGCCGCTGCCCCCTGGCGCTCCAGGGGGGTGTAGTCGGTCAGGAATTCCGCCAGACGCTGGGCAGCTCGGCGCATGGGAGAAGGGCCCGGCACGGGCGGCTCGACATCGAGAGCAGCCATGCTCATGCCGGCGTACGCGATGTAGCGGTCCTTTGCCGCGTCGAAGATCCTTCGTAGCGGAGCAGTCTCTTCCGCCGATCGGACGTCGCGCACCTGACCTGTCGCGGTCAGGGCATCGTCAATCTCGTCAACGATGCGCGGCTCACGGTCAAGGGGTTCGTCGAGGGCTTCGCGCAGCTCCTCGACGGGCACCTCGTGTGGCAGCCGCTCCCCGGTGTAGGTCCGGGCGTACAGGAGGAGCGCGAGGGTGCAGAGCTCGCCTGGCGCCAGGCTCCCCTGTGTCCAGGGGCGCCCCGCGAGAATGCGGGCCGACTCGGTCACCGCGGCGAGCCATGGTGCGGGTGCTGACGCTGCGAGCAGCAGGCTCATTTCGAGATCGAGAGCGTAGGCGCTTTCGGTGGTGGGCTCGGGCGTGAAGGCGTCAGGCATGAGGCCATGGTGCCCTCTTCACGCCCGCGGCAGACCGTGATCACCGAAACTGAACCGGTTCCCGGGATGACGGACGCGAGGGTCGCTGAAGCGCCGGCAGGGCCGCGACGCGGAAGGTGCCCATCGGCAGTCCCCGGCCGGTGATTTGGTTCCGGCCATTTCGTCAGGAGCACCGCCGCGGTGGGTGACGGTCGCTACCCTCCCCGGGAGGGAGCGCAGACCAAGATGCAGCAGCAGGAGGATCCATGCGCCGCTTTACACCCGCCTTCAGGGGCGAGCCGTGGACTGAGGGAATGGGTGTCCTCCACGTTTACGTGCTGCCGCGGCACGACGTCGATGACGACCTGCTGGCCCTGGCGCACGCCTGCCGCCCCGCGCTGCTGGAGCACCCCATCGATCCTGCCTGCCCGCCCGAGCCCGGGGATCCGGGCACACTGCACATCACCGTGGAGATGGTCGCGGACGTCGCCTCTGCGGACATCGGCGCCGACGAGCGCCAGGACCTGATCCGCGCCCTGCGCAAGGAACTGGCCACAGTGGCCCCCTTCGACACCGAAGTGGGCCCGCCCATCGCCAACTCGGCCGGCGCCGTGTTCGACGTGTGGCCCGACGAGCAGGCGGTCATCCTCCAGGAACGGGTCCGGTCCGCGATCCGCGCCACCCGGGGAGATTCTGCCTTGCAGCACAATGGCGGTCGGCCGCACATGTCTTTGGGCTACAGCTGGGCCTCCGCCGACTCCGACGCCCTGAACAGCACCCTGCGCAACACCATCACCCCGCGCAGGGCCCCACTGCGGGTCGACGCCGTGCACCTGCTGGACGTGCGCTACGACATCGCACCGGACACCGGCGGCTGGCGCATGACCTGGGAGTCCCTCGCCGAGGTCCCCCTCACCGGTTGACCGCGGTACCCCGGTACGAGGCGGTGGTTGGGGGGTTCAGCTCCACTCGGTGGGGTCCTGCGGGTCCCGTGCTTCGTACTGGCCGGGCCGCTCCGCTGAGCTGATGCCGAGGCGGACTGTGTCCTGCCCCACCAGTGCGTCCAGCAGGAGGGGCGGGCGCGGGAGCAGGACGTTTCGCGGGTACTCGGCGGGGACGGCCAGCCGCTCCAGCCACCAGCGGGCCCACCCGTAAATCACCGACGGGTACAGGTCCGCCGGCCCCGGGTCCTCGCTGTGCACCATCACCGTGTACCCGGCTGGCTCCCAGACCGATCGCGGCTGGACCCGTACCCACACGAGCGCGCTCCGGTCGCTGGTCACCGCGCCGACAATCCTCGCTCCCGGATGGTCTTGTACCCCGTCGTGCAGAAGGTCGAAGGCCTTCTCGTAGGACGTCGAGCGGGCGTCCGTCACCACGACCGAGGCGCTCTCGCTGATCTTCGGGACGCCCGTCGGCGCCAGGAAGTGTGTGGTGGGGTGATCGTTCTGGAACTCGGGCTCAGGAGGCAGCAGGATAAGCCGGACCCGCACACCCTCATCTTCGGAGACCTCGGTCGCCACGGTCCTCGGGTTCACGCGGTGCCGCCGGTGAAGTCCAGTCGGTCACGCAGCGAGGGAGAGAGGACGTACCGGATGCCCTCCAGCGCCCCAATCCCCCAGCGTCGCAAGGCATCCTCGTCCACCCAGTCGGGGGCGTCGTCCGAGGGGCTGTTGTCGGTGCGCAGGATGCGCCACCGCGTGGCTACCGGGTCGTCGGCGTCGTCCAGGTCGTGCCCCAGCCGGACCAGCTGCGCCTCCCACCGCCTGACGACATCAGGGTCCGCCTCCCCCTGCCGTCGCTCCACGAGGTCCTCGATCTGACCGCGGTCGATATTGCGCGGGTGGGTATCCGTCTCGCGGGCCAGGATGTAGAGCAACGTAGCCAGTCCGGCAGCGCCGTCGGCAAGTTCCCCGCCATCCGGATCACGTTCGTACGCGAAGGAGCCGTCGGGCCATACCGGGCCGAGAATCTCTCGGGCGCGGTCCCATGCCGCTTGCCATTCCGCGGGACCGCCTGCACCTTGCCACCGTCGCGACCGCTCGTCCAGCATCGTCATAGGCCGCATTCTGCCGTCTCAAGGTGACCATCGACAGGACTTTCCGGGTCCTCGCCCGTGAGGACGGCGCGGCGGAATCACCGTCCTGCGGCCGTTTGAGCGTACGCCGGGCATGGGCGAAGGGCGCGAAGCTGACCTCCGGGCAGCTGCGGGATCCTCAACGCCAGGCGGCCCCAGGAACCTGTCTAGTTCCCGGGGCCGGTGGTGGTGAGGTCAGTTGTCGTCGGTCCGCCGGTGCTGGCCGGTGCCGGTCTCGCTGTCGTGGTTCTTGCGGCGGCGGGCGGCGTAGACGGCGCCGCCTCCGGCGGCGAGGAGAAGGCCGCCGGTTGCGAGGAGCCATCCGTTGGTGCTGTCGGCGCCGGTGTGGGCGAGGGAGCCTTCGGGCTTGTGGTCGGGTGCGGTGGGGGTCGAGGTGGCGGTGCCGATGTCCGGGCTGCTGGAGGACGATGCGGTAGCGGTGGGCTCCCCGGTGCCGGTTGAGGGCGAGGTGGTCGGCGTGGGCTGGGCGGTGGGGTCGCCGGTGGGCTTGGCCGTCGGCTTCCCGGTCGGGTCCTCGGTGGGTTTGGCCGTGGCCGTGTTAGTCAGGGCCACGGTGGTCTCGGCGCCAGGCTTGGCCGTGATCTCCACCGGGGTGGTCTCCAGCCGGTAGCCGGCCGGGGCCTTGGTCTCGGTAGCGGTGTAGGCGCTGCCGCTCTTCTTGCCGACGGGGAGCGGGGCCTTGGCGGTGCCGTCCGGGCCGGTGGTGAGGGTGAAGGCGCCCTTGTCGTCCTTGGCGTCCTTCGGGGCGATGTTGACGATGGCTCCGGCCAGGCCCTTGCCGGTGGCCTTGTCGGTGACCTTGAGGGTGAGGCCGGCGGACTTGTACGGGTCGGTGATCGCCAGGACCTGGGGCTCGCCGGGGGCGACGACGACATCCTGGTCAGGGACGGTGCCCAGCAGGGGGCTTCCGGAGGCGGTCTCCTTGAGGCGCACGACGCCGGGGGCGAGGTCGGAGAAGGCCAGGGTGCCGTCGGCGCCGGTCTTGCCCTCGGCGAGCGTCTTGCCCGCGGAGTCGAGCAGCTGGAAGGCGGCTCCAGGGGCGGGCTGGCCTTCGAGGTCCGTCTTGACGATGCGCAGTCCGGCCTTGTCCGCCGGCGCGGGGTCCCCCGGTTCCTTGGGGGCTTCGGCGGACGGGGAGGGGGCTGCGGTGGCGGTGGTGGCCGGGCCGGTCAGAGCGGCGGCGGTCAGGGCGAGCGCGGTGAAAAGGAGAGGGCGGTGCTTCATGAGGGGTGCTCCGGGCGGGATCGTGCGGTGCGGGACGGTGTGGTGCGGGCTCCGATAGCGGGGCCCGGCAGCGCGGGGGTCAGCTGGGGGCGTCGCCCGTACGGCGGCGGCGGTTAATCAGGTAGAGGCCGCCGCCTGCGGCGAGTAGGACGGTGGCTCCGCCGGCGAGCCAGGTGGTGGCGTCGGCGCCGGTGTGGGCGAGGGAGCCGGGCGGCGGCGTCGGCGGGGTTGTGGCCGGGGGTGTCACGGGCGGGGTGCTCGGGCTCGGCGGTGTGGTCGCGGTGGGCTTGTCGGCGAGGGTGACGGTGACGTCGGCGCCGGGCCGGGCGGTGAACGCGACCGGTGCGGCGTCGAGTTGGTAGCCGTCGGGGGCCTTGGTCTCGCTGGCCCAGTAGCGGGTGCCCGCCTTGAGCGTGACGTCGAGGGGGACGGTCGCGGTGCCGTCGGTCCCGGTGGTAAGGCTGGTGATCACCTTGCCGGGGGTGTGCTTGCCGGTCTTGTCCGTCTCGTCGGCGCGGATGGCGATGACCGCGCCCGGCAGGGTCTTGCCGGTGTTCTTGTCGGTCTTCTTCACCGACAGGCGGGCCTTCTTGAACGGGTCGACGAGGTCGAGGGGGTTGGCCTGGGCGGTGCGTCCGGCGGTGATCGTGATGGTCTGTTCGGGGATCAGGTCGTGGATGGGGCTGCCGGAGGAGGTCTCGCGCAGCCGGTAGGTGCCGGCGGGGAGCTTGTCGAAGACGAGGTTGCCCTGTTCATCCGTCTTGCCCGCGGCGATCTGCTTGCCGTCGGAGTCCAGGAGCTGGAACGTGGCGCCGACCAGGCGGGTGCCTTCCGGGTCCTTCTTGCGGATCGTCACGCCGCCGGTGGCCTCGCCGACGGTGATGGCGGCGGAGTCCTTGATGCTGGCGGTGTCCCCGGCGAGCAGCATCCGCTGGGCGGCCGGGTTCTTGGGGGTCAGGACCTGCAGTCCGATGGCGGGCAGCCCCTCGGCCGTCGCGGTGACGCTGGCCGTACCGGGCTTGTCGGCGGTGAACTCCCAGACT
The DNA here is from genome assembly GCF_040652415.1 of Streptomyces sp. NPDC048255. NCBI lineage: Bacteria > Bacillati > Actinomycetota > Actinomycetes > Kitasatosporales > Streptomycetaceae > Streptomyces > Streptomyces sp. NPDC048255. Next base: position 133,528 of record NZ_JBEZMA010000006.1, read on the forward strand.
CCGGTGCCGTTGTCGTTGGTGGTGACCTTGCCGGAGGCGGTGCCGGAACCGGACTCGGCGAGCGCGACGGCGACCTTGGGGACCGGTGTGCCGGCGGTGGTGGTGACCTTCACCGCGACGGTGACCTTCGTCCCGGCGGTGGTGGTCTTCACCGACGGCGTGATCTGGAGGGTGTACGGGCCCGCGAGCTTCTTGGCCTCGGCGACGTAGCCCTGGGCGAGGGTGCGGGCGGTCGGGGAGACGACCGGATAGGCCAGGCGCTGCTTGCCACGCTCGCCGTCGAGGGCGTAGGTGCCGCCTGCCAGGTACTCGTACACCACGGCGTCCACCGCGGCGGCCTGGGCGTTGTCGCGGGTCTGCCCGTACTTGCCGATCACATACGCGGCCTGCGCCAGGTTCTCCTTGGTGACGGGCTTCCCGGTCACCGACGACGTCCAGGACGGGACCGGCTGCGGGTCGCCGTAGCCCCCGGCGTCGGCCGGGCCCTTGCGCTCGGGGTCGGCGCAGTAGGTCTCCGTGTCGCCGCGGACGGCCGGGCCGGGCGGGCCGTAGGCGCCGATGTGGCTGGAGGCCGCGTGCCCTTCGGAGTCGGGGATGGTGTAGCCGGGGCCCAGCACTGCGGGGGCGTCCGGGGCGGCAACGGCCTGCGCGGGCAGCAGGGTACCCGCGGCCAGGGCGGCGACGGCGACAGCCAGGTGAGCGGGTCGGGCGGAGCGAGGGCTCATATGTGGGAAGAGGTCCTGTCGGTGAAGAAGGGAATGAGGATGCGGACGTAGGTGCGTCAGCGGATACCGCGGGCCGGCGGCGGCAGCCGGGTGGGAGGGATCCGCTTACCGTGTCCGGGACGGGGAGGTCCGGGCCTGCGGCACCGGAGCCGTGACGGGATGCGGGCCGGTGCGTACCGGCGGGGCGCCGGGGATCCACAGGCGTACGTACTGGTCGATCGCGGCTCGCAGCCGGGTGACGCCGATGCCGGCCCACGGCGGGCGCTCGCTGTGGTTCCAGTCGGTGAAGGTGCCGTACCCGTCTTGGCCGGGCTTCCTGTCGCAGCGCCGGTCGCGGGCCTCGAAGGCGCCGTAGTCGGCGAAGGACAGTACGGCGGTGTCGATGCCCCCTTGTTCCAGGTGGACGACCTGCAGACGCAGCCCGTCGTAGCGCCCGGCGCGGATCGTGGGGGCGAAATCGATGCGCAGCCGCAGCGGGAGGTCCGGCACGGGGGCGGCGTAGTAGGCGTCGCCGACGACGGCGGCCTCGGGGTACGGCAGCGTGAGGTGGTCGGCGAACAGCTGCTCGGTGAACAGGGGCACAGGGCTTCCTCGTTGATCAGTCAGCGTCGGGCCGCGGGGCGCGCGGGCAGGGCAGCGGAGGGGGCGGTGGCGGTGCTCCAGCGCGGAACGCTGCCGACCGGGACGGGCGGACGGACTCCGAGGCGGGGGCGGAGGTCACGGGGAGTCGGCACCGGCGGACGGGGCGGCACGACGGGCGTGAGCTGGGCGAGGGCAGCGAGCCTGGGGTGGAGGCTCTGACGCCACCGGGCCGCGGGAGTCGGATCGGTGAAGGCTGCCGCCGTGGCCGCGATCAGGTGGGAGGGCGTACGGGGGCTGAAGGTGATATCCGCGCGGGTGCCCCAGCCCGGAGGGCCGGCCCACAGCTGCGTCCCGTCCTCCAGGTCGCGGCGCGAGCGGTTGATGTAGACGCCCGCGTTGCCGTCGGGGGAATCGAGTTCCACGGTGCCGAGCTCAGCAGCTCCCGAACGCTCCCAGCCAGCCGCGACCAGCGGTGCCACGCCGTCGCGCCAGTACGGCGACGGGGCCGTGAGGAAGCGGTCTTGGCCGTCAGCCCAGTCCTGGGCGAGCGCGGTGGTCAGGGCCGCGACGAGCTCGGGCGGGGTGTTCTGGTTGACGATCGCGGTCCACTGGGGTCCGGAGACGGCGTCCGGTGCGGCGCTGATGGTCCACAGGTCGTAGTCGTCTCCGGCCCAGCCGATCCGGATGCGGTGGTCCGGGCTGGTCACGACGAGCTGGTGCGGGCCTTCGTCGAGATGGTGGTGGGGCCAGTGCGCGACGGGCGCGAAGCCGGCATCGCCGTAGCCGGGTGATCCGGCGAGGTATCGGGGCGTGACGTGCACATCGCCGTCCACGGGAGTAGCGGCGGTGGTTCGGGGGGCGGGTGCGGGCAAGGGCGTCTCCAGGGCGGAAGGGGTGTCGGTCAGCGGGCGGCGAGGGCAGCGGTGGCGGCGATGACCGGGCGGGGCGCGATCGCGGAGGGCAGGACGGTGTCCGGCCTGCGGAGGGCGGCAAGGTCGGCGAGGACCTCGCGCTTGGCCTGGGCGCGCAGGGCCGGGGTGAAGACGTCCTCCGCGAGCCTGCCGTCCGCGGTCGCATACGGGCGGAGCCGGGCCAGGATGCGGGCGGCGGCTGCCGGGTGCTCGGCGACGAGGCGGTCGAGGGCTGCGTCCAGGGCCTGGGATCGCAGGTCGTGGTCGGGGGCGGCGCGGCGCCGGTCGGTGACGGTTCCCGCGTACTGGTGGATCAGTCGGGTGTGTTCGGCCCGGCGCTGCCAGATGGCGACCAGGAACCGGCGCGCGTTGAGGATCTTGAAGGCGTCCTGTTCGGGCATGTGGGAGAAGTCGCTGGGCAGGGCGCCCAGGGCGGACGGGCTGGAGGCGTGGGCCACCGGCACGGTCAGGGTGGCGAGTTCGTCCAGTGCCGTGTTCCAGCGCCGCTGCAGCAGCGGGTGGCGCAGCGCGGGGTCGCGGTCGTTCTGGTTGCGGGCGTCGTCAGCGACGGCGCTGCGGAAGGCTACAACTCCCCTGGCCAGCATCTGCTCCACGCCCGGTGTGCTGGGGGCGGTGAGGTGACCGTCGGCCCAGCCTTCCTCGATGGTGTCGAAGATGTCCTTGGCGAGCGGGCGTGCGGGCAGGCCCGCGGCGGCCTGGGCCTGGGCGAGGAGCTGGGCGAAGCGGGCCGGGTAGGCGTGGGCGAGCCACCCACGGGCGGTGGTAACCGTGTCAATGGCCGAAGTCCCCGCGGCAGCGCCGCGCGTACGGGCTTCGGCTCGGCGCAGCGCGGCGGTTTCCCCGTGGACCTGGTGGAGGGCGGTGCGTACCTGCCGCAGCTGGCGGGAGGTACGGGCGGCGCGGGGGTCTCGGCGGTAGATCATCCGCTCGGCAGCGACCTGCAGGTCGCCCTCGGCGAAGGTGAGGGCGTCGCGCAGGTCGTGGAGGCGGCCGGGGGTGTGGAGGAGGTCGTGCTGGGCGGGGCGCAGGTAGCCGGCGGCGTCGGCTATCGCGGCCGTCACCAGGTGATCGAAACGGTCCTGCAGGTAGTCAGTGAACGCTGTGCCGTCGAGGTCGGCGACTTCGCGCAGGCGGAGTCGTCGGTGCTGCGGCTGGGGAGAGTGGGTGGTCGCGGGCATCGTGGTCCTTTTCGAGTGTTCGGGGCTGGGGCGGTCAGGCGGGGACCGTCCGGCGGGTGGCCGGATGGGTGCGGAGTTTCGCGAAGGACACGGCAAGTCCGGCGGCCTGCAGGACGGCGCAGGCGGTGATGGCGTGGCCGAGCAGGTCGGGCGGGGTGAGCGCGACCAGGGCTCCGGCGAGGGGGAACGGAGCGAGCAGCAGCAGGATGATCAGGCTGAGGGTGCTGCCGAATACCTCGGCGGGGACGAGGTGGGCGCGCAGGGTGCGCAGCACCACGGTCATGCCGGCCTCGCCGGCCATCAGCAGTGCCACCAGGACCAGGAAGGTGGTGTAGGTGTTGGCGGCTGCCAGTGCCAGGCAGGCCAGCGAGGCGAGTGCGGCTGCGGTGGCGCCGACCGGCCACAGGCCGGCCCGGTCGATCGCGAACCGGGCGAGGGCGACCATGGCCAGGGAGGCGACGGCGGCGGCCGACCAGACGAGGCCGACCTGGCTGCTGGTGCCGCCGAGTTGTTGGATGACCAGGACGGGCCCGGCGGCCTGCACGAGGCCGATCGCGGTGTTCGACAGCACCAGCCCGACGCACAGCCAGCCCAGAGCGGGCAAAGAGCGCAAGGTCCGCCATCCGATCCGAAGGCCCTGGGCGACGGGGACCGGGGCGTCCTGGGGCCAGGCGGGGCGCTGGCGGGGGGCCAGGGCCGCGCCGAGCAGGGAGCAGGCGGCGATGGTCAGGAGCATTCCGGTGGCGCCGGTGTACTGCAGCAGGACGCCGGCCAGGGCCGGGCCGGCCAGTGTGGCGCCCTGGTCGATTCCGAGCAGGACGGCCTGGACGCGGTGGGCGTGGCCTCCGGCGTCCCGGCTCGCGGCGCCGCCTGCGGTCTCGGCCGCGATGTAGGAGAACTCCGTGAGGACGCCGGTCAACGCGGCGAGCAGCATGACCGTGGCGATGGCGGCGGTGCCGCCGACGGTGGGGAGCACGAGGGCGGCGGCCAGGACGACGAGCGCTCGCAGGACCGAGGCGATGCGCAGGATCCGGGTGCTGCCGAAGCGGTCTACGGCGGCGCCGGCGAGGGCGAACGCGCCGAGGCGGGGCACCCATTCGAGCATGAAGGCGATGCCGGTCAGGGTGGCCGAGTCGGTGACGGCCAGGACGAGGAGCGGGATGCCGTACGTGCTCATCGCGAAGGCTCCAGCGTCGGCGGTGCGCGGGACGTAGACGCCTCGTACGGGTCCGAATGCGGGGACGCGGACGTGTCGGCCGGTGGGTGGCCGCAGGGCGGCGTGCTTGGGAGGCATCGTGTTTCCGGGGAGGGTGGGACGGATACGTTCGGCGGCCGGACCGTCGCGGTGGTGACCGTCGGGTCGGGCGGTGACGGCCGTTAGTGGCCGGGGCCGTGAGCGGGCGCGGGGAATGCCTCGTGGGGGGCCAGGGCGTGTTGCCGGGAGCGGCGCGGGCGCCGGTGGCGGCCCAGGCGACGGCCGGGGCCGAGCTTGGGGCGGGCGACGATCAGCACGGTCAGCGCGGTGGCGGCGCCTGCTGCGGGCAGGGCGGCGAGGAGCGGCGGGCTGTGCGAGAGGGCTCCGGCGAGCGCGGTGCCGGCGGCCTGTCCCGTGCCGACCGCCAGGATCAGCCAGGCGTACGCCTCGGTGGTGCGGGAGGCGGGGGCCAGGGCGTCCACCGTGTGGAAGCCGTTGGTGATGATCAAGGTGAGGAACAGCCCCGGTACTCCGGCGAGCGCGACGGCCGCTCGGGGGCCGGGGTCGGCTAGCAGGGGCAGCCAGCCGAGAAGGAACAGGGTGCTGGTGGTGATCAGTTGGGTGGTTGTGGTACCGGGCCAGGTCCGGCGGGCGTAGACCAGGCCGCCCAGGAAGCTGCCGGTGGAGAACGCGGCCGGCAGTACCCCGGAGAGCGTGGCCATCTGGTGCGCGGCGGCCATGTCCGCGGCCCAGACGTTCATCGCGCCGAGCGCGAACCCGGTCCCCGCCAGTGCGGTGAACAACAGGACCAGGCCCGTGCTCATGAGGCGTCCGGCGCCCGAGGGACCGTCTGCGGCTGGGCGCCAGTACCGCGACGGGCCGGCGCTCAGGACGATGGCCGATCCCGCGAGCCCGAGCGCCGCCGTGGCCCACAGGGCGGTGTCGGGGTTGTGCGCGGTGGCCAGCCACGAGGCGAGCAGGGGGCCCACGATGTAGAGGAGCCCTTGGGAGCCGGTGTCGAGGCCCTGCACGACGCGGCGCCGCCCCGGATCGGGCAAGACCGTCGGCCACAACGCCCGCAGGCCGGCCTCCAGCGGTGGGGTGATCAGCCCCGCGAACCCCACGACCGCGGTCACGGCCGCCGGCTGCCCGTCCACCCCGATCCACGGGAGCGCCACCAGGCAGGAGGAGTTGAGCAGGACGGCCGGAACGGAGACGCGGGTCTGCCCGTACCGGTCCATCAACCTGCCCTTGACCGGCTGCGAGAGCCCCGAGGCCAGCCCGTAGATCGCGGCGAGGAGTCCGGCGAAGGCCAGCGACCCGCCGCCCGCAGTGATCCACAAGACCAGCGAGACGGGGACCATGCCGTTGGGCAGGCGCCCGATCAGGGTGCCCCCGAGCAGGCGGGCCACGTACCGGCTGCCCAGTACGGCCCCGTACGTGGCCGATGGAACGGTTGCGGTCAAGCGAGCGGTCAACGGGCGAGGCTTTCCGTCAGGGCTCAGCGCCAGGGCGCCGGAAGCGAAGGGGGTACCGGCGGCGGGCGGCCGGCAGGTGGCAGGGAGCGGCGGAGGTTCATCGGCTCGGTCCGCTGGTGGCTGCGGAGAACAGCTCGCCGGGCCGCCAGGCGGTAGCCGGGGCGGGGGCCGGCGGCTGGCGCACAGCGACGGCCTGACTGGTCTTTCGGGCCTGGTGAGCCGCCCACTGCCCGGAGCGGGCGGCGGCCGGGATACGGGGCGTTCCCCACACCGGGTGGGTCTCGGCGTCCGGGAGCGGGCGGGCGGTGGCCCAAGACGACAGGGCCCGGTAGATCGGGGCGAGAGCCTGGCCCGGGGCGGTCAACTGCAGGGAGGCGACGTCATCGCGGGAGACGGAGACGATGCCGTCGTCGATGAGCCGGCGGATCGGCGAGTAGATCGCGCTGGGACTGTGGTCGGCCATCGCCTCGGCCGAGAGCGCGGCCATGGTCGTGGTCCCGCGGGCCTTGAGGGTCCACAGCAGCACGGTGGCGTGCCGGTGGCCGATGACGGCGAGGGTGTCCTCGGCGTTCTGCGCGGCCGGGATCCGCTCCGGTTCGGTCTTCCCGGTCACGCGGTTGAGGACGAGGTTCTTCTCCAGGTGCGCGTCGCCCCAGCCCGCCAGGGCGGTCAAGGACGGCATCAGTTCCCGGCCGCGGGCGGTCAGGCCGTAGGTGACGTGCAGGCGGGTCTGGGCGGTGCGTTCGACGAGTCCGGCATCGGACAGCGCCCGCAGCCGCGGGTGGAGCTGGCCGTCGCCGAGCCACGGCAGGTGCTCCTTGAGCTTGGTGTAGCGCAGCGGACCGGGCTGGGAGGCCAGCGTCATCAGCACCCACACGCTCCAGCGCGGCGCGATCATCTCCAGCGCCTCAGCAACGCGGGGCAGGTCGGTAGAGGGCAGGCGGGCAGCAGCCAAGGCGAGAACTCCAGACAGGGATGGCGGAGAAGAAGGAAAAGGAGGGCGGGTCAGCGCGAGCGGGCGGGCTCGGAGGGCGCAGCCGGTGCGACAGCAGGAGCCTGGGGCGCGGCGAATGCCGGGGAGGTGACGTCGGGGACGCGGACCAGACTGTTCAGCACGTCGCCGAGGACCTGGGCGTGTGAGTCGCGGACGCTGACGGCGTGGGCCAGGCGACGGCTGGCATCGGCGATATGGCCGACGTCTGCGGATTCGATCGCACGGTCGGGGTGAGTCAGCCGGTGGAGCTGCTCGGCATGGAAGATGATGGCGCGGTCGGCGCACTGGAGGGCGTCGAAGCTGTTGAGCAGGGCGTGACGCATGCTGCCGGGTACGGCGTCCGCGGCGAGTTCGGCAACCGGGCGGCCGTAGAGGGCTTCGATCCGCTCGCCCGCCGCCCGGGAGGCAGCGTACGGATCGGGCACTCAGCCTCCCCGGACGGCCGCTCCGCCTCCGGCCCCCGCAGGGACCGGCGGAAGACTGCTGCTCACGGCTGCCGGCCGGAGCGGCCCCGTTGTGGCGGGCGGGCGTACTGCTGGCGGTGGCATCGCGGCGAGCAGCTTGTCCAGTGCGGTCCGGTACCCGCTGCGTGCTGCCAGCGCCGCTTCCAGCCACTCGGCGTCGAACCGCAGCGCGTCCGAGCTCAGCAAGTCCAGCTCCGCGTCGGGGGCCATCGCCGCGTGGACGCGGTCACGGACCCGTACGACCTGGGCCTCGGCCAGGGCGAGGAAGACGCGCAGCTCCAGGGCCCGGACCAGGGCCGGCGAGGCTCCGGGGCGGACCGCGCGCTCGTGGAGCTCGTTCAGCGGGCTGCCGAACACGCCCTCCAGGCGGGCGTCCTGGGTGCTGGGCCTGTGTCCGTCGCTCATCGGACACCGCCCCGGATCCGCGCGGGCTGTGCAGGAACGGGGGTGGGCAGCGTGGTTGTCACCCGGGGCCCGAAGCGCTGCTGGATGCGGGCCTGCTCGGCAGGGGCCTGTAGGAGGAACCGGAGCGTGATGGCCCGGCCGTCACGGGCGGCAACAGCGTGGTTCACCCGGTGGGCCAGCTGCATCACCGGATCGTCCAGCTGATCCCCCACCGCCGTGTCCAATGCCGCGACCAGGGCGTCCTCGGCAGCCTCCAGCACCTGCTGGGCCTGGGAGAGCAGTCCGTACCAGTGGACCGCCTGGGTGGCACCGGGATGAGCCTGGGGGGCGGCGTGGACGGCCTGGGCCAGCTCACTCAGGCCCAGGCCGAACTGGGCCTCGATCCGCGCGGCGAACAGGCCGAGCACGTCGCCGTCGAAGACGTCGGGGATGTCGGACACGAAAGGGGCTCCTGGAATGAAGGGAACGTACGGGCGGATCAGTTCGGGCGAAGCTGGTCGTCACGACGGAGGTCGCCGTCGTCAACCCAGCCGGTGACGCCCGAGGCGGTGGTGACGTGCAGCCAGGCGCCGTCGGTGACGGAAGCCGTGAACGGCTCACCCCGCCGCAGCACACCCACGGCCGTGGAGTCACCGTCGGCACGGGCGTGGACGGCGACGGCGAGCACCGGGTCAGCCCGCCGAGCCGTACCGGGCGCGACCGGGCTGAGTACCGCGGGGGCGGCGGAACGGGAGGGGGCGCTGCTCACGACGGTGGCGGTGATGGACGCGGGTGTGTAGCACACAGCGGATGGCTCCAGACCAGGCAGAACAACAGGAAGTGACCGCCCTCAGTGGGGCGGTGGTGTTGCAAAGGGTCCGGAGAATCCCCGGTTTCCGAAACCGGGGATCGGCGGCTATATTGCGCGCCGCCGGTCCGCCGAAACGGGTCTGGCCGAAGGCCGTGTTCAACGTCCTGGAGGCCGTCGGGAGCCCGGCGGCGCGGGTGTCGCCGGGGCGGTTGGGGCCAGGCTGCGGCGTGTGGTCGGAGCCGGCGGCGGTAGTGACGGGGCCTCCTCGTCCGACCATGCCTCCCACCACTCCACGACCGCCGGGTACGTCTCGAAGCCGCCTTCCCGCAGGGTGTGGGTGTTGGAGTCCCAGTCGAATCGCTCCAGCAGGATCCGGAACTCCGGCACCGCCTGGGGGTCAAGGGAGCGCAGCATCACGGCCGTCTCCACGGGGTCGCGCATGTCGGCGGTGTAGCTGGCGAGCAGGGCGAAGCGGTCACCGTCGCCGCGGACGCGTGCCTCCAGGGCCCGGGTGAGGTCGTCTGCGGGGTCGTGTACGCCCGCCGGCGGGCTGAGCGCGTCGGCGGGACAGCCGCGGGCTATCAGGTACGACTGGGCCATCGCATACAGCGGGAGTTCCTTGGAGTCGACCTCGAAGGTTCGGGTGCGCAGGTCGCGGGATACGTGGACGGCCCGCAGCTGCGGGCTTCCCGGAATGCCCCAGGTGGCTCCCTCGTCGAGCAGCACGAAATAGCTGTCGGTGGGCGTGCGGTACTCGCCGAGCACCTTGAAGGAAGAGATGCCGAGATCGCGGCTGTGCAGCTCGTGACCGTCATCGGCGGGCTCGAAACCGTCGAGTTCGTAGTCGGGTTGATGAAGAGGCACGTGCGGCGGACTGCTTTCTGCAGGGTCGGAAGAAGGCGGACTGCGGGCACCTGCCGTCAGTGGTGTCGGGCTGCTGCCGGCCAGGCTCCGGCCGGGCGGGCGGGCACGGGGGTAGCCATGGCGGGTGGACGGCGGGTGCCCAGCAGCGCGGTCCGGCCGGTGTCGGTCAAGGTGACCGGCTGGCCGACGGTCAGGGCCCGGGACGTGTCCCGGGTGAGCAGCCCGTGGGCCTCCAGGCGCTGGAACGACGGGAGTTCGACGAGACGGCCCTGGACGGTGCGGACCGAGACGCGGTGGGTGAGGAGGTGTTCGCGCATCGTGCCGCCGCCGGCGAGCGAGAGGAGCGCGGCGAAGTCGCGGGGCGTCAGCTCTTCGTCAGCGGGGGCGGGGGCCGGGGCGGCGGCCTTGACCGCCTCCAAGGCGGCAGCGACCCCCTCCTGCAGCCGGTCGCGGGCGGCCGTGGCCTGGGCCAGTTCGTGCACCGTCCGGCGCAGGCGGTCCAGGAGCGGGGTGTCCACGCGGTAGCTGCCGGACGACAGGCGTGTGAGCGCGTTGCGGTGGTAGGTGACCGCGCCCTCGGCAGTCACCAGTTCCCGGTGCACGGCAGCGAGTGCGGCTCGCTCCGCCGGGAGCAGCCCGCGGAGGTGGTCGTGGTGCAGGACGGCCAGGTCGCCGACCGCATGCTCGATGGCGGCGTCCAGGGCGGTTGCCGGGGATTCGCGGGTGGTCACGACGGTCGGCAGTCGCAGTCGGCCGGGATGGCGGCCAGGAGGGCGGAGCGGCGGTAGGACTTGCGGCGCCGGCCGTCGCCGTGGGTGATGTCGCGGCTGGCCACTTCGTACGGGCGCAGCAGGGTGGCCAGGCGGGTCTGGGTGAGTTCCGCGTACGGCCAGCGGCCCTCGGCGATGCCGGGCAGGGTGCGCAGCTCCGCGACGAGGTCGGCGGAGGACAGTGCGTCCGGGCTGCCGTGGAAGGCGAAGGCGTCCAGGCAGGCGGCCAGGATGCACGGGGCGGCGAAGGAGGAGACCGCTTTGCCGGCGGGGCGGCCAGGGACGGTCGGCGGCTGCTCGGAGTCGACGCACGGCGGGCAGCAGCTCTCCGCGCTCAGGAGGTGCGAGACCTGCCGGCCCGCCTTGGCGTGCTCGACCAGCAGAGCGCTCAGGTCGTCGAGTTCCTTGTCCTGCTCGGCGTCGGTGGTGGGCTGCGGTCGGCCGGCCCAGTCGCTCAGTTCCGCCTCAAGTTCCAGCTGGCGTTCGAACGCGTCCAGCAGGGCCTGGTGGCGCGGGTGCGGAGCCGGGCGGGGCTCGAGGAGGGTCGCCATCAGAGCCTGGATCAGGGAGGTGGACTGGGCGGTGAGGTTGGTCATCGCGAAGGACCCTTCGGGGAAGTCGTGGTGATACGGGCGGGTACAGGGAGTCCGGGGACCGGGAACGCTGCGGCGGGAGGCGCCGTCGTAAGCCCGGGATGCGGGCGGACTTGCGGTGAGAGGGATCGAGCCGCGTGCGCCCGGGGCCCGGCCGCGGGGCGGGGGCGGCCGACGCGGGCCCGGACGGTGTCGTAGATGTCGTGCCTGGCGCGGGGGCGTACGGCGACGACGTGTATGTCCGTGGGGTGGCTGGACCCGGGCGGGGCCGGGCGGTGGGCGTAGACGATGCGCCACTCGACGCGGGAGCCGAGGTAGAGCTTGCGGTACCCGGACAGCTCCCCGGTCAGCTTGCCGCCCCTCACCTCGGCGCGGACCACGTCCTGGATGAGGGCGAGCCCCAGGTCCCGCATGTCGCCCGGGGCCGCCAGCAAGTCGTTCAGCGCCTCAGGGTGGAAGGACAGCCCGAACGCCGGGGGCTGGGATGGGTGTGTCACGTGGCGGCCCCGACCGGCGAGGATCCGGCATCAGCCTGCTGGGCTTCGGCGTCGCGGGCGGCGGACTTCGCGGACGGGCCCGGGCCGCGCAGCAGGCGGTGCTCCGGACGCTCCGGGTCGGTCTGGCAGGCGCTCAGGGGCCCGCCGGGGGCTCGGACGTAGGCCAGGCAGTGGGTGAGGTAGTCCCGGTGCCACACGGCCATGCCGCTCAGGCCGGCCTCGGGGTCCTTGTGCTGCTGGTAGGCCAGCCACAGCGCGTGCAGCCACGCAACGACGTCGAGGTGCTCTTGCCACTGGTCGCACCACGGTGCGGCGGTGGTGACCTCGGCGCCGTAGACGTCCATGAGGTGGTCGTCCACCCAGTCGGTGAGCGCAGCCAGCTCGTCCTCGAACTCCTCGCCCTCCAGCTCCAGGATGGGCTTGGGGTCCGGCGGCGGGGCCGGGGCGGCGTACGGGGGCATGCCGGGGAATCCCGCGAAGGGCATGCTCACGGCCATCGGGTCGGCGGGCGGGGCGGAGGCCAGCGTGTCGATCAGGCGTGCCTGCTCGGCCGACTGGTCCAGCAGCTTGCGCACCGACGCCTCGATCGATTCGAGGTCGCCTTCCGGCAGACGGACCGGCTCTATTTCCCCGCCATGACGGGGCTCAGCAGATTCGGACACGAAAAGGGTTCTCCTTGCAGCCGGGGCCGTGGATTCAGTGGCTCCGATGGTCCGGAGAATCCCCGGTTTCGGAAACCGGGGATCTGCCGCTATATTCCGCCCCGCCGCAATCCGGCCGGTGATGCGGGCCGGTCAGGAGGTCAAGTCGAAATCGCCCTGGGAATGGACCTGCTGGAGGGTCTCGGTGAGGCGGTCGGATGCGACGGCCGCGTACTGACTGGTCTTCTCGATGCCGATGAAGCTCCGGCCCTCCAGCAGGGCGGCGACCCCGGTGCTGCCCGATCCGGCGCAGAAGTCCAGGACGGTGCCGCCCGGAGGGGTGATCTGCACCAGCTGCCGCATCACTTCAACGGGCTTCTGCGTGATGTGCCGGCGCGCCTTGCCCGAAGGCTGCGAGGCGCTGAACATCCCCGGCAGGTAGACGGGGTTCGCGGAGGCGTCGATCTTGCCCTTCGCTCCCCAGACGATGTACTCGGTGTCCTGGCGGAACTTGCCCTTCTGCGGCCTGGCCTGCGGCTTGTGCCACGCCAGGAGGCCCAACCAAAGCCATCCGGCCGCCTGGAAAGCATCCGTCGTGGCCGGCAGCTGGCGCCAGTCGGTGAACAGCAGCCCAGTGCCGCCAGGCTTCGTCACACGGTGGGCCTCGGTCATGATCTGCGTCAGCCACAGCGTGTACGAGCGCTGGTCCATGTTCTCGCCGGTGAAGTCCGGCAGGGCGTGCTGGGCGTCCGCGGAGACGTACTTCTGGCGGGCGGAGCGGCTCGTGCGCTCCTTCGCCGTCCGGCCGCCGCTGTTGTACGGCGGGTCGGTGATGACCGAGTCGGCGCAGCCGTCGGGCAGTGTCGCGAGCACGGTCAGCGCGTCGCCCTGGTGGAGGGAAAACGACAAAAGGGGACCCCAATTCGATGAGGGATGCGGGTGGAATGCTCCGGACCGCGCAGAGGCACACGGCAGTACAAGCCGGTGGCGCGCGGGGAGGCCCAAACTGTAGGTCACAATCCCCGGTTGGGAAGCATCGCGGGCCACGAAGCCCGGAATCTCGCGGATTTCGGCGGCGATTTCGGTGACCGGGGATTCGGGCTTACTGTCGTGTCACTGCCCGGCGGACACCGCCGATGGCGTACCCCTTCCCCCTTTCCCCTTTCCCCGCAGGAGGCCCCTGTGTTCCGTCCGTGACCCCGCACGCGGCCATCGCCGCCGCCCCGTCGCACCTCGCCCGCCGCAGACATGAGACGGAGACCGCCCATGTACCGCCCCTGCTGACCTCGCCCGCATCCCCCGCAACTCCGCAGGACCTGGAGGTCCCCCTGATGTTCCGCCCGTAACCCCCACCGGCCTGGTGCGCGAGGCAACGCCCACCTGGCACACCCAGATCCCCCTCGGCTTCCCGCCCCCGCACCGCTCCAGGAGTTCGCTGATGTTCCGCCCGTAAGACGCCCCCGCATCCCCCTTCTTCACCGGCCCGCCGCCGCGGCCCGATCCCTGCACCTTCCTGGAGGCACGCCCATGTTCCGCCCGTAACTCCCCACGTCCCGCCGGGTGCGTGAGGCAACACGCACCCGGGCCGGGGCCCTCCGCTCGCCTCCACCGCTCCGGCCGCACGGCCCTTCCCCTCTCACACCGTGCGGCCGGGGCCCACCCCCGAGGACCCATCCGTGACCCGTTCCTCCCCATCCCCGAGCACCATCCCCGCGGCCCGCCGACCGGAGGCCGCCCGGGAGTGAAAGGCATCGCCGCCGCGATCGGCGCGCTCTGCCTCTCCCCGTTCCTGCTGGCCGGCACCGCTGTGCTCGCCGCCGCCGCGAGCGACTCCTCGGGCCAGGGCACCTCCTGCTTCACCCAGTCGGTCGACACCGACGCCGTACGGCGCCAAGTCGCGTCCGTTCTCGGCGGATCCGGCGCCCAGAAGGTCCACGTCGATGGCCTTGACCTGCCCGACGAGCAGATACCCCACGCCCGCACCATCGTCGCCACCGGCATCACGCTCGAAGTGCCCGAGCGCGGCCAGATCGTGGCCCTGGCTACCGCCATCCAGGAATCCCGGCTGCGCAACCTCGGCTACGGCGACCGCGACTCGCTGGGCTTGTTCCAGCAGCGGCCCAGCCAGGGGTGGGGCACTCCCGCCCAGGTCCGCGATCCCGTCTACGCCAGCACGAAGTTCTACCAGGGCCTGCTGAAGGTCCCCGGCTGGCAGCAGATGACGATCACGCAGGCCGCGCAGGCCGTCCAGCTGAGCGGCTTTCCCGACGCGTACGCCCAGTGGGAGCCTCTCGCCCGCGCGCTGCAGCAGGCCATCGCCCCGACGCTGAAGGGTGCCCGGCCGCCCGCCGACGGCCAGACCCCGGGCCTCCCGGCGACGGACCCGTGCGCCCCGGGCGAAGACGGCAGCGGCTCCGGACCGATCCCCGAAGGCGCCGTCCCCAAGGGGTATTCGATCCCCGCCGACGCCGATCCCCGCGCCAAGACGGCCATCACGTGGGCCATGAACCAGCTCGGCACCCTCTACCAGTGGGGCGGCTCCTGCCTCGCGCCCCACGGCCCGGACCCCATGGGCCGGTGCGACTGCAGCTCGCTGACCCAGCAGGCGTACAAGAAGGCCGGGATCACCCTGACCCGGACCACGTACACCCAGGTCAAGGAAGGCAACGCCGTCCCGCTGAACCAACTTCGCCCCGGCGACCTGGTGTTCAGCCGCGGCACCCCCGCTGTCCCCGAGCACGTCGGCATCTACGCCGGCCACGGCTACGTCATCGAGGCCCCGCGCACCGGAAAGCCGGTCCGCTTCGCCACGGTCGCGGATTTCGCCGCCCACAGCGCACGCCGTCTCCCGTGACACCGGTCCGCCCGGCCAGCCCATGAGGCACCGGGCGGACCGGACCACCTTCGCGCCGCAGAGCGCCCCCTTCCCCTCCCCCTTCTTCCTGTTCCCCGGCAGGGCCCGTCGTGTCCTGCGCATGCAAGGAGCGCACCACCATCTCCCCCGCCAACCTGACCCCACCCCTGTCCGAACGCCTCACCCTGCTTGCCTACGATCCGGGGGTCTCGCCCAAGGGCGGCGGCCTGCCCGGCCTCGAAGTCCTGCGCACCGTCGTCAACAGCATCAACCTCTTCGGCATCGTCGCGGTGGTCGGCGCGCTCGCCGTCAGCCTCGGTGTGTGGGCCTGGGGCCACCACTCCGGCGGCCACCAGGCCGAAGCCAACGGCAAGAAGGGCGCCGTGGTCTCCGCGGGCGCCGCCCTCGGCCTGGGCGCGGCCAACGGCATCGTCGCGTTCTTCAGCGCCCTCGGCTCGCAGGTCCACTGATGAGGAAACGTTCCCTCGATGCTCTCGGCATCGGCTGGCAACCGCCCCGGCGCGTCATGCTCGCCGCCGGCGTCCTGGCCGCGCTGCTCGTGCTGGCCGGAGCCGTCGCCTGGTGGACAGGCCGCGGCCAGAGCACCGACGCGTCCGCCCCGCACACCGGGTCCTCCGCATCACCGAAGAGCACCTCGGCTCCCGTGCCGAAGCCGCCTCCTGGCGGGTCCAAGGTCGCCGGTCCGCCGCCGATCGCCGACCCGCTGGCCTTCGCCCGGGCGAGCGCGGTGATGCTGTGGACCTTCGACGCCCGCACCACCAGCCGTGACGATCAGCTCGCCGGCATGCACACCTGGATGACCGGCGAAACCGCGTACGCGGACTGGGACTCCGTCCAGGCCCAGATTCCCGACCCGCTCCTGTGGTCCCGGCTCAAGGACAACGCCCAGCACGCCAGCGCCACCACCTCCGAGGCGCACTTCCCCTCGGCGTTCAAGCAGGCCCTGGCCGAGAACCCGCAGGCGATCACCGAGGCGTACGTCTACGCCGTCACGGTCCGCGGCAAGACGCAGCTCGCCTGGGCCGGCGGCGGGGGCGGCGCCGAGGACCGCCAGATCACCCTCGCCGTCCAGTGCCGCCCCGGCAGGGACTGCCGCCTGGTCGCCGTGGCCCCACGCGTCGCCCCGTAGCCGTTCCCCTCTCCCCGAAAGGACGCCCGCGTGGGCTTCTGTGACCTGCCCGTCGCCGGCAGACTCTGCGCTGTCGGCGACGTGATCGACTTCGCCTCCGACCCCGTCGGCGCCATCGGGGACTGGATGGCGAAGAGCGCCGGCGACCTCGCCGCCGCCGCGGCCGACCTCGCCGCGAAGGCCATCAACCGGACCACCGACATCGACCTCGGTGCCGGCTGGTTCCGCGACAACTACGAGACGATCCTGCCCATCGGCCTGCTCTTGTTGGTCGCGACGTTCTGCGCCCAACTCGTACGGGCGGCCATCAAACGTGACGGCCAGGCCCTGACCCAGGCCGTCACCGGCACAGCCTCCGGCGTGCTGTTCGCGTTCTGCGCCATCGCCTTCACCACGGTGGCCCTCGAAGTCGTCGACGCGCTGTCCGACGGGCTCTTCAAGGCATCGGGGACAGACATGTCCACGGCCGTCAGGCGCGTCGTCAAGATCTCCCAGATCGGCGCCATCTCGGGCATGGGCTGGCTCGTCGCCGTCGTCGCCGCCTGCGCGAGCGCGATCGGGCTGTTCCTCTTCTGGGGCGTGATGATGGTCCGCAAGGTCGGCATCCTGATCTTGGTGACCCTCGCGGTCTTCGCGGGGGCCGGCGGCGGCTGGGAAGTCGCCCGCCGCTGGCGGCGCGGCTGGATCGAAGCCACCGCAACCCTCGTGGTGTCGAAGCTGCTGATGACCATCATCTTCGTGCTCGGCATCGCGGCCATGAGCAAAACCGAAGCCAAGGACGGCGTGTCCGCCCTCGCCGACATGGCGGCAGGCATGGTGATCATGCTCCTGGTGCTGCTCTGCCCGTACATGGTGTTCAAGTTCGTCCACTGGGCGAGCGAGAGCACCGACGGCGAGTCGATTCACCGAGCCGGTGGCGCGGGCGCCCAGATGGCCCGCCAGCACGCCGAGAACGCCGGGCGCAAGGCCGCTTCCGCAGCAGCCACTGCGGGCACCGGCGGCGCGGCGGCCGGCGCCGGAGCCGCGGGCGGCACCCAGGCCGCAGGGGGCGGAGGCTTCCCCGGCGACATCGCCGCCAATCCCACCGGCGGCATGAGCATGGACAAGGGCGACTCCGGAGGCGACAGCTCCGGCGGCGGCTTCCGTGACCTCATGGAGCAGTCCGGCACCCCGCAGAACCAGAGCGACACGGGTCAGGGCGGCGGCCAGGACAGCGGTCCGCCGAGCTGGGGCGGCGGGGGCGGTCAGCAGGGCGAGTGGAGCAGCAGTGCACCCTCCGATCCGATGCCTCCGGCCCACGGAGCCCGCTCCGCCGGTGACAGCACCCAGTCCACCTCGCCGACCGGCCTGTAACCCCACCAGCCCCGCCCGGGGCAGGGCCCGCCCTCTTCACCGCGCGCCCTGCCCCGGCCCGACCCGACCCGGACCCGAACCTTGTCTTCCGAAGTTCTCCCTCTCACTGTCAAGTTCCCCCACCGGTCCCGGCGCGGCATCCTGCTGGGCCTCAGCCTCCCCCAGCTCGTTCTCGTCTCATTGGCCCTCGCGCTCCTCCTGGTCACCGTGGTGACCTCCGGCCTGATAGGCGCCGTCGTCCTGGCTCCTCTGTGGATCACCACCGCCGTCCTGGTCGGGGTACGGCGGGAGGGCCGGTCCCTGATCGACTGGGCGCCGCTCGTTGCCCGCTACGCCCAGCGCCGCCGGAGCGGGCAGACGGTGTGGCGATCCCGGCCCATCTCCCGGCCCAGGGTCGAAGGGCTCCTCCACCTGCCCGGGACGACCGCGTCGCTGCGGGTGGCCACGGCCACCTCCGGTGCCGCCGCCGTCCACGATCCCCACCGGCAGACCCTGACCGCCGTCGCCAAAGTCAGCTCCCGCGCCTTCGCCCTGCTCGATCCCGCCACCCAGAACAGCAACGTCGCCGCGTGGGGCCGGGCGCTGGCGGGCATCGCCCGGACCGGGCATGTCGCCACCGTCCAGGTGTTGGAGCGCACCGTCCCGGACTCCGGCGACAGCCTTGCCAGGCACTGGGCCGAGCACGGCAACCCCCAGGCCCCCGTCGCCGGTCATATCTACTCCGCACTCGTCGAATCCGCGGGGCCCGCCGCCGCCCCGCACGAGGCGTACCTCGCCATCGCCCTGGACCTCAAGGCCGCGAAGCGGCTGGTCAGCCAGGCCGGGGGCGGACTCGACGGTGCCTTCACGGTCATGGCGCAGACCACCGCGTCCGTCTCCCAGGCCGCCCGCAGCGCCGGTCTGACCGTCACCGGGTGGCTGGGCCCGCGGGAGATCGCAGCTGTGCTGCGCACCGCCTACGACCCGGCCTCCACCGCCCGCCTCCAGCAGTGGTCCTCCACCGGCCGCGCCGAGGCCGACCCCGCTGCCGCCGGCCCGGTCGCCCAGGTTGAGGAAACCGACCGGGTGATCACCGACTCCGCCCGGCACACCACCTACTGGATCGAGAACTGGCCCCGGACCGAAACCCACGCCGGATTCCTGCACAACATCATGTTCAGCACCGGTGTGCGGCGCACCTTCTCCCTCATCTACGCCCCCCAGGGGATCGACTCCGCCCTGCGCGATGTCCAGCGCCGCAAGGCCGCGATCATCGCGGACGCCTCTGAGCGCCGCCGCCGCGGCCAGGTGGAGTCCGAGGCGGACAACGTCGAGTACGCGGACGTCAAGACCCGCGAGAAGCAGCTGATCTCCGGGCACGCGGACGTCGCGCTGACCGGACTGCTCACCGTCTCCGCCGACACCGACGCCCACTTGGACGCCGCCTGCGCGCAGATCGAAACGGCTGCCGCCGGCGCCCAGGTGGACCTGCGGCGTCTGATCTACCAGCAGACGGACGCCTTCACCGCCGGCGCTCTCCCCCTTGCCCGCAACACCCTCTAACCCGTCCGCCCGTCCGCCATCTTGGCGTCCATCCCCAGCGAGAAGCCCTTGTCACCTGACGACCGCCGCGACGCCCTCCCCACGAGCGACGCCCACCCGTATCTGCGGGCGGCCACCGCCGGCCTGCGCCACCACACGCGCACCCTCACCGCACAGACTTCCACCGGCGAGAGCGGCCGACCCTCCGACCGGCCTCACCTCGACAGCCTGCACGCCCACCTCACCGCCCTGCACCGCCTGCTGGACCAGCTCGCTGAACGCACCCGGCCCGAACGCCCCGCCTCCGGGCGACACCTGGCCACCGCCCACGCCCGCCTCTGGCAGGCAGCCGACGCCGTCCACGCGGCATTCCACCTGCTGCCCGCCTCAGCCCCCGGCGGCAGCGACTGCCACCCCGAGCGGCTCCCGGAAGGCCCGCCCGTGCTGACCATCTGCCAGCGCCACCTGGCCGCCTCCCACGCCGTACGGCGCAAGACCACGGCCGCTGACCTCGCCACCCCGGCGTCCTGAACACCTCCGCCCCGGAAACGAGCGAGCACCGTTGTCCCACCGCCGCGCCAGCGCGACCCCCCTGTTCACCCCGCACAACATCGACCGCGCCCAGCGCCGGGCCCTGCGCAAGCAGACAGCCCGCGCCGAAGCCCGAGCGCGCACCGCCGCCGGCCCCGAAGCGGGCCAGCACCCCACCGAGGCCGCCTACCCCGACGCCCTCTACCCGCTCGCCGGACGCCCCGGACCCGCCTCCGCCCGCGGCAGCCGCCTCAAGCTGCCCGCCCACCGCATGACCACGGCCGTGGCCAGTGCCGCCTATCCCTTCCTCGCCGAAGGCGGACTCGGCGCCGACGGCATCTACATCGGCCGCGACCTCCACGCGGAAGGCAGCTTCACCTTCGACCCCTTCAGCCTCTACGGAAAAGTCGAGGGCTTCACCAACCCGAACCTGTTGCTCGCGGGGGTGATCGGGCAGGGCAAGAGCGCCCTGGCCAAGAGCCTGGCCCTGCGCAGCGTCGCGTTCGGATACCGGGTGTACGTGCCGTGCGACCCGAAGGGTGAATGGAGCGCGGTAGCCGCCGCCTTGGGAGGCACGGCCATTGCGCTGGGTCCGGGTCTGCCCGGCAGGCTGAATCCCTTGGACTCGGCGCCCCGTCCGCCGTCCGTACCGGAGGCGGAGTGGGAAGGCGAGGTCCGTAAACGCCGTCTGCTGCTCCTCGGCTCCCTGGCCCGCACCGTCCTGGGCCGGGACCTGCTGCCCATGGAGCACACCGTCCTGGACGTCGCGCTCGACGCAGCCGCCGCCCGCGCAGCGGCCAGTGGCCGGCCCCCGCTGCTCGGCGACATCGCCTACGCCCTGGCCGACGGACCCGGCCTCGACCTCGCCGGCGGCCTGCTGTCCGGATGGCTCGGAGAGGCCGCCCGCGACCTCGCCCACGCCATGCGCCGCCTGGTCTTCGGAGACCTGGCCGGGATGTTCGACGCACCCTCCACCAGCGCCTTCAACCCGTACAGCCCGATGCTGTCAATCGACCTCTCCCGCCTCGGCGGTAGCGACGACACCGCCCTGGTCCTGGCCATGACGTGCGCCTCGGCCTGGATGGAATCCGCGCTCACCGACCCGTACGGCGGCCGACGGTGGGTGATCTACGACGAGGCATGGAGACTGATGAGGCATCCAGCCCTCCTGATGCGCATGCAGGCCCAGTGGAAGCTCTCCCGCGGCCTGGGCATCGCCAACGCCATGGTCATTCACCGGCTGTCAGACCTGCTCACCGCGGGCGACGCCGGTAGCCAAAGCCGGGCACTGGCCGAGGGGTTGCTCGCTGACTGCAGCACCCGCGTGATCTACCGCCAGGAGACCGACCAGCTGCACGCCGCCGCCGGACTCCTCGGACTGACCAGCGTCGAAACCTCCGCACTGTCCCACCTGAGCCGTGGCCGCGGCCTGTGGAAGGTCGCTGGCCGGAGCTTCGTGGTTCAGCACCAGTTGCACCCCGCCGAGCTGCAGCTTTTCGACACAGACGCCCGTATGCATTGATCCGCAGAATCGTTCAACCAACCGGGAACCCATGCCTTCAACACGCGCCGACCTGTCCCTGTTCGCCTCCGCGCTCGCCGCCCGTCTCCCCGGGCAGTGGACGAGCGGCTACCAGCGACACCTCACCTTCGAAAGCCAGTGCGCCACCATCGACCGTCTCTGGGACCGCGGTCATGTCGAATACATCGCCAGCCAGTACGTCCTGGGCCACGAGGCCATCCTCCACGGTCCGGACGGCCAGCACCTCTACGTCACCGACCGGCCGTTGCGACCGCGCCAGTTCGTCGTCGCTGCGCTGGGCCCCGACGTCGAGCCGCACCACTTCGTCGGTATCGAGGAACCCAGCGGGATCGCGGTCCCCAACGATCCCGTTCGGGCCGCCGCCCACATCGCACGACGACTGCTGCCCCGTTACGCAACCGCCCGCGACGCGGTGCGGCGCAGCCTCGTCGAGCGGCCCGAGCCCCCGCGCCGCACGGCCCCGCCGCAGGTCGACCAGACCCTCACCCTGACCTGGTACGAGGACGGCGCGCTCGGAGCGCCGTATGAGGACGTCCTGGAGGAAGCCAGGGAAACGCTCTACGTCCACGGATTCCAGTACGTGCCCCACCAGGCCGCGTTCCTCCTCCCCACCTCGGACGGCGAGGCCGACCGCGCCCTACGTCTCCAGGCCGTCGCACTCCGGCTCGCCTCAGCCGGGATCGGCGTGAACCTGCGTCACGCCACGCCCACCGCCACGATCCCGCCTCGCCCGCTGGCCGTGGCCCGGCCTGTGGCTGCCCTGCCCGCAGCCCCTGCCGCCCGCGCCCGCTGACCACCTGCACGAAGGAAACCGCCATCAGCACCCGCAGCTTCATCGCCCGCCCCACCCTCAAGGACGGCTACGAGGGCATCTACTGCCATTACGACGGCTACCCCGACCACCAGCTCCCCCTTCTGCTCGGCGCCGCCCGCTACCGCTTCGGCGGTGACCTCGACGCCCTGCGCCGGCACCTCATCGATGGCCCCCACGACTGGAAGCAGCTCGGCACGGACCTCCTGGACAGGGCCCCCGACACCGTCCGGGAGCGACTCGATCGCCACGGCGACCTCGGCCCGAGCGCACCCTTCGACAACGTCTTCAACGTCGACGGCACCCCCGCGAAGCCGATACCGGTCACCGACGCCAACGCTGACGCCATGGGTCTGGAATGGGGCTACGTCCTGCACGACCACGGCATCGAGGTCATCGCCCTGACCTGGTACGACAACGGCCCCATCGTGCCCTGGGACACCGACCCCCTCTCCCGGATCTCCGGAACCCCCTCACTGTGGGACCCGCTCCGGCCCGCGCCCATCCAGGCTCCCGCCACCCCACTGAAGATCACCAAGCCGGTCGCCCCGGCACCCGCACCTGCCCGACCGCGGGTCACCCGCTGAACGCCCCGCCCATGGACCGCACTCCGGAGAAGTCCCTGTCCACCCCACAGATCACCGTCGTCATCGCCACCCAGCTACGCCCCGAACGCCTGCCCTACCTGCAGGAGATGCACGCCAGCCTCACCCGGCAGACCGTGCCCTGGGAGGCCGTCCTCGTCCTCGACGGCGCCGACCCCGCCCTCGTACCCGCCCCGATCACCGCCGACCCGCGGATCCGGACCCTCGCCCTGCCCCGACCGGTCGGCGCCGCCTGCGCCCGCAACCTCGGCCTGAACGAGGTGCGGACCGAGTTCGTGAACTGGGCCGACGACGATGACGTCTTCCCCGACTGGAGCCTGGGCGGACGCCTGGAGTCCTTCACCGACGAGCTCGGGTGGGTCGCAGGATGGAGCGAGGACTTGCTACCGGACGGCTCCACGCGCCTGTGGGAATGCCCGGTCCCGCCCGGCCACCACGCCGCCGGCGACGTGGTGACCTACTGGCCCCGGCCGCAGGACACCATCCCGATCGGGCCGACGACCATCCTGGCCCGCACCCGTCTGGTCCGGGCGGCGGGCGGCATGGGCGGCCTGGTCCAGGGCGAGGACTACATGGCGGCCGTCGGCGTCACCGCGCTGGCCCCCGGCGTGCTCCTGCGGCTGCCCGTCTACCGGTACCGCAAGCACGACGGGCAGATGACCCGCGGCGAGCAGTACGAGGAGCTGGAGCTGGCCGCCCGCCGCCATGCCCACGCGTTCGGACACGGCCTGCGCAACGCCCTCACCAGCCGGGCATGAGCATGGACGACCGCACATCGCCCCGCCCCAGGGGCCTGGCGCAGATCATTCTCGCCCTCAGCCCGGCCGACGGTCTGGTCGCCGTCCCTGTGGGCGAGCAGTACCGGTGGGCCGACACCGCCCTGCGGCTCACGCCCGGATTCGATCGGCGCCCCGATGGCACGTACGCCCTGCGCGACGTAGACACCTCGAAACCCAACCTGCTTGCCCTCGCAGAGAACGCCCGCCGACACCGCGTGTTCCTCTTCGGCGGCGCCCGCACCTACCTGGGCGACTACGCCACCGCGCTGGCCGACGGCCTGCCCGGGACGTGGACGGTGAAGGTCGAGGTCTACGCCCACCCGTTGCGGCAGGAAGACCTCGTCCCCATCCTGTGGGACGCGGGCGAACTCATCGACTCCGTGGAGCACGCCCGCATCCCGTACGGCGTGCACCTCACCAACGGTGCCGGCATCGAACTCATCCTGGTCGAACGCCCCGGCAGCGCCCACGAGTACCTGCTCGGAGCCTTCGCCAGTGCCACCTTCGACGACAACTACGCCGACCCGCACGCCCCCAGCTCGGTCGTACTACCGTCCGACGCTGCCCATGCCGCCGGTCTGGTGACCGGCACGTTCCTTCCCGCGTACGAGCAGACCGTCCACGAACGGCTGCTGGCCGTAGTCGAAGCGGCGCACGGCAGGCTCGAGGAACTCCATGCGACATGGACGGCAATCCAGCAGTCCGGCCGCTACAGCGACGGCATCCGCTTGAACCCGGCCGCGCTCGGACACATCGCGCAGCAGTACCTGGAAGAAGGCTCCGTGGAGTGGCGCCGACTGCGCCCCCACGCCGCTGAGCTCCTCTCCCGTATGCGCCCCGCGGCGGGCGCCGAGGACTCCGCCTCCCTGGACCGCCTCCACGAGCTCCTTCACTCGGACGCGGCGATCTCCTCGTGGCCGGCGGCGCCATCCGAGTCTGCCGCCCTGCCGCCCGGCACGGTCGAGACCCTCCGCCGGTGGCGCACCGACGCGCCAGCCCTGCTGCGGCAGGCTCGCGCCACCCGACCCGTCGGCCCTGCGACCACGGTCCGGCTCGCACTTCCCGCTGCAGGCAAGGCTGCTCCATTTGTCCCCGAACGAGCGCTCCGCAGCCGATGACCTCCCCCGACCCATCAGGACGCCCCCATGCAACCGCACTTCCATTTCGGGCTGCACGCCGAGCACGGTGTGGTCGCCCGTCCCACAACAGCCATCACTTCCCACCTCGCGGCCTGGTACCTGGAGCGCGAGCAGTTCGAACCAGTACCGGGCCGAGCGGATCTGTTCCGGCTGACCCAGCCCGATCACGACCTGCGGCGCCGCACCCGACAGACCGTCCATGATCTCCGCCGGCAGGGGTTCATCGTGCAGGCGGACCTGTCCCTCGATCCAGCACAGACCGCCCCGCCGAACGCCCCGATCCACGCGAACTACGCGGCCGAACGACTGGCCCGCATCGCCCGGGCCGCCGCCGCCCGCCCCCCGCAGCACCGCGTGAACGCCTCCCCCGTCGCGTCCATGCCCGTACCCGCGCTCGGCTCCCACTCCTCGGCAGCCAGACGAACCCGGTGACCACGGCGGGCCCCTCCTCGGCCGTGAGGCCCGCCCTGGAGCATGTCGGCAGTCGTTGCCCATCGTTCGCGGTCAGCAACGAACCGTTGATGTGCTGGAAGCTCCGGGACCGCCTCGCCTTCGCCCAATACCCCACTGCTTTCCCGCCACCACAGATAGGAGATCCGCCTTGCCCGAAGCACAAGCAGAGCCGTTCATGACGATCCGGCACACCATCACCGGCGAGATCACCACCACCGGCTACAACGCCGCCGCCCGGCGGATCCTGCTCCAGGACGGCTTTGAAGAGACGCCAGGATGCGCCTGCCGAGCGACTGAACCCGGTACGGAGCGGACCCACGGGCCTGCTCGGCAGCCAGCGAGCTGCTCGTCGCCGGCCGTCCCGTGCACCTGGACCGAGCCCTCGGCCGGCCGGTGAGCGCCGACGGTACGCCCCGGTCGGCCTGGTCTCCGATGTCGGCACAGTCCGTGATCCGCTCCGAGAGCGGCCAGCCTCTCCAGAGCATCACCAACCCCGTCCGAAACCGCACCTATTGAAGGGCCCTCGTTTTGACCACACCCGGACCGCCTACCAGTTCAGCGCGCACCAAGGGCGGCGAACTGCGGGCCAAGGTGGCCCGACTGCTGGCGGACCGGCCGGCGGACACGCTCACCATCGGGGAGATGGCCAGGCAGCTGGGCCATTCCCACGGCGCCGTCCGCAACGCCGCCCTCACCCTTGTGCGACGCGGCGAGGCCGACCAAAGCGGAACCGGACAACCGGAGTTCCGCGCGAACGCGAGAACCGCCGCAGCCGCGCAGACCGCTGTGATCAGCCCACCGGGCACCCACTCTCCCCGCGCCCAGGCGGCCACAGCCCGCACGATCACTCCCGCAGCAGCCACGCCCAGGCAGACCGGCCCGATCCGCCGCGCGGGGGGCCAGGTCTACCACCCCCGGGAGCTGGCCGATCTGCCCGACGTCGAGGCGCTGAACCGGCTGCGTGACGCCGACGTGCCGGTGCTGCTCTACGGCCCTCCGGGCACCGGCAAGACGTCGTTGGTGGAGGCGGCGTTCCCGGACCTGCTTACCGTCGCCGGTGACGGCGACACCACGGTCGGCGACTTGATCGGCGAGTACACACAGGCCGACGGGGGAGGTTACGTCTTCCAGTACGGTCCGCTGGTCACCGCGATGACCGAGGGCCGCGCCCTGCTGATCGACGATGCCACCTTGATCTCGCCGAAGGTCCTGGCGGCGCTGTATCCCGCGATGGACGGGCGCAGGCAGATCCAGGTCAAGGCCCACAAGGGCGAGACCATCAAGGCCGAGCCGGGCTTCTACGTGGTGGCGGGGCACAATCCCGGCGTCCACGGGGCGGTTCTGACGGAGGCGCTGTCGTCCCGGTTCAGCGTGCAGATCCAGATCGGCACGGACTATGACCTCGCCCTGGCGCTGAAGATCGACGCCCGGGTGGTCCGGGTCGCCCGGCATCTCTCCCGCCAAGTCGAGCTCGGTGAGCTGGGCTGGGCCCCCCAACTGCGGGAGCTGCTCAGCTACCAGAAGACCGAGGCCGTCCTCGGCACCAACGCCGCGCTCGCGAACCTCGTCGGCATCGCTCCCCTGGAGGATCGCGACGCCGTCGCCGACGCCGTCATCAAGGCTGTCGGCGTCAAGAAGGTCGCGCCCCTCACCCTCGGCAAGCAGCTTTCCGCCTCGGCCGTCCGGAAGGCGGGCATCGCTGGTTCCGCACTCCGGGGCCGCTCGCGATGAGCGCCCACCAGCACGTCCAGTCCCCCGCCACCACGCGGGACGACGACGCCGAGCTCGCGCGATGGGACGACGACGGCGCCCCGCCCGCGCAGCCCCGTTCCTCCCCGGACGCGTGGCTGCGCGTGGGAGCCGAACTCGGCGATCGGCTGGTCGCCCTCTCCGGCCGCCAGGACCTCCTCGTCACCTGCCGCCCCGGCACGCGCAGCGGCGCACCGGCCGCGTTCTTCCCCACGCTGGGCGAGGTGGAGTTCGACGCCGGCCTGTTCGCCCCGCTGAAGCCTCACGAGATCCATCCGCGGATCGTGGGGGACGAGGAGCGGTATCCCGCCGCCTGGGGGGTGTTCGTCCACGAGGCCGCGCACGCGGCCCACTCCATGTGGACGGCGCCTGCCGGAGCGAACCCCCGTGTCGTCGAGGCCGCGCTCCTGCTGGAGGAGAGCCGTGTCGAAGGCGCACACCTGATCACGCGGCCCACGGACCGCACCTACCTGCGCACCAGTGCCCGGACCCTGGTCGTGCCCGACATCGCCAACCCCACCCTCCAGGGCATCGAGCACGCCGCCGCCGTGGCGGCCCTGGTCCTCGGTCGCCGTGACGTCGGCATCCTGGACGCCGGCGAGACCCGGGCCGTCGCCGATCTGTGCGAAAAGGTGCTGGGCGCAGACCTGCTGGCCACGCTCACCCGCATCTGGACCGCAGCCCACCAGTGCGCCGACCACG
Organism: Streptomyces sp. NPDC048255; assembly: GCF_040652415.1. Taxonomy (NCBI): domain Bacteria; kingdom Bacillati; phylum Actinomycetota; class Actinomycetes; order Kitasatosporales; family Streptomycetaceae; genus Streptomyces; species Streptomyces sp. NPDC048255. Next base: position 160,826 of record NZ_JBEZMA010000006.1, read on the forward strand.
ACGCCACGACCATGCTCTCGCACGCTCAAGAATGGTGCGACGCTCTGAACATCGCGGCCCCCGCCCTGCCCGTGCCGGAGAACCTCACCGATCTGCTGTCCGGCGCCGTGGGGGTCGTCATGGACAGCACGGCGGCCACCGACGCCGCCGACCTCGCGGCACAGGCCGCAGCGACCGACGCCAAGGCCGCGCAGTCCAAGGCGCAGGCTCAGGACCGCGCCCAGCGGGCCGGCCAGCGTCGCAAAGCCGCCGCCACCGCCAAGTCGGTCTTCAACGCCCGCGGCACCACCGTCACCCCCGACGGCAAACCGGCGCCGTACAGCAACCCGGTCACCGGCACCCGCAGGCCCACCGCCGCCGAGCAGAATGCCGCCGCACGCCTGAGCCGCGCCCTGCGTGCCGCCGCCTACCGCGAGCGGACCGAGGAACGGACCACCAGCCCCACCCCGCCCGGCCGCCTCAACATGCGCGCGGCCCTCGCCCGCGACGCTCAACGCGCGGCCGGGTCGGTCCCCACCGCGGAACCGTTCACCCACACCCGCCGCCGGAACTCCCCGACCCCACCGCTGCGCGTGGGTATCGCCGTCGACGTCTCCGGCTCCATGCGTGCCGCCTGCGCGCCCGTCGCGTCCGCTGCCTGGATCGTGGCACGCGCAGCAGCCCTGACCGACCCCGACTCACGTACCGCCACCATCGCCTACGACATGCACCTGACCGCATTGACCCGACCCACCCACCGAGCACCAGAGCGCGTGACGACGTTCAATGCCAACGGCGGCAACCACAACCTCGGCGACGCCATCGACGCACTCGACCACGGCCTCGAACTCAGCCGCCCCGGCGCCGGCCGCCTCCTCGTGATCGTCACCGACGCCCAGTACAACAGCGACGAAACCGCTCAAGCCGTCACCCGCGTCAAGCAGCTAACGACCGCCGGCTGCGCCGTACTCCAGCTCACCCTCACCGCGAAGTCCCGCCACTTGCCGGGGACCACCTTGCTGCACCTACCCCGGCCCTCCAGCGCTCCCGCCGCCATCGCCACGGCGGCCACAGACGCCATCCGCAGAACACGCTGAGACAACACAGAAGACAGAAAGCAGGAACAACCACATGGCAGTCCCCACATCCTTTGAGATCGTCCACAGCTGTGGACACACCAACACCCATGACCTGTCCAGCCGTTCGGCGGACCAGCGCGCCGGATACGCCCGCTGGCTCGCCGCCCGGCAGTGCACCGACTGCTGGCGGGCCGACCATCAGGCGGATGCCGCCAGCACGGCGGAGTGGCTTGCCGCCAAGCGCGCAGACGAACAGGCCGCCGCAGCGGACTGGGCAACGCAGTTCGACATGCCGCCCCTGGAGGGTCCCGAGAAGATCCTGGGCTGGGGTGAGCGCACCCGTCACCAGCTGGTGACCCGCGCGTACGCCGCCCTAGTTACCGAAGGGACCTGGGACGAAGCCGACTGGGCCCAGTTGGAGGAGCAGGTCCGGCTGCTGACGAGGGCCGGGTGGTGGGTCGACCAGCGCGAGGCCGATGGGACCGATCTGCCCGAGCTGCTGGAGGCCGCCGACGACCGCGACCGGCCCACTGAGAACCCGTTCCGGTAGGCGCGCGGCGCGGAATATAGCGGCGAAGTCCCGGTTTCGGAAACCGGGGATTCTCCGGACCCTTTGTCTTCCACCGCCGCCCAGCGCCTTCGTGGAGGACCCTCCGTGCCCGAGACCCGCCCCGTCTACCTGCCGCCCGACCCGCTCACCCCAGATCGGGACATCACCCACCAGCACTTCCGCCCCGGCGAGCATGTCGTGATCCTCAAGGGCGCCGCCGGCGGAGAGCTGTGGGGCGACGCGATGAAGGTCGTGGCGCCCTCCTGGCACACCCCCACCGACGAAGACGGGTGGCGGCTGCTCGACCCCAACGGCGGCGACCGCTCCTACGTCACGGCCCACCCCCGCTACCTGGTGCACCTCTCCAAGCGGTGCCCGGAGTGCCTGATGCACCAGAAGGCGCTGCGGGAGTACCTGGCCAAGCGCCTCGGGGACGGCGAGGAGGTCGTGGACTGCGGCTGGTACTCCCTGACCGCCCTCAACCAGCTCGTCCACGTCGCCGACGCCCGGCCCGGGCGCTGACCACGGCCATACCGCCGCCCCGAACGCGCCGGCCTTCTGCCCTCGAAATGCAACCCCCCGAGCGAGACCATGATCATTGCCATCCACTCCCGTGATGTGACCGCCGATGAAGCCCTCGCCGAGGCGCTCGGACGGGAAATCAGCATGGCCGAGGGCCTGACCACCGAGCCCGGTGGCACGGTGGTGGCCCACTCGAACCGGCTGGACCACTACGCCGATGAGGACGAGACCTGGAGCTCGGCGACGTGGGCCGACCATCTCGCCGACCCGTCGCTGGAGCACCCGCTCACCTCCGGGCCCGACGGCGACCGGCGCGCAATCCTCCACGTCACCGCGCACATGCATCCGCTGGACCGGGAGCTGAACCACGCTGAGTGGTCCGAGATCGGCTACCGGATCGCCCGTGTCGCCGGCATAGCGCCACCCGGCGACGACCAGGCATGCCAGTGGATCGCCGTCCAGGCCCAGCCCGGCCGCCTGGACGTGATCGCCAACCTCATCCGCCTCGACGGCACCTGGAGTGCCCAGCCCCGACGCCTCCTGCAGACCCTGGTCGCCGAGGCGCGGAACATCGAGGCTGATCTCCTCCTGCACTCCAGCCACCGGCAGACCTCCGCACGCCAGGACCCGGCGCCCGGTCTGGAGCACGTCGTCTCCCCGCGGGTGCCGATCGCGACCGGCCCGCTCGCGGGCATCCTGCGGCAGCTCGCCGCCGAGCAGTCCGGCCCGATTGCAGCGGTGCGTCAGCTCGTGGAAGAGGTCGGCCGACAGGCCGCCGCGCTGCCCGGCGACCAAACCGACGCCGCCGCACGGGACTTGTTCTGGGCAGCCCGCCGCCTGTACGGGCTGCAGGAGCAGCTGGGCGATATCGCCTCGCGACTCCAGCCGCCCGCACCTCCGGCCGCTCTTGCTCCGGCCCGGCCGGTACAGGCGCCTGCAGCATCGCGGGTGGCAGCCAGGTGAACGAGCCGGTCACCCCGCGCAAGGCGCCTCCCGTCACGGTCGCCCGGGACACGGACACCGGCCGGATCATCGCCCGCGGCGGTGACGGGCTGGCCCACGGCATCCTGGAACGAACCTTCTTCCTTCGTGAAGTTCACGACGCGACCTGGCATCGGATGTCGCCGACCGTTCTGCCGGCGGACCAGGCCGCAGTGGCCCAGCTCGCCGTCGCCCGGCTCCAGGCCGCGGGGTACCAGGTCGAGGCCGACGCCGAATGCGCGACGCCGACGACGCAGGACCGCTACGTGACGGACGGCCGGTCCATTGCCAACCTCGCTGCAGCCATCCGCGAGGCGGCCAGCCCGGCCGAAGTGTCTGACCGGCTGGAGGAAGTGACCGCCGCGCACGACGGCATCCTCGCCTCCCTTGACCAGCTCCTCCACTCCCTGGCCGCCGTCTACGACGGCCTCGGCGGACCTGCGGACCGGCACGTCGCGGCCCGCATGCGCTACCTGGCCGAGCACCGGCTCGGTCCCATCACCGCCGACCTGCTCCATACCCGCGCAGAACTCGCCGACCGCACCACGGCCCCAGCTCGGCCGGGCACAGCCCTCCCCGCTGCCGCCCCGCCGGCCACACCCGCGCCTACCGCCTCCGGACGGACCCGATGACCCCCGCCCCATGTTCGAGGAGCCCATGCCCGCCCCCCGCACCCTGCCCGACGACGACAGCCGCGACGTGGAGTCGTTCGCCACCATCCTCTCTGAGGAACTCCCCGGGAACTGGACCGTGCACCATCACCAACACCATCGGCACGACGACCAGTTCCTGCATGCCGAAGAGGTCTGGGACCTCAACGAAGTGGCCGCCGCCCTCGCCGAGTACGCCCTGGGCGCAGACGCCCACCTCATCCGCGACGACGGCACCCGCCTGTACGTCACCCTCCATCCCCGGCACGAAGAGGAGTTCCTGGTGGCCGCCATGGCTCCGTCCGGCGCCGCCCCGGAGGCGTTCGCCGGGGTCCGCGAACCCGACGGGATCGCCGTGCCTGCCGACCCCGAGCGCGCCGCCCGCGCCATCGCCGCCGACCTGCTGCCCCGTTACGACGTCGCTCTCGCCCAGGTCCGGCACAACGCGATGAACCCCCCGCAGCCCCTCCCGGCCCCCGGTGCTCAGGTGCAGCAGGTGGTGATGACCTGGCTCGAGGACGGTTCCCTCGCGGCCGTCACCACCGCCCGGCCGGCAGCCGAAGCCCTGGTCTCCGAAGGGTTCGTCTGGGACACCGCGGCAAGCGCGTACGTGCTCTCCGGGGATGACACCCGGTCCCAGGGCCACGCCGTCCAGGCGGCCGGAGCCCGCCTCGCCCGCCTCGGTATCGCCACCGTGCTGCGCGCTGCCGCCCGCCCTGCCGCGGAGGCCACGCTGCCCGCTGCGCCGCCCGGTGCCCGGACCACCGCCCGCACCCGGTGACCCGTACGCACCGGCCATCCACCGATACCCCCCGCAACCGGCGCCGCGTCCCACCGCTCGACGCCGCCAGCCGCCCGAGGCTCGCCCGTTTCCTGCTGCGCCGGTACCTGCGCGCCGCCGTAGTCAAAGCCGCAGGCAGCGACCTGCCCCGGCCCGAACGGCCACCGCGCGCCGCCGCGCCGGCCGCCCTCAACCACCGCCGTACCCGCTGACCGCCGTCGTGGGTACTGCACAGCCCCCTGGACCGCCCATGACCCCACCCGCCACCGCGCTCACCGGCAGCATCACCCGTCAGCTCGACCAGCTCTCCGCGCACCTGTCCCAGGCCGGGCCGCAGCAGGCCGCACAGATCCTCCAGCAGGTCCTGGACGCCGAGAACGGCGTCCTGGGCAGGCTGTCGGCCCTGGTCGGCACCGGCACCTACGTGACCAAGCACCATGCCCAGAGCGGCGTCTTCCCCGCGGAGATGTGGCTGGCCCTCGGGCGCACCGCCAACACCCTGCACGACCTCGCCCTCGACCTCGACGAACACCAGGAAGTGTTCGAGGAGATCGCCTCCCGCCGAGCCCTGACCACGTCCTCTCCGACGGCCACGCAGGCCACCGCCCTCGTGACGCGGGGGAGGCACCGTTGAGCAAGAGAGCGCAGTGGTCCGGCTGGGGTCAGGCCCAGCAGGCACAGCAGCACTACCTGGTCGAGCCTCGCTACCTCGCCGGCGGCGGGGACCTGCGGCACGTCGGCGAGTACATGCGCGCGTCGGGGTGGAAGGACATCACCCGCCAGTCCGGCACGATGCTCGCCTTCGACTCGCCCGACCAGATGGTGCGCGTCGCCTACCAGCCGCCGGGGGGCTGGCAGGTTCACGGGGCCGCGCACGGACATCAGCCGGCCTGGCAGGTCACCCTGACCCCGCAGACCCCGGTGGAGATCGTCGCGGGCCTGACCGACGCTCTCACCAAGCCGCGCTCGGCGCACGCCCCAAACGTGTGGGCGCCGCTCACCGGGAATTCGTGGAGCGTGCAGCGGGAGGACGGCCACTTCGTCGCCCAGAGCCCCGACCGGCATGCCGTCGTGCAGTACGTCAAGGCCGACGGGAACGGAAGTCAAGAGCACTGGTGGGTCGGCGCCCGCAACGAGCACGGGCCCGTGTGGAACGTGCAGGCCACCGCAAGCACCCCGCTGCACCTGATGCAGTCCCTGACTACGGCCCTGGCCGACCCGGAGCCGGTGATGCGCCCGCTCGGGCACGTACCGCTCAGCAACCGCATCCGTGTCACCTCCGTGTCCGTCCTGCCCGACCAACTCGGCGCCTGGCAGCAGGCCCGTCTCTCCGCCGCCCGCGCCGCAGCCTGGAGCCGCAACTGGGTCTCCTCCCGCGCGCGCACCGGCACCAAGGCGTCCGGCCACGCAAGGACCCGATGAACCGCCCGGCTCCCCGGCGCCGCTGAACCGCCCTCATCCCTTGGAGCTTTCGATGGCTGACGCACACACCACCCGGCTGACCGCCGAGGACATCCGTGCCTCCGCACACACCCTGCACCGCCTCACCGCACACCTGCGGACCGGCCCACACCTGGACGAGGCCCTCGCCTTGATCGCGGCGCTCGTCGACGCGGACACCGGCACCGCCGTCCGCCTCGGCGAAGCCCTGCGCGGCATTGCCCGCTACCTCGCACAGGAGACCACCGTCCCCCGCACCGACACCGTCGAGGCGACCCTGGGCGAGTACATCGAGGCCGCATCCGTCCTGCAGGACCTGCGCCTGCTCGACCTCACCCTCGAACCCCTGCGCACCGCACCCGTCCGTACCGGACCCTCCGTGGCAGCCCCGTGGCAGTAAGCCCCGCCCAGCGGGCCTCCTACGCCAACGACCACCACACGAAGATCCCTTTCGAGAAGTCACCCCGCGCCCTCGCGGGACCCGGCGACCCCCGTCACGTCACCCACGCCCTGCTCGCCTCCGGCTGGACCCTGACCTCCGCCCCCGGCGACCCCCGGATCACCCTGACCGGCCCCGACGAGGCCCGGCACCAGATGGCGATTGATCCGTTCGCCTCCGGCTCGCCGTGGCGAATCCAGTCCGCCGACTGGACGTGGAACGCCTCCTTCGACCGGATGGTGCCGGCGGAAATCATCGCTGGATTCACCGACGGTCTTCTCCACGGACCGCGCCGGGGCGACATCGGCCCGTGGGAGCACATGCAGAAGGCCGGTTGGGCTGTGGAACGCCAACCGGATGGCACCGGCCAGGCCCTCTCGCCCGCCCCGGAGCTACCGGTCCGCGTCGAGCTGCGCCCCATCTTCAACGACTCGTCCGACCACTTCGCGTGGCGCATCACCCAGCCCGACCACATAGGCATGCCGGTCTGGAAGATGTGGATCAGCGGCCCGGTCCCGGACCACCTCATGGCCGGCCTGGCCGAACAGCTCGTCTCCGACGCTCCCGTCCTGCGCGGCATGTACGACCTCGATCACTACAGCGCCCGGCAGGAGCCCAGCCTGCTCACGCCCCAGCAGGCGGTCGAGGCCCACTTCACCCGCATCGACGCCGCACAGGCCCGGGGCCGCTCCCAGCGCCGCACCCGCCTCACCACCCGCTTGCCGGCCCCGGCCGCCGCCCCGGCAGCAGCTGCCGCGTCCTCCCGCGCAACGCGCCCTTAACCCCTCCGAAGGCCCGCCCGTGCCCCACTCCGCTCGCCCCGGCATCGTCTCCGTCCCCGGTCACCGAGAGATGATCCGCCGCCTGTCCGTGTTCCTCCGCGCGGCGGACTCAGCGCTCGACGCCTGGGACCTGTACTCCGACGAGCACGCCGACCTCGACGGCTGGCCGTACGACATTGAGGCATACGACGACCGCAAGGCCGAGCGGGACCGCGCGGTGTGGATGGCGTTCAAGCCCGTGCGCGAGGAGGCCGGCGTCCTGCTCGACGCGGCCGAAGCCGACCTCGGCCGGATCCCCATTCCCTCCGTCCACAACCGGTGGGCCTGGCAACTGGCCCAACTGCGCGACGCACTCGACCAGATAGCAGCCACCAGGACGGAGTATCGAGAACTCCTCGCTGCCCATCCTCATGCGAGTCCCGAGGCCAGAGATGCTGCAGTCGACGCCCGCAACGCGGAGGCATGGAGCGCCCTGTACAGCTGGTCCGTCCACGGCCGCGCCGTCCTGGAGATCCACACCACCGCCGCGCGCACCACCCCGGGCCTGCGAATCACGGCCTTCGCGCCGCCGCCTGTTCCACCCGCCAGCGCCAGTCACACGACCCGCCGCTGAACCGCCCCCTCTCGTTTCTCTTCTGCCTTGGAGTCCGCTTGTCCCTGCGCCCGCTCGTTCTCGTCGTCGCCCCGGGTGACGACATCTATCGCGGCTACTGCCTTCGCCAGGTCGCCGACGCGTACGACGTCGCCGTCATCACCACCGGCCCCCTCACCTGGGAGCAGCCCCACGTCGTCGACCACGAGATCGTCGAGGACTTCGAGGACGAGGCCGGCCTCTTCGCCGCCGGGGAGGCGCTCGCCGCGCGCCACCTGGTCGCGGGCGTGGTGACCTGGGCGGAAGGGCATCTGACCGCAGTGGCCCGTCTGGCCGAGCACCTCGCTCTCGCCACTACCAGCGTGGAGTCGGTCCGCACCTGCCGGGACAAGGCCGCCAGCCGCGCCGTCTTCGCCACCCACGGCGTTCCGTCGGCCCAGTCCACCGCAGCGAACTCCCTGGACGAGGCGCTGGCTGCGGCCAAGGCCATCGGGTACCCGGTCGTCGTCAAGCCCGCCTCGGTCGGCGGCAGCATCGGCGTCACCAAGGCCGAGACGCAGCACGACCTGGCCGCGGCGTACGCCTTCGCCACCCGAGGTGTGCAGCTCCACGGCGGCGACAACACCGTCGTCCTCGTGGAGGAGTACCTGTCCGGCGAGGAAGTCAGCGTCGAGTGCGTCACGTACCAGGGTGTGACCACCTCAGTGGCGGTGACCCGGAAGGAACTCGGGCCGGAGCCGCTGTTCGAGGAGATCGGCCACACCCTGGCCGCCGACGACCCGCTGCTGGCCACCGTCGCGCCCATCGCCGCCTCGGCGGTGGAGGCGACCGGCACCGTGAACGGCATCCAGCACGTGGAGCTGCGGCTCACCACGTCCGGGCCCCGCGTGATCGAGGTCAACGGCCGGATCGGCGGGGACTGGATCGGCTGGGCGGTCTGGCGGGCCACCGGCCTGTCGCTGCCGCGGATCGCCGCCGATCTCGCCGTCGGCCAGGCCCCCGACCTGACCCCCACCCGGCAGGAGGCCGTCGCCATCAAGATCCTCTACGCCCCCGCCTCCGGCACCCTGGCCCAGCGGGCCATCCCCGGCAACTTCGCGGAGACCGCCGGGTGGGTGCACGGCCCCGCCTGGCTGATGGCGGAAGGCGACGAGGTCCTCCTGCCGCCCGAAGGCGACCTCGACTCCGCCCGCGTCGGCCTGTTCGCCACCCACGCCGACACCCTCGACCTCGCCATCGCTCGCCGTACCATCACCGCCAACCACATCGCCCTCACCGTCACCGCCGACGGACAGCAGTGAGCGAGCCCGGCAAGCCGCCGGTACTGGCCCAGGTCGCTCCGCGCTACCTGGCCGGCGGCGGGGACCCCCGTTGGGTGACCGCCCCGCTGCAGCAGGCGTTCCGCTGGCGGGCAGCGCACCTCCCGCTCAGCCCGGTCGTACGGCTGACCCGCCGCGACCACCAGACCGAGCTGCTGCTCAACCCAAGCCCGGACGAGCACTGGTGGACCCTGCGCCACACCGGGGCCGACAACGATGGCAAAGCGTGGACCATGCTCTTCGGCGCTCGTACTCCCGCCGAGATCGTCGCCACCGCCACCGATGCCCTCACCACCAACCCCGCCGTGAACAGCCCGGCGGACCCGCTCCAAGTCCTGGAACAGGCCGGATGGCACCGCTCCATCCTGGACCACCGCGTCGACTCACCCGACGAGTTCGTCACCGTCTCACGCCACCCCCTCGGCGCCGTGCACATCAAGGTCACCGCCTTCGACGGCCCCTGGGCCTCCGAGCCGACCGCCCGACCGGCCTGGCGGGCGTACTTCTCCGACCACACCCCGCCCCACCTGATCGCCGCGGTCCTCGCCGGCCTCGCGTCCCCGGAACCGTTGCTGCGCGACGAGAAGGAGATGGCCTCCTTCCTGCGCTACAGCGTCGGCATCGCCCGCGAACGCGTCCCCGCCCAAACGGCCGAGGACGCCCTGTGGGCCCGAATCAACCGCCTCACCGCCCACCACACCGGCCAGCCCCTGCCTCCCCAGCCGCCCGGCGGGCCGCTGCCGCGCCGCACCCGCTGAACCTCTCCCTCTTTCCCGCCACCGTCCCCTCACGGAACAGCGCCGCCCTTGCCCCAGCCCAACCCCTCCTCATCCGACGGCTACGACATAGCCTTCAAGGTCCTCTTGGGCCTGTTCGCCGTCGCCATCCCCCTCGCCCACATCGCCTGGCTCAGCGGGAACCTCACCGCCCTGCTCACCGGACACCCCTGGGCCGTCTACCGGCCCGCCGACGCCCTCATACGCCCCGACCAACTCTGGCCCGGCCTGGGAGAAACGTCCCTGCTGATCGGTGCCCGAATCCTTCCCGTACTCGCCCTGATCGCCCTCGCCGCTGTCGGCGGCGTGTGGTGGAGGCGCCACAAGGGCACCTTCGGCGGGAAGAACAAGCGCCGGGTCCAGGGCACCGCGAAGGCACGGGACATCGAGCCGCTGCTGGCCAGCGCGATCACCGCCAAGGCCCGCAGCCTGCGCCCCAGCCTGAAGGACGCCGACCGCATCGCGGCCTCCGACACCGGAATCCTCCTGGGCAACCTCCAGGGGACCCGGACCGAGATCCGCATGGGGTACGAGGACGTCGCGGTGGCGATCATGGCACCGCGCTCCGGGAAGACCACCTCGCTGGCGATCCCGTCCATTTTGGCCGCGCCCGGCGCCGTACTCCTGACCAGCAACAAGGCCGCCGGTGACGCCTATACGACCTGCTTCGACGCCCGCTGCAAGGTGGGACGGGTGTGGTCGATGGACCCTCAGCAGATCGCCCACGCCCCCCGAACCATGTGGTGGAACCCTCTGTCGGACGCGAAGTCCCTGGAGGGCGCAAACCGGCTCGCCGGCCACTTCCTCGCCGCCTCCGTGGACGCGAGCCAGCAGGGCGACTTCTGGTCCAAGGCCGGATCCAACATCTTGGCGCAGTTGCTCCTGGCCGCGGCCCTCGACAACCGCCCGATCACTGACGTGATGCAGTGGCTCGCGTTCCCCGCCGACCGCCGACCGCTCGACATCCTGCGCGACCACGGATTCACCTCCGTCGCGGCCCAGTTGAAGGGCACCGTAGAAGGCCCGCCGGAAACCCGAGACGGCATCTACGAGACCGCGAGACAGTACGCGTCCGCCCTGCTCAGCGCCGACATCGCAGCCTGGGTGACCCCCCAGAAGGACGTACCGGAGTTCCGCCCGGCCGAGTTCGTAGCCTCCACCGACACGTTGTTCCTTCTCTCCAAGGACGGTGGCGGCGGAGCCTCTGCGCTGATCGCGGCGTGCGCGGACTCGGTGATGCGGGCCGCGACCGCCCGAGCCGAACGTACCGGCGGACGTCTCGACCCGCCCATGCTCGCGATCCTCGACGAGGCCGCAAATGTGTGCAAAATCAGCGACCTCCCCGACTTGTACTCGCACCTGGGCTCGCGCGGAATCATCCCGATAACGATCTTGCAGTCCTACCGGCAGGGGCAGAAAACCTGGGGCGACGCGGGGATGGACGCCATGTGGAGCGCAGCCACGATCAAGGTCATCGGGTCCGGCATCGATGACCCGGACTTCGCGGACAAGCTCTCCCGGCTGATCGGCGACCACGACGTGGAGACGAAGTCCACCAGCATCTCCGAGTCGGGCAAGTCCACCTCGATCAGCATGCGACAGGAGCGGATCCTGCCCGCGGACCGGATCCGTGCCCTACCCAAGGGGACCGCCCTGCTCTTCGCGACCGGCCTGCGCGCCGCCATGCTCGACCTGCGCCCCTGGTATCTCGAGCCGGGCGCCGGTGAACTCGCCGCGGCGTCCAAGGCCGCCTCCGACGCCATCACCGCCCGCGCCATCTCCAAGGCCGCGCCCACGCAAGCCGACTTCAAGAAGGCCGCCTGACGGCACCCGCCCAAGCACCCCGCCCCTAAGGAGCTCCCCCTGCCTCACGAACTCCCCAACGACGACGAACTGTTCACCCTCACCCAGCGCCTGCTTTCCAGCGCGTTCCGGCTCGATGAGCTCCAGCGGCAACGCGGCGCGGTGCCCGAGCGGCTACAGGAGACAGTCCGGGCCGCCAGCGCGCTGCACCAGACCTCGCTGGTCGCCGGCCAGCTGCTCACCAAGGCCGCGCTGGGCGACGCGGCGACCACCTTCGACGGCCGAGAGGCCATCGCCCTCCTCCGCCATCTCACCGAGGCGGCCTCACTCGCCGCGGTACGCGCGGCGGACACCGTCTCTGCCCTCGCCCACAACGACACCGCGTCCGCGGGCATCCTCCTGGAGCAGGCTGCCGCCCACCTGGCCGGGACCCCGTCGGCGGTCCAGCTCGTCAGCAGCGCTCTGCTGCGGCACGAGGGCTACTTCCACGCCCACGACCGCGCCGCCCGCGAGAACCTCGGGACGGGACAGGGCGCCGTCAAGATCAGCGAAGCCCAGCGGAAGGCGCTCGCTTCCCTCGCCCGAGGCGACGGCGTCCTTCGCGAGGCGAGCAGCGGCCTGCGCGAAGTCGTGGCGCCCCTGGCCGCGTACGTGTCCGTACGGGCCTCCACGATCGACGCCCTCGCCTCCAGGGACCTGCTTACCCTCACGCCGCTCCCGACGCAGCCGGACCACTTCGGCCTGCGTGTCACCTCCGACGGCGTTCGCTCCCTCCTCGCCGCCGCTCCCCGTCCACCCCGCAGCCCGTCCCTCACCGCTCCCCTTGCGGCACCGGCGCCGAAGGCAGCGCCCCTCGTTGGCCCGCGCCGTTGACACCCCCCCTTTCGTCTCACCAGGAAGTCCTGCACCTTCACAACGCTGCCCACCAGCTTGAACTGGCCTCGATCTCCTGCCACTACATCGCCGCGTCCATCGAACGCAGCAGCGCACCGGCAGAGCACCAGAGCAGTCGGGTCCGCCCCTCGACGTTCGCCTTCCCGGCTCCCACGTCGGCGTCCAGCGCCGCTCTGCCCGCCCAGCCCGGCTCCCCGCGCAGCCGATAGCTCCGCCACCGGCAGCCGGCGCCCTCACCCACCCGCAGGAGTTCTCACGTCCCCGACCGATCCCACCGGCAGCCCCACGCCCGCCGACATCGCCCGCGCCCTCGCCACCCGCATCTCCACCGACCCGCCGCCCCCACCCCATGTCGTAACCGTCCACTTCGGGCTGCTGCGCGGCGCCGAATCCCGCTACGGAAACCGCTCATCCGGCGGATCCGTACTCGGCCTCGCCAACGCCCTGCACGCCGAGCTGTACGGCCTGCCGGGCGAACGCCCTCCGCTTCCCGGCGCGCTGGACGAACTGCTCCAGGCCACCGGGCACGACGACGACCAGAAGCTCGTGCTCGGACAGGTCGCCACCCAGCTGGAGGCCGCCGCCGCACTCATTGAGCGGGCCCGTCACCAGGCCCGCTGGCACCACCTGCCGGAGACGGTGGCCTCCCGCCTCGTGACCAGTCAAGCGCTTACTCAGCACCTGTCCGCCGAACTGCGGCAGCTGGCCCCGGCCTTCACACCGAGCGCCGCCACTCCCCCCGCACCGGCGCCGGCCCTCCCCATGCCGGCCCCGACTGCCGGAGCCCCGGTCCGATCCCGTCCCTGAACCACCCGGCCCCGTCCCGGACACCCCGACTCGCCACCGTGCGTCCCCCTGCCGCTCCGGTACCGCCCCCACCGAAAGCCCTCCTGCCCATGCCCGACGATCTCCTGTTCGACGTACCCGAGCCGCTCACCCCCGTCGAGCGACTGCTCACCCTCGCCGGCGAATTCACACGGCACAACGACACCATCGACCTCATCCGGCCCACCGCGGATTCACCTCCAGACCTGCAAGCCCACGCCGGTTCGGCGAATGACCTGGCCCACGACTCCCTCACAGCGGTCAAGTCGGTCTACGACCAGCAGTTGTACGCGAGTGCCGACCTGATCGACGCCCTGGTCCGGATCAAACAGCTCGCCTACCTCAGCAGCGAGGCCGCCCGCCACCTGACCGAGGCGCAAGAAGCACTCGCCGCTGCGCCCGAGCACTCCGGCCTACCCGAAGGCGTCAGCCGCCAGATCCAACTGGCGCAGGAGCTGACCGCCCTCGCCGCGGGAGCGGTCGTCGAGTCGGCCGCCACCGTCGCCCGGGAAACACAGCGGCGACGACCTGCCGCCGCCACGGCAGCCGACGGCCTGAACACCGCCGAGCTCGCTGCGCTCCACGCCGCCGCCCGAGGCCATGTCGTGATGGCCCAGAGCATGGGCCGCGAGTACGTCCACAGCCGCGACCACCGGGTACGGATCAGCACCCTGCGCTCCCTGGAGAGCAAGGGGCTCATCGCACGCGAGCCCGGCTCCGCGCCGCCCGCCTTCTACGGCGGGCCGCCTCAAGACCGCATCGGCCTCACCCGCGGCGGCACGGGCGCCGTGGCGGCACTCCTCGCCGCCCCCGCCGCCGCCCCGACCGTCTCGGCCCCCGCCGCAGTCCCGGCCCCCACGGCGCCGGCGCCCGCACGAAACCGCTGACGGCGAGCGTCTCCTTCCCCCCGACCCGCCCCATGCCGATCCCGCCGAGCCCCGCGGCGGACGGCAGCACCTCGCAAGGACCCCCCATCCCCACCACCACCAGGCCCCTCGCCACGCCCCGACGAACGCCTCCCGCCGGCGAGACCACCACCCGCCCGGCCCTGCGCGCACTGTCGCTAGGTGCCGGGATTCAAAGCTCGGCCCTGCTGTGCCTGTCCGCGGACGGCACCCTCCCCAAGATCGACATCGCGGTCTTCGCCGACACCGGCTGGGAGCCGAGGAAGGTGTACGAGCACCTCGACCGCCTCGAACGGGAAGTCGCCGCACCGGCAGGAATCCCGATCGTTCGCGTGTCCTCGGGCAACATCCGCGAAGACGCACTAAACCCGAGCCACCGTTTCGCCTCCATGCCGCTTTACATCCTCAATAAGGACGGAAAGCAAGGGATGACCCGGCGGCAATGCACGGGTGAATATAAAATCAAACCGATCAAGAAAAAGATCCGCGACATCCTCGGATACCCCTATCCGACCAGGGTACCGAAGGGTGTATTCGTCGAGCAGTGGGTCGGCATCAGTACGGACGAATTCCATCGGGCGAAGGACTCCGGCGTCCAGTACATGCACAACGCCCATCCACTCATCGATATGGGCTGGTCAAGGTCGGACTGCGTCCGCTATCTGAGCAACCTCGGTTTGGCTGACACGCCCAAGTCGAGCTGCCTAGGCTGCCCTTTTCACGGAAATGCCCAGTGGCGGATCATCAGAGATTCCTCCCCGGGCGAGTGGGCCGATGTCGTCGAATTCGACGCGGCCATACGCCAGGGCAACGCCCGCGCGAACGCGAACGGAAACCGGCTGCTCGGACAGGCTTATCTGCACCGATCCCGGGTGCCGCTTTCCGAGGCCCCGATCGACCATGTCACCGCCGCGGAGTGGGCTGCCCTGCAGCAGGAGACCGACGTACGGGACGCCGAGGAACTCGAAGCCGGGGTCGTGGACGGCTGCTCGCCGTGGGCCTGTCGGGGCGAGCAGAGCTCACCGGACCGCGACGGCTTCGGGCTGGCCGTATGAGAGACCTCGTCCTGGACCTCTTCGCCGGTCCGGGCGGCTGGGGGCACGCCCTGCACGTCCTGGGGGTGCGCGACGTCGGCCTGGAGTGGGACGAATGGGCCTGCAAGACCCGTGCGGCAACCGGGCAGACCACGATCCGCACCGACGTCGCGCTCTACCCTGTCCGCCCCTTCGTCGGCCGAACCCGCGGCCTGATAGCGAGCCCGCCCTGCCAGGCGTGGAGCATGGCCGGCAAGCGCCTCGGTCTGGTCGACCAGCCCCTCGTCCACCAGGCCGTGGCAGACCTGGCCGCCGGACGGGACACCCGACCCCAACTCCTCTCAGCCTGCCAGGACCCGCGGTCGCTGCTGGCCGCCGAGCCGATGCGCTACCTCCACGCCCTGCACCAGGCCGGCCAGCCGGAATGGGTGCTGATGGAAGAGGTCCCGGACGTCGCACCGCTGTGGAAGCAGTACGCCGCGGTGCTGCGCACCTGGGGGTTCTCCGCCTGGAGCGGCATCTTGAACGCGGCCGACTTCGGTGTGCCGCAGACCCGGCGGCGGGCGATCCTCATCGCCTCCCGTACGCGCCGGGCGGTCCCGCCCGAACCCACGCACGCCAAGTTCGTCGAACCGGAGTCCCTGTTCGGGCCCGGCCGGCACAAGTGGGTGTCCATGGCTGAGGCCCTCGGCTGGGGCCGCACCGACGGTCCCGTGCCCACCGTGTGCGCCGGCGGCGGTCCCGGCGGCGGACCGGAACCCTTCCCCTCCGGCTCCCGCAAGACGCTGTCCGACGCCCGCGACCGCGGCGCCTGGCAGAACCCCCCGCACCGCCCGACGCCCGGCCGGAATCCCAAGATCGCATCGCCGTGCTGGTGCGGTGCCGGGTCGTCGCCCTCGTCACCGCACTGCGCGGGAGAAGGGGACTGGGTCTTGCGCAGCAACAGCCAGGCGAACGCGGCGGTCCGCGCCGTCACCGAGCCGGCCGCCACTCTGTTCTTCGGGAACCGGGCCAACGAGTGCGTCTGGACCACCCGGTCCACCACCCCCGCGGGCTCAGCGGCAGAGGGAGAACCGCCGGCGATCCGGATCACCGCCGAGGAGGCCGGGATCCTGCAGTCCTTCCCGGCGTCCTACCCGTGGCAGGGCAACAAGGGCCAGCGCTTCTCACAGATCGGCAACGCGGTACCCCCGCTGCTCGCAGCCCACTTGATCGCGCCCCACGTGGAACGCACGGTCAGCCGCGACGACTTCGTCCTGGCGGCGTGATGACCAACCACGCCCGCACCGAGGCAGAGGCAGAGCTCCCCGAGGACCCAGCGCCGACGCCGGTGGTCCACTACGCCGAGCAGGCGCTGCTCGGCGCCCTGCTCCTAGTCCCCGAGAGGCTGAAGACCATCGGGCTCCTCGAGCCCGAGCACTTCGCCAACACCGCCCACAGCGCACTGTTCGCGGCGATGCGCACCGTGTCCCCGCCCGCCCCCGAGGTCCACCGCACCAGCCCCGTGTGGCCGAACCAGCTCCTTGCCGCCGCACAGCCCCAGGCCCGAGCGCTGACGGCGGCCTACCTTCACCTCCTGATCAGCGTCTGCCCCACCGATGCCCACGCCCCGGCCTACGCGCAGATGGTCCGCTCCGGACACGCCCGCCGCGTCCTGCGTCAGCACGCCGGCTTCCTCGCCCAGGCCGCCCGTACCCCCGGGCCCGACCCGGCCGGGGTTGTCCTCGCCCGGGCCGACCAGCTCGCCGTCTATCTCGACGAGCTGGCCACGGCCTTTCCCTCCCACCCCGGTTCAATGCCCCGGACCCCGCCTGCTCCCGAACCGGCAGCGGAGACGTCCACGGAGGCGGAGGACCAGGAGCGGATGCTGCTCGCCACAGCCACCGCCCACCCCGAGGAACTGCCCCGGATGCGGTGGCTGCACGAAAGCGACTTCACGGTCCCCTCGCACGCCGCCCTGTTCGCCTGCCTGACCACACTTGCCCGCCGGGGTGCACCGGTGGACCCCATCACCCTGCTGTGGGAAGCCCAGCAGCGCGGCTTGCTCCACAAGGGTTTCGGGCCCACCGAGTTCCTCGACCTGGTCTCCCACCCCGCCGGGGCACCCGAGCACTGGGGCCAGAAAATCCTCCAGCGCGCTCTCCTCAGCCAGGCCGCCTCCGTCGCGGCCCGCATCGAAACGCTCACCGCGGACCAGGCCACCTCCGTCCACCAACTGGCCACCGGCAGCCGGCGCGCCCTCGCCGCACTGTCATCCACCCGGGCTCGCTGGCACCAGGCCACCAGCTACCCCGTCGAGAACGCCCCCGCCCCTCAGCCCACGGCATCGCGTACTCCATCCGTCCGCAGCCCGACCGCACGAGCCGGCCCCGCCACGCGCACCCCGGCCCGGCCCGGCCGATGACCAACCCACCCCAACCGAAGGCCCCTCATGTCTCACGCCGCCGCCGACGCCCACATCCGATTCACCCTCCACCCGGACCACCACCCGAGCGTCATCGCGACGACATCCGGCCCCACGAGCGACGCCGCCCGCTCTCACCTGCACGACCTCGGCTTCCGCAGCACCGGCCCGGACACCATGGTCCTCGCTCGCATCGATCACGAGGAGCCGTACTACGCCAACGCCGCGGCCACGCAGCTGAGCCGGTATGGCTTCACCGTCGAGATCACCCCGCCCCTCCAGGAAGAGATCGACACGGAGTGGTCCTGGGGCAACTACCCGTACCCCTGGTGCACCCGCGACGAAGTCCGCGAGGTGAGCGCCGAGGCCCAGCGCATCCACGACGACATCGCCGAGGGCCGCTTGATCATCCAACTCCACGCCGACGACGGCCACACCACCGTCGCCGTCGGCACCTACACCAGCGGCCTTCGCCGCACCA
This sequence comes from Streptomyces sp. NPDC048255, assembly GCF_040652415.1. Lineage (NCBI taxonomy): Bacteria > Bacillati > Actinomycetota > Actinomycetes > Kitasatosporales > Streptomycetaceae > Streptomyces > Streptomyces sp. NPDC048255. The sequence continues at coordinate 179,062 of NZ_JBEZMA010000006.1, forward strand.
TCCACCTCCACGGAGAGAACCACCTCCGTCAGATCACCCAGGAGTACGACGACGAAGCAGAGGCACTCGGCGAGTTCCACAAGCTGTACACCGTCGCCGTCCGTCCCGGCCCCGCTCCTCTAACCGAACGCGAGCAATCCGCACGCAACGCGCTCACAGCCAGCATCCGAAACGAGAACGCGCCTGCCAGGAACCTCGCAGGGGCCGCCGCCACGTCGGCCGTCAAGGCTGCGGCGCCGCCGACCGCCGGCCCCGGCGAGCACGAGGCGTTCCTCGCATCCTTCCTGGACTCCAGCCCTCAGTGGGAGAAGTACAGGACCTGGAGCGACGAGACGACCATCGTCTCCCACGAAAGCCTGACCTCCAGAGCCGAGTTCGACCACGAGGCCCGCCATCGCACGGACACCGCCTGGACGTTCGCCGAGTACGACGGGCCTGTCGGCGAGAGGCTTTGGCGTGCCACGGTTACCGTCGGCACCCCCGTCCCCCTCATCCAGGCGATGCTGAGTCACCTCGATGCCCCGGTCCCCATAAGCGCCACAGAACCGCACTCCGCGCTGCAGGATGCCGGATGGCACCCTGCTAGCCACCCGGCGCGTACCACCTGGCAAGCACCGAACCGCAGCATGACCTTCGAGCACACCCCCCGCTCGAACGACGAGGGGTGGGCCATGTACGGCGGGGAGGACCTTAATAAGATCGCCTGGGCTATCCGCCTCTCTCCTGGTGTTCCGCACGACCTGCTTGCTCGGCTCACCGAAGCCGCCTCCGACCTGTACGAAGCGACCGGGCATCCGGCCGTTCGCCAGCGGCAGCCGGCGCCCGTTCCCCGGCTCCCTGCCGTCGTGCCTTGCCCGCGTTCTCGTGTTGTTCGCTGACCGGTGCCGTCCGCAACGACGCGGCACCGCTCCGGATGCTGCGTCCGGGCACTGGCACATTCAGGTCAGCGACTCCAGCAGGTCTGTCGCCGCCGCCTGGGCCAGCCCGGTCAGCGGGGTGGTCTTCCCCGTACGGCGATGCACACGCTCGACGTTGGCACACAGCATTAGCCGGGCCAGGCGGCCGGCCCGGGTACCGAGGACATCGGCGAACTCTGCCAGCACCCGACTCGCCAAGGCCGGCACGGGGAGGGACGCCGACCACAGGCAGGCCGCGTCGTACCCGACCGGCGCCATGCCCCAGCTCTCCCAGTCCAACACGGTCAACTCCGGGCCGGTCAAGTTGGCCCATCCGATGTCCCCATGGGCACATGCCCACTCGGTGACGGTCGTGTCGACCTGGTCGCCGTATGCCTCGCGGATTCGTCCGGTCAGATGGTCCTGGCCGAGACCGACCCGCTCCGTGGGGTGCCCGGCCAGCGCGACCAGGGCGTCGCGGAGTTCCACCCACCAGGTGGGCGGTAGCTCTGGGTCGCGGTCGACGCTGCCGGTCGGGGAGATGGACGGCGAGGCGGCGAGGCTCATCTCATCGACCCGCCACACCACGCCCCGGGCCGGATCGTGCCATTGGGAGCCGGCGAACCATTCCGGGCGCGGCACCCCGTGCACGGCGACCGACGCCTCGATGCCGGTCCAGGCCGCCGAGCTGAGCCGTTCGGGGCGGCACCACGCCAGCCGTAGCCACGTGCCCACCTCGGTCTCGAAGCCGGCCGTGCCGTTGAAGCGGGAGTAGTGGCCACGGGTAGGGTCCAGGACGCGGCCGGTGCGCTTCTGGGCCTCGGCCAGGACGTCGTCGTGCGCAACGGTGCGAAGGTCATCCAGGGTGGGCTGCACGTAGGTCTCCTTTTCCGTGGGCCCTGGCCCGTAGCAGTTCCCGGTACTCGCCGATCATCTGCGTGCTCGGCACGAGCCGGACAGCGGCGGCGAGCTCGTCGAGGTGGCCCGGGCAGGATGTGCCCACGGCGACGCGGGAGACGGCGGGGAGGGCGAATGCAGCGGCAAGTCCGGCCTGCACGGCGGTCGCTTGCTGACCGGGCTGCAAGAACACCGTGGCATCGACCTTCGACCAGACCGGATCGGACGGGTTGCCCGCAAAGGGTGCCATACCCCAGACGTCGTCCGCGCCGAGCATGGTGGTGAACTGCTCCCCGGCGTACAGCACCGGTTCGGATACGGAGAGGCCGGCGCGCACCATCACCACGTCCGGCCTCACCTTTACCTCAGCTGCCGCGTGGACGAGCGGTCTCGGATCCCAGGTCGCAATTCCCCAGGCCCGGCACAAGCCCCTGCGGACGCAGGCGGCCAGGGTCTCGCAGGCGTCGGCGAGGCGGTCTGGGTCGTGCTCGGGGTTGTGGAGGAGCACCGTGTCGGGTGTCCTGCCCAGGGTGTCTGCTGATTCGGCGACAGCCTGGTTCAGGCGGACAGGATCGAGGCTGTGTCCGTCGGGGAAGTAGCCGACCTTCGTCGACACCTCGAACTCGTCCAGCAGGGGGCCGGCGACACGCCTGAGGACCTGATGGCCGGCGAAGCGGTCGTAGTTGAAGGCGGTGTCCACCGCCCGGACACCAGCCGCTAGCGCTCGTTCGAGGACACGGCGGGCCGGAGCCACCCGGTATAGCCCGAGGACAACTCGTCGGTCAGCTCCGCGCACAGCCCCTCCCGGATCAAGATGTCGGCGAGCTCCCGGGCGTCGGTCCCGGTCTCGATGGCTGCCTGTTCGATGTCGACCGGCGCCCCTGACAGCATCAGCCGGATGGCCTGCTCGGCCTTGGCGTGGAGCGTGAGCTGTCGGCCGGAGGCGGTGACGCGAAGGTGGTCTCCAACGTGTTCGATCAGCGGCGGGAAGTCGGTTACGCATACCAGCCCGCTCGGCGGCCCGAACAGGCCCCCGGTCTGCACGTGCCTGGCTGCGGGGCGTTCTCGTTCGCGGGCGGCCAGGAATGCCGCTGGCGGGAAGTCCGCAGCCAGTCGGCCGACCGCACCCATGAGCGCCTGCTCCTGGTCGGCCTGGGCGGCGACCGGGGCCCACCGGTCGAGGTCGGCGCGGAACACCTCCTCGCGTCGACACTGGTCCGTCAGCCATGTCAGCCAGTTCACACCGGTCCGCTTCACGAATCCGAACGTGACGTGCAGGCTGTAGCCGCTCCCACGGTCGGTGCGGGTGGCTTGGTGCCAGTGCCCGCGTGGGATGTGCATGACGTCGCCGGCGCGGAGTGTGCCCTGCCAGATCGATGTCTCCGGGGGCGTGTTGTTGGGCTCGGCGTCCCGGTACATCGGTACCGGCCGGGAAGCCCCACGCACGTCCCACGACTTTTCCCCGGCGAGCTGGACGATCACGACGTCATGGTCGTCCCAGTGCAGCGCGAAGCCGGCCGCGTCCTGCGTCGTCAGGTACGCGTTTACCTGGACGAGTTCCCTGGACCACCACTGAAGCGCCCGGCATGCCGCCTCCAGCACCGGGTCGAAGAAGTCGAGCTCGTCGAGCACCAGCGTGGCACCGTCCTGCATCAGCGCCCCGAGGCGGGTCATGTTCGCGAACCGGATGCCCTGACCGCGCCGGGTCACAGTGTCTGTGAGGTACTCGTGAGGATGGAGCTCTCGCCCGCTCTGGAAGGCCCGGAACTGGGGATGCGACAGGCCGCGCCGCATGATGGTGTCCAGCAGTCGGGCCGGGGTCATCAGCCGGGCCGCCAGACCTGGATCGGGCAGAGCTCCGCGGGCAAACGCGCTGCCCATCGGCTGGGGGCCGTGCCAGCCGAGTGCGGACTCGATGGCGCTGACAAGCTGGTGGTGCACGACGTCCTCCAGAGGGGGAAAGCCGGCCGGGCCCGCCGCCAGGGCGGGCCCGGGGTAGGGAGCTGGACCACGAGGGACCGGGGCGCTGCTACGCCTCGGGGTGGTTCAGGCCGTCGCGGTTCTCTCCGTCATCGCCGGCAGACGTCCCGGTCGGGTCGGACTCCTGGGTGTCGAAGCGGTCCTGCACACGGGCCAGGTGCTCAACGGCGATCAGCAAGCCGGAGGAACCGGCGCTGTCGAGGTGTTCCTGCTTGGGCATGGCGTCTTCGCTCGCTTCCTGTGAAGTGGGCTGCTGACGTGCTCGGAACCAGGAACCCTGCCCGCTCGAACGCATGTACGCAAGGGCGTGTCCAGGCCATCTCGGAGCACACAACACCGGAGCGGTCGCCGCACCTCAGGACACTCGGGCAGCGCGGCGCCGACGGCAGGGACGTGGCAGCGCGATACATAGCCCACGATCCCCGGTTTCCGAAACCGGGGATCGTCCGGATGATGAAGCACTCCACCGCCACGTCCACAGTCCACCCACCGAAAGGCCCGTCCACAGAGACCCCAGAGCAATGCACACCTCAAGCAGGCCCCACCTCGCCGCCGCGAGCCGTGGTACGGCAAACGGACTGGCGATGGCTAGGCCGCGGCGTAGGACTGCCGGAACAGGTCCGCCGCCCGCTCCACGTCCCGGTCCGAGCGCAACTGGACCTCCAGGTCACCCGTCCCATGGTGCCCGAGCCCGGTCACGTCCCGGGTGAAGCCCGGTACGAGGTCAACGGCTGTCGGGGCGGCCTTGAGGTACACGAGGAGCTTGTCCTGCCTCGCCGTGACGCACGCGAAGTTCCGGAGTCGCTGGTACGCGTCGTACTGCTTACGCTCCACCTTCGACACGTCCTCGCCGAGCCCCAGCAGCACCTCATCCACCGCCGCCGCCAGCTCCGCCACCGCCCCGACCGACCTCCGGTCCGGTGTCGCACCAGCATGACGCCGACGAGGGCCGGAGGCCGCTTTGCCCTGGGCGGCAGCCGAGGCGACCGTCTCGAGTGCGATGTGGTGGTCGCCGTACAGCCGGTAGCGGACCAGGTCGATCGACCGCCGGTGCTCGCGGACCGCGTGCAGGTCGTAGCGGGTGAAGCCGCCGGCAACGCAGATCAGCCGGGGCGCACTCCAGAGCACCTGCGAAGCGGCCGTCGCCCCGAGGCGCTCGCGGACCAGGGCCTGGAACTCAGTCCGGTGATCCATCAGCCACGCCATATAGAACAAGCCCTGCGAGAGGACCCCTGGGTCAGTGGCGCGCTTGAATTCCACGATCACGGGCGCCCCGTTCTCGTCCAGCCCGAGCGAGTCGATACGCCCGCCGTGCACGGGGCCGGTGCTGTACTCGGTAGCGAGGAACCTGACCCCGAGCATGACCTCCATCGCGCTCTCGACGAGGGCTTGCACATCAGCCTCGACCTCGGCCAGATGCGGCGTGACCTCGGTCACGCCGTTTGTCGTATGGAACAGCTTCAGGCCCGACACCCCCCGGTTCGTGTAGTTGCCGAGCGGGAACACTCCGGGGGTGTGGGATTATTTCCAGCGGCTTACGCGAGACCGGCGATGCGGCCGTAAGCTGACAACTTGCACACTTTGGACAATTCAATCTGGCGGGACATGCGCGGGACCGCGAGCCTGACAATGCGTCACATAGCTCTCTGACCTGCGAAAACTCGGAATTTCGCGACGGCCTCCGGAGCCGTGTGCGCAGGTTCGAATCCTGCCGGGGGCACTTCTGCTGGACCAGCGTGAAACACCCGCTGACCGGCACGAGTGCCGAGCATGAAGACCTGGACCCAGTCCCACTGAGTCCAGGTCTTTGTCGTTGTTGCGCACTGGTCGCGATAGACCTGCAACCAGAGCCCGGCTCCGCCGGCCCATCAGCCGCTCCGTCCAGGCCGTTTCCTTCAGATCATCGGATCGTTGGTTGATGTGTTCGTTGACTGACGTCCAGTGGGCACGCATCGAGCCGTTGCTGCCGGACCGGACACCTCGGCGGGGCGGGCGGTGGCGGGATCACCGACAGGTGATCGACGCGATCGCGTTCAAGTACCGCACCGGGACACCATGGATGGACCTGCCCGAGGAATTCGGCTCGTGGAACGGCGCCCACAACCGACTGCGCATGTGGGCCGCGGACGGGACCTGGGCGAAGGTATTCACCGCCCTACTCACCCAGGCCGACGCCGAAGGCGACCTCGACTGGGTCGTCGCGGTCGACTCCACCATCGTGCGTGCCCACCAGCACGCCGCCGGGGCCCGCCAAAAGGGGACCCGGCTGACGAGCCGGACGACCATGCACTCGGACGCTCCCGCGGCGGACTGACCACCAAAATCCACCTCGCCGCCGACAGCCGATGCAGGCCGTTGGCCTTCGTGCTCACGCCGGGCCAGGCCGGCGACGCACCCGCATCCGAGCAGGTCATGGCCCACTTACGGGTACCCCGGCAGACAGGCCGTCCCAGAACCACCCCGGACGTGGTCTTGGCGGACAAGGCCTACTCGTCCCGGACGATCCGCCGGCATCTGCGGCGCAGCGGAATCCGGGCGGTGATCCCACAGCCCGCCGACCAGGTCGCCAACCGCAAGCGGCTCGGCGGCCGGCCACCCGCCTTCGACCGCGAGGCCTACAAGCAGCGGAACACCGTCGAACGCTGCATCAACAAGCTCAAGCAGTGGTGCGGCCTGGCCACGCGCTACGACAAGACCGCCATCATCTACCTCCCCGGACTCCACCTCGCCGCCGTCTTCATCTGGTCAGCGAGGCAATCCGAAGGAAACTGCCTAGACGGCCTGGTCCCGGCACTGAGCTGACGCCGCCCGAAACCCCCGTCCTCGGGCGGCATCAGCTCAGTGTCGGGACCGCGAGAGGCCCCCGGTCGTCGGCGGGGACTCCGGTTTCCCGTCCCCTCACCGACCCTCCGGCGTCGCCCACTCTGCCAAGCCCCGGAGCACCGCGCATTGGCCTGGCGTGCACAGTGTCTTGACGGAGAGTCGCCCCGCCGCCCGCACCCCGGGGCCCCGGCTCTTGTTGCGCGGGCCGCCACGGCCGGTGTAAACCCGTGATCATGCTGCCCGAGAGAACGTTCCGCAGCGCGGAACTAGCGCCCGCCGACCGTTTCGAGAGCTGGCGGGCCCTCATGTCGGAGACGCATGCGCCCATGGAGATGCGCAGTGAGCACGCCGCCGACTTCTGGGTGAACCAGCGCGTCATCTCGCTCGGCGGGATCACGGTCTATCCGATGGAATGCCGCCCCCTGACCTTCCAGCGCACACCGAAGCTGATAGCGAGGTCGGACCCCGAGGCGTTCCACCTCTCGCTGATCAAGCGCGGGGCGGGAGCGGTCACCCTGGGCAAGGACACCGTGGTGCACGGTGTGTTCGACATCCACACCAGTGACACATCACGGCCGTTCGAGATCAGTTCCGGCCCGCATTCCGTCGAGATCATCGGGGTCGAGGTACCCAAGGCGCTGCTGCCGCTGCCCCCGCACACCGCCGGCCGGGTCATCGGCAAGCGCATCTCGGCCAGGGAGGGAATGGGGGCCCTGCTGGCCACCTTCCTCGACCAGGTGACCAAGGACAGCCGGTCCTACCGGCCGGCCGAGGGCCCGCGCCTGAGCGGCGTACTGGCCGATCTCGTCGCCTCGCTCTTCGCCGGCGTCCTCGAAGCGGACCGGTCCTTGACCCCGGAGACGCACCGGCGCGCCCTGGCGCTCCGCGTGATGGCCTTCATCCGGGACAACGCCGACGATCCGCTGCTGGACGTCCCCGCGATCGCCGCCGCCCACCACATCTCCGTCAGCTATCTCCACCGGGTGTTCCAGCAGGAGGGGGACGGGGCGACGGTCGCGGCCTTCCTTCAGGGCCAGCGGCTCGCGCGGGCACGCCAGGACCTGGCGGACCCGCTGCACCAGGGGGTGCCCGTGCACGTCATCGGCGCCCGGCGGGGCTTCCGGCACGCGTCCGCGTTCAGCCGGGCGTTCCGCGAGGCCTACGGCCTGCCGCCAGCGGCCTTCCGCGGGCAGGCCCGGGCGGAAGACCTGGCCGGGGCGGACGCCTCCTAGGCCGTCTCTTTCGGATCTTGCCGGGGCGGCGAGGTGCGGTGCCGGGCGGCGCGGGCCCGGCAAGATCCGGAAGAGACGGCCTAGCTCGGATCTTGGCTCATCGCCCCAGGTCAGCCACGGGAACGCCGAAGACCCCCGGACAGGTCCAGGGGCCTCGCACCGTATCGGCACTCGCTCGCGATCACTCGTACTCGCGCAGCAGATCTTCGGTCCGCCGGTTGCCCACCTCCTGGCGGCCGTCGAGGTACTTCGCGCACCGACTGCATCCCTGAGGGCCCTCCCGGCATTGCTGTGGAATGACATTCTGCCCAAGCTCATGACCGTCTGGCGGGGGTGCGAAGCAACAACGAGGCCGGAATGGCCGCGGTTGACCAGTCCGGCTGGAGCTACGGATCAGATGCTGTCGGCTGTGTCCAGCTCGGCCTTTCGCCGGCGGGCGTAGCCCTCCGGGTCCCGCTTGATGGTCATGACCTCTTCGACCTGAATGCGGATTGGCCAGCAGTACTGGGCGTCGCACGAGCGCGGGAAGCTGCCGTCGATGAGCGAGATGCCGCTGAGCACTACCCAGCCGTCATCGTCAATCTCCGTGCAGAGAACCGGGTGGAAGAAGCAGTCCTCGTAGACGTCCCCCACCCGGATGCCCGCCGGGTTGCGGGGGTCCATCGCGTCGTTCATGCCGCACAACATGCCATGGCGGGCACAGAGGCGCTGAAACGAACGGCTGAGTTTCGTGAGAGAGAGAGAGAGGGGTGGGGTTGGAGCCCCATCGGGTTCCCGGAGCCCGGCAGACTCGGGGTCCCCTGTCCGGCCACCCCCCTTGGCCGCCGTGTTCCTCAGCGGAACCATCGAACCGGCCCATCACGTAGTGGGAGGCTAACGCCCGGCACTGACAGCGCTCAGCCGCCGCCGACCGTGCGTGTGCCAGACACTTGCCGAGGGCGGGTGCCAGGATGAGTCACGGAGCTGCCTCTGGCGCCTGCTTTCGCAGTTCAGGAGCCGGATGACATGGGCAAGTTCGGTGATTCCCAACTTCGTGGTCACCACCGCTACGACCCCAGAAGCGGCTCATGGCGGTGCCAGACGAGGTACCGATCCTCCCGGCGGAGTTCAGCCGAGCCCCACTCGACCCTCATCACGCCACGCCCCATGGAGCAGGCGTACGCCACCAGGACCAGGCCGATGTCTGGCGGCAGCTGAGCGAGAGCCCGGTGGGGCTCCGGTTCATCGAGATCGAGGCCAAGGTCCAGCTCTTGCTGAAGCGGCTCAGGGCCATGGCGCCTGATGAGCTCCGCTCGCAGCCCAGTGTTGCTCTTGAGGCGTGCCGAAGTCACCGGTGCGTCGAGTTTGGCGTAGCAGATCGGGTAGATCACGTGACCCGAAAGGATCACCACGGTCCGCGCTTGGAGTCGCACCGAGGCGGACCCTGGCAGGGGAGCCAGGCCTGCCAGCAACTCCTCGTACTGGACCGCATAGAGCCCGTGGCCGTATGCCTCGAGCGTCTGCGTATGGACGCCCTGATGGCCGTTTCGTGCTCGCTCATGAGCCCGCACGAGGCAGGCCGGGATGATCTCGGACACCGACTCGGCCAAGTCGCCGAACGTCTTGCGCGCCCATGGTGTCACCAAAGCCACGCCGTACCACCCTTCCCCCAGGAAGCGCCGATGCGCCGAGCAGTAACTTCCCCAAACCGTCGACCGGAGGGGGTTGTCACACAAGGGCGCACAGGGGGCGCGGTATGCGCACCTTCAGCTCACCAGTTCGCGGCCTGTCCGTGGACCGGCGGCGCAGGTTCGAATCCTGTCGGGGGCACTTCGCCGGAAGTGCCCGACGACCCCGCCATCGTCGCCTTCGCTGATGGCGGGGTCGTCTTCTTCTGTGGGGCCGGATGTGCCGAGCGCGCCCATGTGACGTACTGCGAGGCCTCTTTGCGGGACGGGCCTCGCCTCATCGGCCAAGGTCGGCCACCGGTAGCCGGTGAAGGCCCCGGGATCTTCGGGGGCTTGGGGCGTGCCGGCTCGCTCGCGTCGTCCAGTTGGACATGGCCCCGTCCCCGGACTTCCTGCCCGGCCCGGTAGTAGGTCAAGGAGGAGGGCGCTCAACCACCCTCGCGGTGGTGGGACGGGATTGTGTCCCGCGCGGGCGGGGTTCGGGGGGCCGGGTGGGGTGGGTTCGGGGGCTGGTTGGGGTGGGGTTCCGGTGGTCTGTACGAGGGGGGTGGGGTGGGGTCTGTGGGATTGGGGGATGGGTAGGGGTGGGGGGTGTGCATAGGGTGGTTGTTGAGGCCGCTCTGTGCCGTTGACCTGGCGCTTTGCGGGGAGTGAGCTCTTATGGGATGGGGCGGCACAGATGCGTGAGCTGGTGGAGACGGCCCGGCAGTGGCTGGCCGAGGGGCGGGACGGGTTTCTGGCCCGGCCCGTGACCGAGCAGGGGTTCGGGCCGCGGGATCCGGCCGGGGCGCTGCTCGTCGATGCGCGGGGGGAGTGCGTCGGGGCGCTGTACCGCGGGGTATTCAACGCCGAGCTCGTCGCCGAGGCCGGGGCCATGGCGCCGGGGGCGACCGCGCGGGTGTGCGAGGTGTCCGTGCGCGGGGCCGAGGCCGTGGCGGCGAAACTGACCTGCGGCGGGCAGGCGGAGATCCTGCTCCAGCCGCTGACCGCGATCCCGGCCGAGTGGTGGGAGCTGCTCGGGGAGGGTGCCGGGGTGGCGTTGGTGACCCGGCTGAACGAGGCCGCCGACCAGGCTGTCAGCGCGGCCGTACGGGCCACGGACGCCCCGCGGGACGATGCGGGGCGGCGGGCCGGCGAGCTGCTGGCCACGCGGCGGCCCGGGCGGGACGCGCTGTACGGGGAATCCGGGCTGGTGCTCGTTGAGGCGTACCCCTCGGCCCCGTACGTGGTCATCGGCGGCGGCGGTGAGCTCGCCGAGATCATCGAGCGGCAGGCCGCCCTGCTGGGCTGGGGCGCCGAGATCGTGGAGACTGCGGCGGGGGCCGAGAAGGCGCTCGACGACCACCGGGACGCGGCCTGTCTGGTGCTGCTCAGCCACGAGCCCGACTTCGACGTCCCGACCCTGCGCTCCGCGCTGGACCTCGGGATCCCGTACGTGGGGGCGCTCGGTTCCCGGCGGACCACAGCGCGGCGCCGGGACGGGCTGATCGCGGCGGGGGTGGGCGAGGCGCAGCTGGGCCTGGTGCACGGGCCGATCGGGCTGGACCTCGGCGCGCGGACGCCGGCGGAGACGGCGCTGGCCATCTGCGCGGAGATCGTGGGCGTGCTCAGCGGGCGGGAGACGCGGGCGCTGCGCGACTCCGACGGTCCCCTGCGGGGCTGACCCCCCTGCGGGGCTGACCGCACCGGGCGCGCAGAGGTGTTGGTGCCCGGCGCCGCACACTTCGCCTCGCGCGGCCTGGTGCCGCGTGGCGTGGCTGTGGCTTCGCGCCGCGTGGCCTGGCGTCGCGTGACGGTCCTCGCCTACGGAAGGCGGGCACTGCCTGGCGCCGTCGTCTCTGTGAGCGCCTCGGACTATCCGCGCGTGGGCCTCTACGTGAGGCCTGCGCCGGGGGCGTGGCGCTGGGTCAAGTCGTGCCGAGGGCGCGTTTGAGCTGTGCCTTGGTCATGTCCGAGCGGCCGTGGATGTTGCGGCGGCGGGCCTCCGCGTAGAGCTGCTCGTACGTGGGTCCCTGCGCACCCGAGTGGGAGTGCAGGCCTCCGCGCCGACTGGAGGACATGTCCTCCAGGGATTCCTTGCTCGCGGTCTTGGACTCGCCGGCCCGGGCGCGTTCCTTGTTGACCGTGCGGGCGGCGATCTCCTTCGCCCGCTTCTCGGACACGCCGCGCTGCTCGGCGCTCTCCTTGATGTGCTCGTACTGGCGCTCCCGCTTGGGGGAGGATCCACGGGGCATTTCCGGGCCTCCTTCCGGATCGAAGATCGGGGGTCGAGGATCGGGGGTCGAGGAGTCGGGATTCGGGATTCGGGGTGCCTCTGGCCCTCTGGCGCTTACCCCAAATGCCGCAACGTATCCGGGCCAGAATGGCGCATATCGGACAGAAGTGCGGGAAAATAGCTCCATGGACACGATCCTGAGCGTGGACTCGACCCTCACCGACATCGCGTGGTTCCTGGTCGTCGGAATCATCGTGGCGGGGTTCCTCCTCGGCGCCTTCTGGCTGGGCAAGAAGATCCGGGCGCAGGAACCGGCACCGCCGACCGCCGAGAGCCAGCCACACCTGCCGGAGGGCGGGGCGGTCTACGAGGTGCGCGAGGAACGCGAGCACGTGGAGATCCCCGAAGGCGGCCTGAGGCCGCACGAGATGCAGGGCTACGGAAACTTCGGCTCCACCACCTCCACCCATCCCGAGGAGGACAGGGCCCGCCGGGAGTCCGGCTTCAAGCATCCGGAGGGGCCACCACCGCACGCCCAGCCGGGGGCTCCGCCGGACGCGGGGCGCGGCGCCCACAGCTGACCACCCCAAGCTGACCACCCCAAGGTGACCACCCCAAGGTGACCACCCCAAGGTAGTGACCACCCGCAGCTGACCCTCAGCTGACCGCCCTCAGCCGACTCCTCCCCCCGACGACCACCCGAGCCGCCCAGACCCACACAGACCACACAGGCCACCCGAAGCCATCTGAGCCACCCAGGCCCCCGAAGCCCCACAGACCATCCCCTGACCCGCGCCCCCCGCGGGTCAGGGGTCTGTCCGCAGCCGCAGCACCTCCGGCGGCGGGTGGCGCGCCGAGGTGTGCCGGACCTCCGCCGTGAGCGGCGGGTCCAGTGGCCGGAAGGTGACCTCCCCTAGCCCGATCGCCGTGACCGTGGCCCCCGCCGGGGCGGTGTCCGCCCGGTCGGCCACGGCCGCCGCCACCTCCGTACGCAGCGCCGCCGACAGCGGGCTCGACACCAGCGGCGTCTCCTCCCCCACCGGCAGCACCAGCACCAGGGCCAGCGGCCGCCGCGGGGTCCCGGTGTATCCGACGACCGCCGCGTCCCGTACGTCCGTGTGGCGGAGCTTCTGCCAGCCGCGCCGCCCGGCTGGGTAGGGCTGGTCCAGCCGTTTGACGACCAGGCCTTCGATACCGCTGGCGGGCAGGGTCTCGTACCAGGTGGCGGCCAGTTCCGGGTCGGTCGTCATCGGCACCGGCTGGAGCGGGGGCCCGAGCGGGAGCAGCAGGTCGACCAGGAGGGCCCGGCGCCGTTCGTACGGGCGTCCGCGCAGGTCGAGCCCGGCCAGTTCCAGTACGTCGAACGCGGCGTACGAGGCCGGCAGGCTCTGCGCGAGGACGGCGGCCCGGGCGGCGGTGGCGGCCGCCCGGCGCTGTACGAGGGCGAAGTCCGTCCGGCCCGCGCGCCAGACCACGACCTCGCCGTCGAGGACGGTGCCGGCGGGCAACTGCCGTGCGGCCGCGGCCAGGTCGGGGAAGGCATTGGTGACGATCCGCCCGGAGCGGGCCTGGAGCACCACGTCCTGCTCCGAGCGGAGCACGACGAGCCGGTGGCCGTCGAACTTCGGCTCGTAGGCGAGGCCCGCCCCGCGCGGCAGGGTGCGTACGGCGGTGGCCAGCGCGACCCGGATCACGGCCGGTCCCCCGGCAGCCGCCCCGCGCGGCCGGGGTCGGTCAGCGGGGCGAAGAGGTCTCCGTCGCGGTCCAGCCGCGGGGCGATGTCTCCGGCGAGGAAGATCAGGTCGGCCGGGTTCCGGCAGGCCTCGACCTCCGCCCAGGAGACCGGGGCGGACACCGTCGGGCGGGCCCGGGCGCGCAGGGTGTAGGGCGCGGCGGTGGTCTTGGCGGCGGCGTTCTGGCTGTGGTCGACGAAGACCTTGCCGGGGCGCAGGGCCTTGGCCATGCGGTGCACGACCAGGTCGGGGAGCTCGCGCTCGGCCTCCTGGGCGAGGAGCTTCGCGTACGCCGACACCTGCTCGGAAGGGGTCGGCTCCAGGGCCACGGCCAGGTGCATCCCCTTGGAGCCGGAGGTCTTGGCGTAGGCCTCCAGCCCGTCGGCGGCGAGCCGCTCGCGCAGCCAGAGCGCGGCGGCGCAGCACTCGACCACGGTGGCGGGCGGGCCGGGGTCGAGGTCGAGGACCAGCCGGTCGGCGACGGCCGGGCGGCCGGCGGGCCACTGGGGGGTGTGGAACTCCACGACCAGGTTGGCGGCCCACATCAGGGTGGCCATGTCGGCGATGACCACCTGTTCGGCGGAGAGGTCCTCGGAGCGGGGCACCGGGGTGGTCTTCACCCAGTCGGGCGTGCCGGGCGGCGGGTTCTTGGTGAAGAAGAGCTGGCCGTCCGGGCCGTCGGGATAGCGCAGGAAGGACACCGGGCGGTCGTGGACGTGGGCGAGGAGCGGGACCGCGACGGTGGCGTAGTAGTGGAGCACCTCGCCCTTGGTGAAGCCGGTCTCCGGGTACAGGACCTTGTCGAGGTTGCTGAGCGCGATGCGACGGCCCTCCACCAATGTGATCGGCGTCATACGATGAGACTGCCACGAATCAGGAGGAACCGTGTGATCCATTGAGGAACCGCGCGATCCATTTGGAACGGGGCGATCTCCTTCGGCCTGGTCGGCATTCCGATCAGGTGAGCGTGTCGGTGTGCGAGACGTGTGGCGCGGGGTGGTTTCAGGCGGAGGCCCGCTTGGTCGTCTTCTTGGCCGCGGTCTTCTTCGCGGTGGCCTTGGCCGTGCTCTTCGTAGCGGCGGTGGTCTTCTTCCCGTCGGCTTCCTTCGGTGATGCGGCGGCCTTCTTCGCCGTGGAGCCTGTCGCCTTCCTGGCCGGCGCCGCCTTCTTCGCCGGAGCCTTCTTCGCTGTCTTGCGGACGGGCAGGGTCCGGACCTCTGCCTCCGTCTCCCCGGCAGCACCGCGCTCCCCGCGCGACTCCTTGGCCGCGCGGACGCTGTTCTCCAGGGCGGCCATGAGGTCGATGACCTTGCCACCCGTCGGGGCGGCTTCCTCTTCGTGCGGCAGCTCGACACCCTGGAGCCTGGCTTCGATCACCTGCTGAAGGGCTTCCTGATACTCGTCGTGGAGGGTCGACAGGTCGAAGTCCTGGGACAGCATGTCCATGAGGGACCTGGCCATCTGCAGTTCCTGGGGCCGGATCGTGACGTCCCCCTCCGGCGCGACGCCGGCGGCGGGCCGGACCTCGTCGGGCCAGAGACACGTCTGCAGCACCAGCGTGTCCTCGTGCACGCGGAGCACGGCGAGTGACTCTCTCGACCGGATGGCGATCTTTGTGACGGCGATCTGTCCGGCCTCGGTCAGAGCTTGCTTGAGCAGGGCATAGGGCTTGGCGGCCGCGCGGTCGGAGGTGCCGACGTAGTAGGCCTTGGAGAACATCAGCGGGTCAATGGTCTCGGCGTCTACGAATGCCAGCACGTCGATGAGCTTCTTGCTGGGGAGGGGGAGGTCGGCGAGGTCTTCGTCGGCCAGCATGATCATGCTGCCGTCCGGGGCCTCGTAGCCCTTGGTGATCTCTTGGTACGGGATCTCGACGTCCTCGGCCTCGCAAACGCGCCGCAGCCGAACCCTGGAGCCGTCCTTCTCGTGCACCTGGCGCAGCGGGATGTCGTGCTCCTCCGTGGCCGTGAAGAGCTGGACCGGGATCGTGACCAGCCCGAACGATATGGCCCCCTTCCAGGTCGCTCTCATACCGGCGCTCCTTCCCTGGGACCCTCAGGCTAAGCCGAGGTCAGACGCCGCGACACTCGGCGACACCGCGAGGCTGTCCGGGCGGTCGGGCGGTCGGGCGGTCGGGCGAGGCGACGGCGCAGTCCACCAGGAGGAGAAGCCCGGTGGCCAGACGGGTGGTCTCAGCGCCAGTCGTCGATCACGTAGGCGTCGGGGTGGCTGTAACCGGGCTCGTTGGGCCGGTGCATCGTGACGCCCTGCAGCCCGGTGCGGAAACCACGGTCGATCATGCGCCGATAGGCATCCGGGCGGCCCAGGTTCATCCCGGCGTCCAGCTGACTCAGCCCGCGCTCGGCCGCCAGTTGCTCACATGCGTCGAGCAGTCGCTCGAAGCGGTCGGCGGCCTCCGGGCCAGGGCGTACTGCGCCGAATTTGACGAAGCACACGTCCTCGCCGGCCTCCGATCCGGCTCCGCAGTGGCAGACGGCCAGGCCATCGAGCTCGGAGCCGCCGCCCTGGAGCAGGATGGTGTCGCCAAGTCCCTGCGTGTGCACGGCGACGATCTCGCGTTCCAGGTCAAGGCCCTCGTACACGGCCCCGGTCAGTGCGCGACATGCACCGAGGCAGGCGGGCTGCTCGGCGGCAGGCAGCTCGCTGTACATCACCCGGCCGGGGACCGCGGCGCTGCCCGCGACTTGCTTCTTCATGACGGCCGTGAGGAATCGGGGCCAGAAGCCGTAACGGCGGTAGAGCTCAAGGTGCTTGGGACTCTGCGAGAAGGTGAACAGGCCCAGGTGGCGGTTCCCCCAGGTGGCGAAGCAGTCCATGACCGGATCCATGAGGCGCTTGCCGACGCCCTGGTCCCACAGGTCCGGACGCACGGTCAACGGTCCGAAGAACCCGACGCTGCCCCAGTTGGTGGCGAAGTTCGTTCCGGCCAGTTCACCCTCGATCGTCGCTGCGAAGGCCGCTTGCGGATCGGCCGCCCAGCGTGTGCGGACGTAATCGGCGGTCTCGAAGAACGTCTTCGGCTCGGGGAACCCGAGGAACGTCCCGAAGGCGACCCGGAAGATCTCATCGGCCTGATCCAGGTCCGCCTCGGCCAACGGGCGGACTGACACCAGGCCCGCGACGGTCTTCCCCTCCGCTGCCGGTGAGGTCATCGCTCTCTCCTTCTCGGACCCCCGTTTCATCACACCACGAGCAGCACCGCACGGCGATGCGAAAGATCCGCCGGCGGCCAAGGCCGGTGACCGAGCCCGATTGCCCTGCCTCCCCGCCTGTGAGCGCAGGACGCCGACACCGATCTCCCGGGTCGGTCCAGTGCTCGGGTGAGTTCGCGATCGGCAGCCCGTGCTGCTTGCAGGTCTTCCGTTCGTTCGTCGAGCCGGCCCTGCAGATCGACTACTTCACGGTGTCCTTCCTCAAGGCGTGCCGACGCCGTTCGAGAGCCGGGGTGGGCCCGGGCGTGGTGCGGTGGACGTCGGCTGGAGCCAGGTGCGGGAGTCGCGGGCGCGGGCGAAGAGGGCTTCCACCACCGGGAGTTCGAGGGTGGCCGGGGATGCGGCGAGGTCCGGGGCCGCCGTGAGCGGGTGCAGGACGCGGATGTCGCGGACGGTCGGGGCCACATCGACGCGGGAGGCGTCGACCACCGCCAGGGCCGGGGTGACCCGGGCCGCCAGGGCGCGGGTGGCGCGGGCCGCGGCGCGGCGGGTCCAGCGGGGGTCCGGGCGGGGGTCGGCGCGGCCCACGGTGAGCAGGAGGTCCCCGACGGCCGCGCGCTGGCGGCGGCCCGGGACCGTGCGGACGCAGAGGACCCCGCCCGGGCCGATGAGCAGGTGATCGATGCGGCCCAGCCCGGGGAGGGGGACGCAGTGCAGGATCCGCCAGCCTCGCGCCTCCAGGCCGTCGAGGGCGTCGCCCATCCGCTGCTGGGCCGCCAGGTCCTGGCGGACGCGGTGACGGGCGCGGGCGCCCGCCGAGCCGTGGTCCAGTTCCCCCAGCAGGGCCTCGCCCGGCCGGTTCGGGGCCAGGTCCGCGTCCGGCGGGAGGGACAGGCTCAGCAGGTCGGCGGCCGTGGGGACCGGGGGCGGGCCGATCGAGACCGTCCCGGTCAAGTAGGGGCGCAGCGCCTCCAGTACGGCCTCGCGGTGGTCGTCCGCGAGGACGCTGATCCGGTTCGCCTGCCGGTCGTACCAGGCCACCGCACGGCCGTCGGGCAGGTTGACGTACAGCCGGCCGCGGCCGGGCCGGCCGCTCGGCAGCACTCTGAGTCCCCGCATCGCCCTCACCCCCGGCGTCCATGGGAGCAGCCGGAGCGCCGCGCGGCAATCCCCCGGTTGTGTAACGACTCCGCCGGGACCCTGCGGCCTCGCTGTTACAAGAACGGGGCTCGGCCGCAACGGCCGGGGCCTAGGTTGGTGTCACCTGGACTCGCCAGGCCCTGAACGCACCGAAGGACTCCCCGTGAGCACCGTCCGCCGCCGCACTCTCGTTCGCGCCGCCGCCGTGACCGCATGCGCCGGAAGTCTGCTGGCGCTTCCCGCCGCCGCGGCTCTCGCCGAGGGGGTCCCGGCCGCCTCGGCGGCGCACTCCGCCGCCCCGCAGCGGACGCCGGTCAAGAGCCTCGCCCTCGCGGACGGCGTCTCCACGGCGAAGGTCTACCGGATCGCCGAAGGCGTCTACCGGGCCGACATCCTGACCGCCGACGGCCGCACGGCCGCCACCCTGACCAGCCGTGACGGCGTCACGGCCGTGGGCTCCGCCGGCGAGCTGCACGCCGCGCTGGACTCCGGCGGGCGGCTGACCTCCTGGGTGGGTGACGCCTCCGCGAAGAACGGCGGCCACGCCGTCGAGGGCGACGGGTACAAGACCGGGACCCGGAGCGGGCAGGTCGTCGCCGCCTCGGTGCCGCGTACGGACTCCGGTGCGGACGGCCGCGGCGAGTCCGGTGCCCCCTCCGGAAGCTCCGGCACCTCCACCGACTCCACCGACTCCGGCGGCGACAGCCGTTCCGTCGCCGCCGCCCGCGGCGAGGTGCTGCGCCTGAAGACGCTGGCCGACGGACCCGGCGAGGGTGTGCTGCTGCTGGCCGCGGGCGGCGGCATCGCCGCGGTGGGCGCCGCCGGGCTCGGCTTCGCGATGCTGCGCCGGGGGCGTACGAGCGACTGACACTGCCCCGGGCCGCATGACGGACCACTGGGCCAAAAAGGATGAAACTCCGCATAAGGTTGGCGTGACCGACCGTCGTACCGCGGACAGAAGGGCGCAGCGGCCTGTGAAGACCTCACCCTTCCGTACGACTCCCTCCGCACCGCAGGCCCGGGCGGTCCGGCCGGGCCGGGCGGCCCTGTGGCTCCCGTCGGCCCTGCTGCTCCTGCCCCTGCTGGCGGGCTGCGGCGAGGCCGGCGGCCTGGTCGGCGCCGGTCCCACCCCCACCGCGAGCGGGCCCGTCCACCTGTGGCCCGACCGCCGGCCGGCCTCCGTACCGCCCGCCGACCCGGGCGGCGCCCCGCCGGAGTACGTCCAGGGGATCCCGCCCGTGCGGGAACAGAACGTGCACGAGGTCGATCCCCTGGCCCTCGTCCAGGCCGAGGTGCGGACCCACCCGGACGCCTTCAGCGGCGCCGACGGGATGCCCGCGCAGACCGCCGCCGCGATCACCGCGTGCGGGAAGGAGGGCCAGGACGCCGCTAGGTGCCCGGTGCTGACGCCGTACTACCGGGACCTCACCGGCAACTCCAAGGACGAGCTGATCGTCGGCATCGAGCTGCCGGACCGGATGATGTCGGTACGGGTGTACACCGCGGACCCCGACGGCCGGCTCAACCGGATCATGGCGACCACACAGACCGTCATCTCCGTGGAACTGGCCGGGCGGGACGTGATCCTGCGCGTCCCGAGCGGGAACAACGGCTACGAGCTGATCACCGCCTGGTCCTGGGACGAGAAGCAGCGCAGCATGCTGCCGACGCGCGAGCAGATCGTACGGGTGCCCGCGAACCCCCAGACCCCGGTGAGCCCCAGCCCCGAGCCGCGCGAGCCCGGCGAGCCGGACGAGCCGCTCACGCCGAGCGTGCTGAGCACGCCGTGAAGCCGCGGCTGCCCGCCTGGACGGCCACGCTGACCTGGAAGTCGGCGTGCTTCATCGTGGTGATGTGCTGCTCGCTGGCGGCGGTGCTGGGTGTGCTCGTGCACGTGGAGGTGACCCGCCAGACCGTGGCCACGGCGCGGGAGAAGGCCCTCGCCAAACTGCACGACGCCTCCCGCGCGTACGAGGCCGGCGAGGCCCTGCCGCCCGGTTCCGGGCTCGACCCCGACGGGCTGCCGCCGGGGCTGCGCGCGCTCGCACTCGGCGGGAACCGCGGGACGGTCGTCGCCGACTACGGGGGCCGCCCGATGATGTGGGCCGCCGCGCCCGCGGACGGCAAGGCGCTGGCCACGGTCGTCGACTACGGCCAGAGCGCGCGCACGATCAGCGGACTGGACAACGCCATCATCGGCTCCTCGGTCCTGGCGATCGGCGGGACGCTGCTGGTGGGGGCGTTCGCCGTGACCCGGGTGACGCGGCGGCTGCACCAGACGGCGACGGTGGCCCGGCGGATCACCCAGGGCGACCTCGACGCACGCGTCGGGGATCCCCGTACGAAGGACCCTTCGCGGCATCAGGACGAGGTGGCGACCGTCGCCGGGGCCCTGGACACCATGGCGTCGAGCCTGCAGGCGAAGCTGCTGAGCGAGCAGCGGTTCACGGCGGACGTCGCGCACGAGCTGCGCACGCCGCTGACGGGGCTCCAGGCGGCCTCCGAGCTGCTGCCGGAGGGGCGGCCGACGCAGCTCGTCCAGGAGCGGGTCCGCACGATGCGGCAGCTGACGGAGGACCTGCTGGAGATCTCGCGGCTGGACTCCCGCAGCGAGCAGGTCGAGACGGACCTGCACCAACTGGGCCGGCTGGTACGGCGGGTGGTGCGGGCGTCCGGGACGGAGACCGAGGTGGTGATCGTCCGGGACGCGCACGTGGAGACGGACCGGCGCAGGCTGGAACGGGTCCTGGGGAACCTGGTGGCCAACGCCCACAAGCACGGGCGCGCGCCGGTGGTCCTGACGGTGGACGGTCCGGTGGTCAGCGTGCGGGACCACGGGGACGGCTTCCCCGAGTACCTGCTGGCGCACGGCCCGCAGCGGTTCCGTACGGAGCCCGGCGCCGGGGTGAAGGGGCACGGGCTCGGGCTGACCATCGCCGTCGGGCAGGCGGCGGTGATCGGCGCGCGGCTGGAGTTCCGCGCGGCGGAGGGGGGCGGGGCCCTGGCGGTCCTGACCCTGCCGGACCCCGGCGGGGTTGCCCAGCAGGAACCCTGACCCGGCCAGTCCCGGGTCCAGGCCCAGGTCCCGGCGCGGCAGGGTCCCTGGCCGGCCACGGCGCTACGGGCGGGGCGTCTTCGTCCAGGGCCAGCGGGGCTTCGGCTTCACGCCCGACGGGCTGTGGACGTACTTCCACCCCTTCTGGAGGTGCAGCCGCTTCGAGTAGCCCGACGGGACGCGCTCGTACAGGAGCACCGTGGGGGGGCCACCGTCGGCCGCCGGGACCGGGATCTCGTACCACTTCGGGGGGTGGCCGGTCGGGCCGAGGAGGATCGGGAGGACCCGGCCGTCCATCGGGCCGCCCTCGAAGGGGGTCGGTTGGCTTCTCACCCCACCAGTGTCACAGGAGGTGGGCCGCCTCCGAGACCACCGGTATCACGCGCCGGGCCAGGACCCCGACCGGGCCGTCCGCCGATTCCAGGGCCAGCGCCGCGCGGGCGGCGGCGGCCGTCTCCGCGTCGGTGGCGGCGGTGGCCGTCAGCAGGGCGACGAACTGGTCCACCAGCCAGTCCCGGAGCTCGTCCACACCGGGCTGCTTGCCCTCGTCGATCCAGATCAGCGAGGCCGCCTCGACCGCCGTGATCCAGGTGCGGACCATCATCCGCAGCCGGGGTCCGGGAGCGGGCACCCCGAGGTGGAGGAGGATCTGCTGCGCGGCGGCCCGGCGGATGCCGTCCACCGTCGCCGTGGTGCGGGAGGTCTCCACGACGCTGCCGCCCTGGAGGAGCGCCGCGAAGCCGGCGTCGTGTTCGTCGACGAAGGCCAGGTAGCGGTCCAGGGCCCGGGTGAGGCGCTGGGTGAGGGGGCCGTGCTGCGGTTCCGCGAAGCAGAGTTCGAGGAGGTCGGCCGCCGAGCGCAGGGCGGCCTCGTAGAGCTGCTGCTTGCCGCCGGGGAAGTAGCGGTAGACGAGCGGGCGCGAGACCCCGGCGGCCTCCGCGACGTCGTCCAGGGAGACCTCCTCGGGCGCCCGGTGCGCGAACAGCGAGAGGGCCGCGTCGAGGAGCTGGGCCCGCCGCTCCTCGACGCTCAGCCTGCGGTACGCCCGTACGGTCATGCCCGCAGACTAGACGAACCCTCCTACGCGAGGAGTCCCGAGCTCTGCCACAGCCTGCGGCCGACCCCGCGCAGCACGCCGATGTCGTCGAGGAAGTCGGTGAGCCGCTTGGCGCCGCTCTGCATGACCTCGCGCCGGTGGCCGCTCGCCTTGACCTGGGCGAGGGCTTCGCGGCGGTCCAGGCCGATGTTCTCGTAGACCTGGGGGTTGACGAAGGCGAGCGAGAAGACGCGGGCGGCCTCGCCGCAGCTGATCCGGGTGAGTTCCTGCTCCCAGCGCGGGGCGGTGACCATCTGGCGGCGCAGCTCCTCGCGGGCGTAGCGGACGTGCCGGGCCTCCTCGATGACGTGGATGCGGGTCACTCCGCGGACGAGGGGCTGGACGCGCTCGTCCGGGAAGGTCAGGCGCTGCATCCAGTCGAGTATCTCCTCGCCGAGGAGGGTGCAGGCGAAGGAACCGGGCGTGGTGGAGACGGTCTTGAGGATCCGCGCCAGGTTGTGGTTGACGCGGGAGACCGGGTACGCGGGGGCGCCGGCCTTCTGGATCATGCGGGCGAACATCATCGAGTGGCGGCACTCGTCGGCTATCTCGGTGAGCGCGTAGCGGACGTGGTTGCTGGTCAGGGACTTGTCGTAGATGTGCCGGACCAGGAGCTGCATGAGGATGATCTCGAACCAGATGCCGAGCGAGCCGAGCGCGGCCGCCTCGTGGCGGGAGAGGTCGATGCGCTGCTCCTCCCCCATCTTCTTCCACAGCGGGGTGTCGTAGAGCGAGAGCAGCTCGGGCGGCCAGTAGTACTTGCCCTCGATCACCGGGGCGTCCCAGTCGAGTTCCTTGTCGGGGTCGAAGGAGTGCTTGGCGGAGGATTCGAGCAGCCGCTCGGCGATCTGCTCGCGGTCCTTGAGCAGGCCGAGAGCGTCCCTCAGCGCGGCTCGATCGGTCACGGTCGTCATGGCTTCGGACACCTCGTGGGTGAGTTACCGGCGGTCACCGCTTATGAGACTGCCCGTCAGCAAGACCGTCAATCCCCCGCGCACCACTTGTTGACCGACCGTCTACCAACGTGTGACCCTGCCAACCATCCACTCCTGTACGGCAGTACGTGAGACGAGGTGGCGTCAGTGTCGACGCACGAGCTCTACACCAACGGCCCGGGCGAGGGCGTCTGGCAGGTTCCCGCCTCCGGCTCGGCCCGCTTCAACTGGGAGTACGACGGAGGCCGCGAACGGCTCCTCGCGCTCTACCAGAAGGGCAAGGACAAGCAGTGGGACGGCGCCAAGCGCGTCGACTGGGACATCGAGGTGGACCCCTACGATCCGCTCGGCACCCCCGACGAGGTGCTCACCCTCTACGGCACGCGGCACTGGTCCGGGCTCACCGAGAAGGACAAGGGCGAGCTGCGCCGGCACTACGCCTCCTGGCAGTTCAGCCAGTTCCTGCACGGCGAGCAGGGCGCGATGGTGTGCGCGGCGCGCATCGTCGAGTCGGTGCCCGACCTGGACGCGAAGTTCTACTCCGCCACCCAGACCATGGACGAGGCCCGGCACGCCGAGATCTTCGGCCGCTTCCTGCACGAGAAGGTCGGGATGCTCTACCCGATCAACGACAGCCTCCAGGGGCTGCTGGGCGACACCCTGCGCGACTCCCGCTGGGACATGCCGTACCTGGGCATGCAGGTGTTGATCGAGGGGCTGGCGCTGGCCGCCTTCGGCATGCTCCGCGACACCACCGACAAGCCGCTGCCCAAGCAGATCCTCGCCTACGTGATGCAGGACGAGGCCCGGCACGTGGCCTTCGGGCGGATGGCGCTGCGGGACTACTACCGGCAGCTGACGGACGCCGAGCTGCGCGAGCGCGAGGAGTTCGTGATCGAGGGCTGCTACCTGATGCGGGACCGGCTGCGCGGGGTGGAGGTGCTGGAGAACTTCGGCGTCCCGAGGAAGGAGGCGGAGCAGTTCACGGAGCAGTCGGAGTTCCTGCACCTGTTCCGCAAACTGCTCTTCAGCCGCATCGTGCCCTGCGTGAAGGACATCGGGCTGTGGGGCGAGCGGCTCCAGAAGGCGTACCTGGACATGGGCGTCTTCGAGATGGGTGACTCCAGCCTCGACCTGCTGATGAGCCAGGACGAGGAGATCGCCGAGGCCCTGGACCGCGAGCGGTTCGCGGCCGAGGAGCGGGAGCGGATGGCGGAGGTCGAGGCCGCGATCGCCTCGGGCGCGGACACGTAGCCCGCGCCGGGAGCTCCGTACCCGGCGCTTCATCCTCCGGACAGCGCGGCCCGCATCACCGCCCGGGCGATCGGCGCGGCCGCTCCGTTGCCGCTGATGTCGCCCCGGACCGCCGACGCGTCCTCGACCACCACCGCCACCGCGACCCCCGGCACGGGCGCGTCCCGCGCCTTGGCCCAGGAGATGAACCAGGCGTACGGGGTGCCCGCGTTGCCGACGCCGTGCTGCGCGGTGCCGGTCTTGCCGCCGACCACCGCGCCGGGGATCGCCGCGTTCTTGCCCGTACCGTCCTCCACCACCTTCACCATCAGCTCCTGGAGCCGCAGGGCGGTGGCCGGGTTCATCGCCCGGCCCAGGGTGCGCTGGTCGGCGCGGCGGACCGGGTCGCCGTCGTCCTGCGTGGTCCGGTCCACCAGGTACGGGTTCTTCACCTCGCCCCCGTTGGCGACCGCGGCCGCCACCATCGCCATCTGCAGGGGCGTCGCCTTGGTGTTGAACTGCCCGATGGAGGACAGCGCCAGCTGGTCCTGGCTCATGTCCGTGTCGAAGTTCGACCGCGACACCCACGAGGGCACCCGCAGCCCCTCGTCGTTGAACCCGAACCGCTGCGCCGCCTCCACCATCCCCCGCAGCCCGACCCGCACCCCGATCTTCGCCATCACCGTGTTGCAGGACCACTGCACCGCCTCCGCCATCGAGGCGTCCTGGCAGCCCTTGGCCGCGTTCGGCAGCAGGGTGCTGGTCCCCGGCAGCGGATAGGGGTCGGGGGTCTCGGTCGGCGCGTCCACATCGGTGACCACACCCGCGTCCAGCGCGGCCGCCGCCGTCACGATCTTGAAGGTGGAGCCGGGCGGATACGTCTCGCGCAGGGCCCGGTTGAGCATCGGCTTCGACGGGTCCGCGTTCAGCCGCGCCCAGGCCTCCTCGGCCCGCGCCCCCGTGCCCGAGAGCACGGAAGGGTCGTAGGAGGGGCTGCTGACCAGCGCGAGGATCTTCCCGGTGGCCGGCTCGACGGCGGCCACCGCCCCGCGCTTGCCCGCGAGCCCGGCGTACGCGGCCCGCTGCACGGCGGCCCGGACGGTGGTCGCGGCGTCCCCGCCGGCGGGCCGGCCGCGCGCCAGGTCGTACCAGAGCGGGAACGCGGACAGGCCCGGATCCGTCCCCGACAGGACGGCGTCCTCGGCGCGTTCGACGAAACTGGTCCCGTAGGTCTGGGAGGAGAAGCCGGTGACGGGCGCGTAGAGCGGGCCGTCGGCGTACGTCCGCTCGTAGCGCAGCAGCTGGCCGCTGTCGCGGGAGCCGGTGACGGGCCGGCCGTCGACGAGGATGTCCCCGCGGGGTTCGGCGTACCGCTCGATCGCGGGGCGCTTGTTGGCCGGGTTCGCTCCGTAGGCGGCGGACTCCCAGACCTGCACCCGGGCGATGTTGACCAGCAGGGCGACGAGCAGCAGCGCGCAGAAGTACGCGCACCAGCGGATGTAGCGGATCACTCGGCGCCCTCCCGCGGTTCGGGTCTGCGCGCGCTGTCGCTCAGCCGGACCAGCAGCGCGACGATGATCCAGTTGGTGACGACGGAGGAGCCGCCCTGGGCCAGGAAGGGCATGGCCATGCCGGTGAGCGGGATGAGCCCGCTGACCCCTCCGGCGATCACGAACACCTGGAGCGCGACGATCGAGGCCAGCCCGGTGGCGAGCAGCCGGCCGAAGGGATCGCGCAGCGCGAGCCCGGTGCGGAAGCCGCGGGAGACGAGGAGCCCGTAGAGCAGCAGGATCGCGGTGAGGCCGACCAGCCCGAGCTCCTCGCCCGCGGTGGCGAGGATGAAGTCCGACTTGGCGGCGAAGCCGATGAGGAAGGACTGGCCGTGGCCGAGCCCGGCACCGAGCAGGCCGCCGGCGCCGAAGGCGAAGAGGGACTGGGCGAGCTGGCCGGGTCCTTCGCCGCGGTCGATGGAGGCGAAAGGATTCAGCCAGTCGTCCACGCGACTGTGCACGTGCGGTTCGAAGGTCCCGACGGCGTACGCGCCCACCCCGGCCAGGACCAGGCCGATCGCGATCCAGCCGATCCTTCCGGTGGCGGTGAACAGCATGATCACGAAGAGGCCGAAGAACAGCAGCGAGGTCCCGAGGTCCCGCTCCAGGACGAGCAGGCCGACGCTGAGCAGCCAGATGGTGAGGATCGGCCCGAGGACGCGGCCGGGAAGGAGGCGGAGCTTCCAGAAGAGCCGGCGGCCGGTGAGCGCGAGGGCGGTGCGGTTCGCGGCGAGGTAGGAGGCGAAGAAGACGGCGAGCAGGATCTTGGCGAACTCCCCCGGCTGGAAGGACAGTCCGGCGAACCGGATCCAGATGTGGGCGCCGTTGACCGCCGGGAAGAAGACCGGGACGAGCATCAGGGCGAGGGCCGCCGCGACCGACAGGTACGCGTAGCGCTGGAGCACGCGGTGGTCGCGCAGCAGCGCCACGACGAGGACGAAGAGCGCCACCCCGAGTGCGGACCAGCGCAGTTGGTCCCCTGCGGTGAGGTGGGCGGGCGTGGTCACGTCGAGGCGCTGGATGAGGATCAGGCCGAGCCCGTTGAGCAGGAAGGCGATCGGCAGCACGAGCGGGTCGGCGTACGGGGCCCTGAGCCGGACGGCGAGGTGGGCGAGCAGCGCGGTGACGGCGAGGCCGGCGGCGTAGCGGGCGGCGGGGCGCGGGATGTGGCCGGTGGTGGCGAGGCCGACGTAGAGGTAGCCGAGGACCGAGACCAGGACGGCGCCGGCGAGGAGCGTCAGCTCGACGCCGCGGCGCTTGGGGGCGCGGGCGTCGGGAGGTGGGGGCGCGGGCTCCGCCACCTTCGCCGTCAGAGCGGTCATACGCGAAACGTAGCAAGCAGAAGGATGCTATGTCCGCTTATGTCATAGTGTGCCGAAGAGTCGTCAGAATCGGTCAGGAGTGAGGAGCCGAGGCACATGGGACCTGTGGAATTCATCGTCCTCGCCTTCCCGGAGGAGCAGCTGCGGGTACCGGCGGTCGAGGCCGTGATGGGACTGCGCAAGACCGGGGTGGTCCGGCTGATCGACGGGCTCGTGGCGACGAGGACCGCCTCGGGCGACGTACTCGCGGCGGAGTTCGACGAGTTCGTGGAGCTACGGGGGCTGCTGACGGGCCGGGAGGCGGCGCGGCTGATCGGGCCGGAGGACGTCCAGGAGGCGGCGGGGCTGCTGGAGCGCGGGAGCTGCGCGCTGCTGCTGGTGGTCGAGCACGTGTGGGCCGAGGACGCGGCCATCGCCGTACGGGCCGCGGGCGGCCGGATCGTCGGGTCGGTCCGCATCCCGCCGGACCGGGTCGCACCCGGCCCCCGGGCGGGGGTGGCCTGATGTTCATCCGGCCGGTGGGGGTGACGGTGACCCCGGCGGACCGCCCGCCGGGCCGGCCGCTCCTACGGGGCCTGCTGGCCCGCGCGGCGGGCGCGCCGGAGGCGGGCACGGTCCACCCGGACACCCCGCCCGACCGCCCCGCCCCGGCCCCGCCGGCCCAGCCGGAGCCCGCGGACCAGCCCTGGCCGGAGGAACCACCCTGGCCCGACGAACAGCCCTGGCCCGACGAACCCGCGGGCACGGACTCCCCGCCCCCCGGCCCCGGCCTGGCGGCGGAACTGGCCCAACTCGCCGACCTGACCCGCCAGGGCCACCTGACGCCGGAGGAGTTCAGCAGGGCGAAGGCGCGGCTACTGGGGGGCGGGGGGTAGGGGGCTTCGGGGGGCGGGGGGTAGGGAGGCGGGGCGGGGCTTCGGGGGGTGTGTAGCGGCGGGGCGGGATGCGGGGGTGGGGCGGAGGCTCCGGGAGGCCCGTACCGGTGGGACGGGATCTCGGACGCGGGGCGGTGGCTGGGGGGCGTGTACCGGTGGGAGCCGATCAGAGATGGTTTGGGGGTTTCCCGTCAGTCCCATCGTCTCTCCGTGTCGGGCCGGCCCCTCAAGGGCGCTCCCTGCGGTCGCGTCGCTTCGCGATGGCCTGC
>NZ_JBEZMA010000007.1:0-199912 GCF_040652415.1 Streptomyces sp. NPDC048255
CGGCGGTGTGCGGTTCGGCTTTGCCGGGGCCTGGTCGGTGGGGTCGGTCCGCGGTGCCCCTCCGGGCTGTCTCCTCGGCTCGCGCACTGAGCCCCTGCTGCGCAAGTGGGACCCAGGTTGCGCGCTCGTCCTGCGGGGACAGCCCTGCGCGGCACCACTCCCCTCCACCCCGAGTTCCCGGACAGCCGCCAGGCCCCGCTTCCGAAGCCGAGGCGTGGGACGGGGGCGCGCAGGAGAGTCCCCGCAGGACGAGCGCGCAACCCAGGCCGGAAGCTTCGTAGCCGGGGCTAAGTGCGCGAGCCGAGGAGACGCTCCGGAGCGGCCCCGGCCCACCCCCGCCACGGCTTTCGACGGTGACGGGGCCGGCTTCCGGAGCCCGGGCCCCACCCCGGAACGGCTTCCGGCGGTGACGGGTCTGGCTTCCGAAGCCTGGGCACCCACCCCGGAACGGCTTCCGAGGGTGGCGGGGTTGGCTTCCGGAGCCTGGGCGTGGGGTGGGGACGCGCAGGAGGGTCCCCGCAGGACGAGCGCGCAACCTGGGCCGGGCATTCGCAGCCGGGGTTAAGTGCGCGAGCCGAGGAGACGCTCCGGAGCGGCCCCGCCCCACACCCGTACGCCGGTAAGCCCGGCAGGGCCGGGGCCGTACCCGCCGAGCTGCCCGCAGGGGCCCGGCAGGGCCGGGGCCGCGCTCGCCGAGCTGCCCGCAGGGGCCCGGCGGGGCCGGGGCCGCGCTCGCCGAGCTGTCCGCAGGGGCCCGGCGGGGCCGGGGCCGTACCCGCCGAGCTGCCCGCAGGGGACCGGCAGGGCCGAGCCCGCGCCCGCCGAGCCCTCGCAGGGGCAACGCAGAGCCCAGGCCCCACCCGCCAAGCCCCCGCAGGGGCAACGGCAACGGCAACGGCTACGGGAGGTAGCGCTCGATGACCTGCGGGCCCTCCTTCTCGATCAGCTTGCGGGCCTTCTCGACCCGCTCCGGAGTCGGGTCGTGGCCTGTCGCCATCACGAGGTCCTCGGGGTCGTACGGTCGCTCCCCGCCCGTGAAGAGCCGGTCCGACCGCGTCGGCTGCTGGTCCGATTCACTGTCCATCGCATACCTCCTCAGTGCCCCCTGGCCCCCATCCTCCGGCGGCGGCCCCATGAACGCACGTCGGCCGGACACCGGCGGCGGCCATAACGCCGGGGGAGGGGCCAACTGGCAGCTCCCGCACGCCGGTTCGGATTTCTACGGTTTCCGCAGACCCGCCCCATCCCCACCGGAAACCGAGGAGACCCCCCATGCTCAAGCGACACGCCCGCGCGGCGTGTACCGCCCTGGCCGCCGCCGGGCTGCTGCTGGCCGGTACGGGCGGCGCCACCGCCGACCCCGCCCCGCCCGCCCCCTCGGCGGCGACCACCCTGCGGACCGCCGACGCCCCGCCCGAGCTGCTCGCCGCCATGCAGCGCGACCTCGGCCTCACCCCCGCGCAGGCCAAGGCCCGGCTCGTCCACGAGGCCGAGGCGGGGGCCACCGCCGCCCGGCTCCGGGCCCGGCTCGGCGCCGCCTTCGCCGGGGCCTGGGTGGAGGGCGCCGACGCGGGCACCCTCACCGTGGCCACCACCCGCGCCGCCGACGCCCCGGCGATACGGGCCGCCGGCGCCCGGGCCGCCGTGGTCACCCGCACCCTGGCCGACCTGGACACCGCCAGGGCCGCCCTGGACCGGGCCGCCACCGCCGCGACCCCGGTCCGGTACGTCGACCCGCGCTCCAACACCCTGGTCGTGGAGGAGGCCGAGGCCGGGGCCGCCGCCGGGCTGCTCGCCGCCACCGGGACCGACCCGGCGCTGGTCACGGTGGTCCGTACGGCCGAGGCCCCGCGCCCGCTGTACGACCTGCGCGGCGGGGACGCCTACTACATGAACGGCAGCGGCCGCTGCTCCGTGGGCTTCCCGGTCACCAAGGGCACCACGAACGGCTTCGCCACCGCCGGGCACTGCGGCCGCGCCGGGACCACGACCAGCGGTTTCAACCAGGTCGCGCAGGGGTCCTTCCAGGCCTCGGTCTTCCCCGGCAGCGACATGGCCTGGGTGGCCGCGAACGCGCAGTGGACCGCGACCCCGTACGTGAAGGGCAGCGGCGGGGCGAACGTGCAGGTCACAGGCTCGGTACTGCAGCCCGTCGGGGCCTCGGTGTGCCGCTCCGGCTCGACCACCGGCTGGCACTGCGGCACGATCCAGCAGCACAACACCAGCGTCACCTACCCCGAGGGCACCATCTCCGGGGTGACCCGTACGACGGTCTGCGCCGAGCCCGGCGACTCCGGCGGCTCCTACATCTCCGGCAGCCAGGCCCAGGGCGTGACCTCCGGCGGCTCCGGCAACTGCTCCAGCGGCGGAACCACCTTCTTCCAGCCGCTGAACCCGATCCTGTCCGCGTACGGCCTGACCCTCAAGGTCAGCGGCAGCGACCCGGGCCCCGGCCCCGGTGACCCCGAGCCGGGCGGCACCTGGAAGGCGGGCACGGTCTACGCGACCGGCGCCACCGTCACCTACGGCGGAGCCGGCTACCGCTGCCTCCAGGGCCACCAGGCCCAGACGGGTTGGGAGCCGCCGAACGTCCCGGCGCTCTGGCAGCGCATTTAAGGGCGCACTTTTTTGGGGGGGTGTCTCGCCGATCAGGCCGGGACAGGGGGTGCCGTGGCTGCCAAGGGGGGAGCCACGGCGCCCCCGCGTCCCGCCACGCCGCGGGTCAGATGCTCAGCGCCGCCGCCACCGAGGCCAGCGCGCCGACGGCGACCAGCGCGCCGCAGATGGCCAGGTTCACCCGGCGGTGCTCCCAGAAGACCGCGACGAACTCGCGCAGCGTGGCGGTCGGCAGGAAGTAGCGGGCCGTCGGGGACCCCACGACCTGCCCGTTGACCCCGGCCTTGCGGGCCATCATCGCCGCCCGGAAGGCGTGGAAGTTGTTGGTGACCACCACGCACCGGTAGCCCGGGAGGTCCGCCTCCATGATCTCCCGGCTGAACAGCATGTTCTCCTCGGTCGTGCGGGAACGGTCCTCCAGCCGCACGTGCTCGGCCGGCGCGCCCTGCGCGACCAGCCAGTCCGCCATCGCGCGGGCCTCGGAGACCTGCTCGTCCGACCCCTTGCCGCCCGACACGAGCAGCACCGGCGGCCGCCCGCCCCGCGCGATCTGGGCGTCGTGGATCTGCTGCCCCTTGCGCAGGCGCGAGGCCAGCAGCGGCGGTACCCGGTCGCCGCCGATCAGACCGGACCCGAGCATCACCACGTGGTCGACGTCGCCGCGCACCTTGATGCGGCCGTAGAGGAAGGCGTACCCGGCGAAGGACAGGAACACGAAGGAGACGTACGCGACGACCAGGGCGAGGGTGGCGACGGCCCCGGTGAGGACCGCGGAGTCGGAGGCGCCCACGAAGGCCAGCAGCGTGATCATCGCGAAGATCCCGAGGCCGGCGAGCAGCGACAGCAGGTTGGGCAGGCGCGTGCCCTCCTTGCGGACCATGGTCATGCCGTTGGCGACGAGGAACACCCCTGTGGCCACGAGGCCGAGCGTGGGAACCGAGAAGACGATCAGCAGGGCGGCGATCGCCAGCCAGCCCGGCAGTGCGGCGACTTGGAGGAGCAGGGCGAAGGAGACGGCCACGCAGGTCAGTCCGAGGAGCACGGCGTTGCGGAAACGGCGACGGTCCCTCCGCGCGCTTATGCAGAAGGTGAGGAAGAGCAGCGCGGCGAAGACGAAGGCGACCATGGCGCCATCGTAGGTGTCAGTCCGGGAGTGCCGTCCGGCGCACGGAACGCCCGGCCAGGACCCCGGTGCGGCGCCCGTCGCGCATCACGAACCGTCCGCCGATCAGGACGTGCGGGATGCCGGTGGGCAGCGCGCGCGGGTTCTCGTACGTGGAGCCGGCCGCGACCGTGTCCGGGTCGAAGAGGACGAGGTCGGCGCGCAGGCCCTCGCGTACGAGTCCCCGGTCGGGCAGGCGCAGCCGCGCCGCCGGGCGGCCCGCCAGGTGGGCGACGCACTCCTCCAGGCTGAGCACGCCGAGTTCGCGCACGTAGTGGCCGAGGTAGTGCGGGAAGGTGCCGTAGGCGCGCGGGTGCGGTTTCGCGCCCTGGAGGATGCCGTCGGAGCCGCCGGTGTGGACGGGGTGGCGCATGATCGCCCGGACGTTGTCCTCGTGGCCGACGTGCTGGAGGACCGTGGGCCCGAGCCGGTCGCCGAGCAGGAGCCGGCGGGCGGTGTCCCAGCCGTCCAGGCGGGTGCCGACCAGGGGCGCGAAGGCGGGATCGGTGACGCCGGAGATCTCGACCGTCGACCAGTCGACGGGGACGCCGTGGCAGCCGTCCGCGCCCTCCACCTCCAGTGCGTGGCGGATCCGTTCGGCCTGGGCGTCGTCGCGCAGCCGGGCCAGGACGGCCTCCGGGCCGCCCTCGTTGGCCCAGCTGGGGAGCAGGGCGACGAGGGTGGTGCAGCCGGGGGTGTACGGGTAGCTGTCGAGGGTGATGTCGGCGCCGTCGGCCAGGGCCGCGTCGAGCAGGGCGAGCAGTTCGCCGGCGCGGCCCTCGTTCTCGCCGAAGTTCATGGTGGCGTGTGCCAGGTGCAGGGCGCAGCCGGCCTCCCGGGTCAGGTCGACCATCTCGGCGTAGGCGGCCAGCGCGCCGTGGCCGTAGGAGCGGTGGTGCGGGCAGTAGTAGCCGCCGTACCGGGCCACCACGCGGCACAGCTCGGTCAGTTCGGAGCCGGAGGCGTACATGCCGGGGGTGTAGGTGAGTCCGGAGGACATGCCGACGGCGCCCTGGGCCAGGCCGTCGGCGACGAGCTGCCGCATCCGGTCCAGTTCGGCCGGGGTGGCGGGCCGGTCCTCCCAGCCGAGGGCGTACGCGCGGACCGTGCCTTGGGGGACGAGGTACGCGGCGTTGACGGCGATGCCCTCGCCCCCGAAGCCCGCATCGAGGCGGTCGAGGTACTCGCCGACGGTGCGCCAGTCGAAGTCGAGGCCGGTGCTGCCCGGACCGCCGCCGTTCCATCCGGCGATGGCGGCCCGCACCTCGCCGAGGGTGCGGTCGTCGGCGGGTGCGTACGACAGGCCGTCCTGGCCGAGGACTTCGAGGGTGACGCCCTGGGCGGCCTTGGCGCAGTGGTCCGGGTCGCGGAGCAGCGCGAGGTCGCTGTGGGCGTGCATGTCGGTGAAGCCGGGTGCGAGGGCGAGGCCGTGCGCGTCGAGGGTGCGGCGGCCCCCGCCCGGGATCCTGCCGATCGCGGCGATCCGGCCCTCGTGCACGCCGACGT
This sequence comes from Streptomyces sp. NPDC048255, assembly GCF_040652415.1. Taxonomy (NCBI): domain Bacteria; kingdom Bacillati; phylum Actinomycetota; class Actinomycetes; order Kitasatosporales; family Streptomycetaceae; genus Streptomyces; species Streptomyces sp. NPDC048255. Next base: position 5,285 of record NZ_JBEZMA010000007.1, read on the forward strand.
CGGCGGTGTACGAGGGCCCGCCCGTGCCGTCGACGACGCGGGCCCCGCGGATGACCAGGTCCACGGCCGTGGCCTAGAAGAAGGTGCGCACGTAGTCGGTGACCGTGCCGTCGCCTTCCACGACCGGGATCAGCGGCCACTTCTCGAAGATCGTGCAGGGGTGGGACATGCCGAGTGCCACCCAGTCGCCGACCTGGAGGGTGTCGGCCGTGTCGGTCTCCAGCCAGGCGTGCTGGTCGGACAGTTTGACGACGCGGACCCCGGTGGCGGGCCGCTCGGTCCCGTCGAGCGGGTCGCGGACCAGCTCGGCGGTGGGCAGGCCGAGGTCGTAGGCGATGTCGCGCTTGCCGGCGTTGACGAAGGCCTGGGTGGGGGAGGGGCGCGAGACGACCTGGGTCCACAGGCGGAAGGCGGGCCGCAGGCCGCCCTCTTCGGGGTGCCGGTTGAAGGGGGTGAGGCGGGTGTACCAGCCGTGGTCGTGGGAGACGTACGCGCCGGAGCGCAGCAGCTTGAGCACGGGGCGGGACAGCTCGGGGAGCTCGGCGAAGACGTCGGCCACGGCGTCGAACCAGGCGGAGCCGCCCGCGCTGACGACGATCTCGTCGAGGTCCGCGTCGAAGCGGCCGGCCTTGTCGAACTCGACGGCGAGGCCGGTGAGGCGGCGCAGGTACGCGTGCACCCGGTCGGGGTCGGCGTCCGGGACCTCGGCCTCGTAGCCGGCGACGCCGACGAGGCGCAGGGCGGCGGCGCCGGCCACGGCGTCGGCGACGGCGCGGCAGTCCTCGTCGGTGCGGGCCCCGGTGCGGGCTCCTTCGCCGGCGCCGAGCTCGATGACGACGTCGACGACGGCCGGCTGGCCCCGGAGGGCCCGGTCCATGAGCTGGACGCCGCGGACGGAGTCGACGTAGCAGACGAACCGGAAGCCCGGGTCGGCGGCGAGTTCGGCGGCGACCCAGCGCAGGGCGGCGGCGTCGACGAGTTCGTTGGCGAGGAAGATCCGCTGGATGCCGAAGGCGCGGTAGACGCGGGCCTGGTGGGGGACGGCCGCGGTGATGCCCCAGGCCCCGTGGTCCAGCTGGCGCCGGAAGAGCTGGGGGGACATGCAGGTCTTGCCGTGCGGGGCGAAGGCGAGGTCGTGGCGGGCGGCGTACGCGCCGAGGGCGCGGAGGTTGTGCTCCAGCGCGTCCGAGTCGAGGGTCAGGACGGGGGTGGTGTAGCCCCCGTCGAACAGGTCCCGGCGCTGGGCGGCGAGCTGTCCGACGGTGAGGCCGTGCGCCTGGGCGTCCGGGGGCAGGCCCTTGAACCGGTGGTCGACCGGTTCGTCGGCGAGGTCCTTGACGGGGTCGCTGGCCATGCGGGTGCCTCCCGGGTGTTGCGTTGCGTTGACTGCAACGGTCGTTGCGTGTTCCGCTGCATGCTGTCTAACATCCGGATGACGACGGGTCAACGCGCGGCCGTCCGGTGCGGCACCGCTGCTGGGGCTCCGCCCGGACCCGCGCCTCAAACGCCGGCGGGGCTGGATTCGGCGGAGGCCGTCTGCCTGGCGCGGCTGGATGGCCCGCAGGGCAATTCCAGCCCCGCCGGCGATTGAGGCGCGGGTCCGGGCGGAGCCCGGGGCGCCGGCGGAGCCGGTGTTCGCAGTGACCGTACGAGAAGGGGCCGCATGAGCCAGTCGGTGGAACGCGCCCTCGGCATCCTGCCGTTGCTCGCCCGCGGCCCGGCAGGGCTCGGCGACGTGGCGGCGGAGCTCGGCGTGCACAAGAGCACCGCGCTGCGCCTGCTGCGCACCCTGCACGAGCACCGCTTCGTGTACCGGCAGGCCGACGGCCGCTACCGGCTCGGGGCGCAGCTCTTCGCGCTCGCCGCCGAGGCCGTCGAGAACCTGGACGTCCGGGAGATCGCGCACCCCCACCTGGTGGAGCTGAACAGGGCCACCGGTCACACCGTGCACCTCGCCCTCCACCAGGACGACGAGGTCGTGTACGTCGACAAGGTCGACAGCCGCTACCCGGTGCGCATGTACTCCCGCATCGGCAGACCCGTCCCCCTCACCGTCGCCGCCGTCGCCAAGCTGCTCCTCGCCGACCTGCCCGAGCCCGAACGCGAGGCGCTGGCGCGGCGGCTGGAGTACCCGCGCCACACCGCCCGCTCCACCCCGGACGCCGCCGCCTTCCTCCGCGAGCTGACCCTCGTACGGGAGCAGGGCTGGGCCACGGACCTCGGGGGGCACGAGGAGTCCCTCAACTGCCTCGGCGCGCCGGTGCGCGGGCCGGACGGGCGGGTCGTCGCCGCGCTGTCGGTCTCCGCGCCGAGCGTGGTCGTCTCCGCCGAGGGGCTGCTCGAACTGCTGCCCCTGGTCCTCCGTACCGCCGACACCATCAGCCGGGACTACTCAGGCTCCGGCCCCGTAGAGAAGGACGGTTCATGACCGAGAAGACCGCGATCACCCCCGACACCCACACGGCGCCGCCCGCGAGGTTCTCGCACGGGGTGCGCAAGGGGAACATCCTCCAGGTCGCCGGCCAGGTCGGCTTCCTGCCGCACGTGGACGGTCAGCCGCCCACGCCCGCCGGGCCGACGCTGCGCGAGCAGACCCTCCAGACGCTGGAGAACGTCCGCTCCGTGCTGGAGGCGGGCGGCGCGGGCTGGGACGACGTGATGATGATCCGCGTCTACCTCACGGACACCGCGCACTTCGCCGAGATGAACGGGATCTACAACACCTACTTCGAGGAGCAGGGCCTCAAGGAGGTGCCGGCCGCCCGGACGACCGTGTACGTGGGCCTGCCGGCCGGGCTGCTCATCGAGATCGACGCGCTCGCCGTTCTGGGCTGAGGCACGCGGACGGGGCGCCCCCCTGGCGGTGGGGCGCCCCTGAGGGGTCCTGCGGTCAGGCGGTGCAGTACTGGGCTTCCTTGCCGATCGAGCGGTACATGCAGTCGGCGTTCTCCAGCAGCTGGAGCACGGCCTCCTTGTTGCGCGAGGTCTCGCGGTCGATCACCTCGTCGGGCGGGTAGAAGCCGCCGCCGCCCGCGCTCGCCGGGTACATCTCGAAGGTGTATGCGAAGATCTTCTGGCTGCCCCACAGCCAGTCGTCGATCGTCCCGTCCGTGATGTAGAGGTCGCTCGACTGCTCCGGGGTGTAGCCGTTGCTCGCCGCCATGCTCGTGCCGATCTTCTTGAACACGGCGAGGTCGTCGGCGGTCAGTCCGGGCGCGGTGTCGTTGTACGTCCAGCCGAAGGGCCAGAGCACCAGCTGGCTGTAGGTGTGGAAGTCGATCGATGCCTTGATCTGCTGCTTGCCGCCGATCACCCGGCTGCGGACGAAGTCGGAGACGACCTTCACCTCGGGCGTCGACTCGGGGGCCGTGCCCCGGTAGGTCTCGGAGCTCTTGCTGCTGCTGGAGCCGCCGCAGCAGCCCCACTTGTAGTTCCAGTTCCGGTTCTGGTCGGTGCCGACGTAGGAGGAGCCGGAGTTGGGCTGGCGGTTCTTGCGCCAGGAGCGGTAGGAGCCGGTGGCGATGTCGTACTCGCCGCCGTCCGGGTTGAGGTCCGGGATGATCCAGATCTCGCGGCTGTTGATCGCGTTGGTGACCCGGGACTCGGTGCCGTACTTGGCGCCGAACTCCTTCAGGAGGTACAGGGCCATTTCCACGGTCAGGTGCTCGCGGGCGTGCTGGTGCGCCGTGAAGAGCACCTCGGGCTCGGCCTCGTCGGTGGCGACGTTGTCACTGATCTTGATCGCGAAGAGGTCGCGGCCCTGGTACGACTTCCCGATGACCCGCTTGCTCATGATCCCGGGGTACTGGGCGATGCGCTGGTCGATCTCTGCCGTCGCCTCGGCGTAGTTGTGGTACCTGGAGTCCGCCGAGGGGAAGTCCATGGTGCCCGCCGCGATGCCGGGCAGGGAGCGGTCCGGCGGTCCGGGGAGGGCGGTGAGCTGGTAGCCCCGCGCGCGCAGTTCCCTGGCCTGCATGGTGTCGGCGCTGACGACGACGGTGTGGTCGTCCACCTCGTCGATCGACACCCCGGAGCTGAGCAGCGCCGTGCGGTCGGCGACCGTCGAGGGGCCGTGGATCCGGTACTGGACGATGGCCTCGTCCTGGGTGGCGGTGGACGGGGTGGGCGGTGGCGATGCCGTCGCGCTCATTCCGTAGGCGGGTGCGCCGAGGGCGAGTGCCAGCAGGGCCGCCGTGACGGCGGCCCTCCGGCGGGTGTGTAGCCGCATGCGTTCTCCTGGGTGGGGAGTGTGGGGGTAGCCGTGCGGACGTGCGCACAGCGTGCTCTCGTGGCATGTCCCGGTCAAGCGCCCCTCGTGCTCGCCGAACCGATTCAGGCCACCCCCACACGTACCGCCTAGGGGAGCGCGTGGACCTTCGGACCCACCGCGTTGGACCAAGCGTGGCCGGCCTTCGCGTCCCAGTTGGTCGACCAGGTCATCGCACCGCGCAGCCCGGGGTAGGTCTTCGAGGGCTTGAAGGATCCGCAGTTCGTGCCACGTGCCAGGCAGTCCAGGGCGTTGTTGACGACCGTCGGCGAGACGTAGCCGCTGCCGGCGCCGCTCGGGGAGGCCGGGACGCCGATGCCCACCTGGGACGGGTCCAGGCCGCCCTCCAGCTGGATGCAGGCGAGCGCGGTGAGGAAGTCCACCGAGCCCTGCGAGTAGACCTTGCCGTCGCAGCCGTTCATCGAGCCGCTGTTGTAGTACTGCATGTTGACGACGGTGAGGATGTCCTTGATGTTCAGGGCCGTCTTGAAGTACCCGCCCTGGGTGGACTGCATGTCGATGGTCTGCGGGGCCATCGTGATGACGAGCGAGGGGCCCGCCTTCGCGGACAGCGAGCGCAGCGCCTGCGTCATGTAGGTCGGGTTGATCCCGTTCTCCAGGTCGATGTCGATTCCGGTGAACCCGTACTCCTGCATCAGCGCGTACGCCGAGTTCGCCAGGTTGTTCGCGGAGGCGGAATCGTTGACCGAGATGGTGCCCTTCTCGCCGCCGATCGAGAGGATGACCGACTTGCCGGCGGTCTTCTTCGCGGCGATGTCCGCCTTGAACTGGGCGACGGTGTAGCCGCCGAGGCCCGCCGAGTCGAGGTTGAAGGTGATGGCGCCGGGCGTGGCGGTGGCGTCGGCGAAGGAGACGGCGATGATGTCGTACTGCGCGGAGACGTCGGAGATCTTCTGGACGGTCGCCCCGTTGTTGAAGTTCTGCCAGTAGCCGGTCAGTGCGTGCTTGGGGACCGCAGGGCCCGGGCCGGGGTTTCCGCCGCCGGTCGTGGTGCCCGTCACCGCGGCGGACCTGGGGCTCTCGCCCGCCGCGTTGTACGCGCTCACCTGGAAGGAGTACGAGGTGGCCGCGGCGAGCCCGGTGATCTGGGCGGAGGCGGAGGTCACGCTCTGCACGCGGACGCCGTCCTGGTACACGTGGTACCCCGTCGCCGAGCTGACCGCGTTCCACGAAAGGGTGAGCCCGTTCGCGCTCTGGCCGGAAACGGCGGTCCCGGCCGGGGCGCCGGGGACGGACGGGCCCGGGTCGGTGCCCCCGCCGCCGTCCGGGCCGAAGACGCTGAACTCGTCGACGGTGTAGGCCGGCTGGCCGTACCAGCCGTGCGTGTACACGGTGACCTGGGTGGTGCTGGGTCCGGTGGAGAAGGTCGTGGAGAGCTTCTGCCAGCCGGAGCCGGAACCGGGGGTCCAGGTGGACACGTCCTGCGTGCCCGTCCCGGTCGCGCCGAGGTACACGTAGGAGCCCTGCACCTGGGTGCTCAGCGTGTACGTCGAGTTCGGCTTGACCGTGACGGTCTGGCTGCAGCGGGCGTTGTCGGAACCGGCCGGAGTGGCCTTCAGGGCCCCGGCGCCGGCGAAGACGGGGGAGGAGACGGCGACGCCGCTGCCGCCCGAACACGACCAGTTGGCCAGGCCGGACTCGAAGCCTCCGTTACGGGCGACGTTGACGTCCGCGGCCTGGGCGGTGCCGGTGGCGAGGGCGGTCAGGCCCCCGGCGGCGAGGGTGGCGGCGCCCAGAAGGGCGAGGGAGCGTATGCGGTTCACGTGGGCTCCGGTGGGGGGAGGAATGGGGACGGGTGGGGGCCTGCCCGGTGGGGACGGGCAACTCAAGGCCTGCGCAGCCAAGTTGGTCCAGACCAATCCTGGTGTCAAGAGTCTTTGCAATGTGGCTTGAAATGGCCGAATGCCCGATCCTTGTTGTCCGGGTTTCCCGCCACCTGTGACATGTGCTCGTGTCACGGGAATTCCCAAGACCCTGCCCGGCCAGGGGTGACGCGGATATGGTGCTGGAGCAAGGGGGAAGGGCGTCGATCGTTTGCGGTCGCGCAGTGCGTGCGCGTACGCGACGGGCACGGTACGAGCGCGTCGCGGGGTCTGCGACGGGCGTGCGGACGTCCGTGGCGTACGGGGTGAACAGGGGGATTCGCGTGCCGACCGCCATCGCTGTCACCAGCGCAGACCTGGTGCTTCCCGCCCCCGACCGGCACACGCCCGGGGCCGCCGTACTGCACCCGCCCGGGAGCCTCGACCTGGAGGGCGCGCTCGCCGAGACCAGCACGCTGCTGGAGGGGCACGGCCACCTCGTGGCCCTCGTACCGTCCTGGCTGCCCCGCGCCACCGTGCAGCGGCTGCACACCGTACGGGCCATCCTGGAAACCGACCGGATCGCGCTCCTCGACATCGATCTGCCGCCGCTGGGGACCGCCCTGCTGGTACGTCAGCTGCGCCAGCTCAGCGTCTGCGACTTCAGCCCCGGAGTGATCGCCTCCGCGGCCCGCCTGCTGTCCCACTACATCTACGCGGGCGCCCTGCTGGGCTCGGTCGCCAAGCTCGACCGGGTCCCGGTCGGGCTCAAGGCGCACGCCAGGTCGTGGTCGCCGAGCGCGCAGTTCGCCGTACTCGCCCACCCGGCGCCGCACCTGGTCAGGCTGGGCGGCTCCGCCGGCTCCCGCACCGCACGCGGCACGCACGGCTCCCCGCGCTCACGCGGCTCGCACGGCTCCCACGGGGCGGACGCGGCCATGCCGGCCGGGCCCGAGTTCGCCACCCACCTCACCTTCGCCCGCGGACAGCTCGCCTCCGACTGGGTCGCGGCCGAACTCGCCCCCGCCTGGCAGGTGCAGGGGGTCATGGAGAACCCGCTGCCGGCCGACTCGCCCGCCTGGTGGGGCACCCAGAAGCTCGTCGAGTTCGCCGCCGGCATCCCGGACCCGAACGTCCTCTACCAGCTGGTCGCCTCGGTCCGCCGGGACGAGTGCCGCTGGTGCGGCCTCGAACTCATCGGCGACCGGTGCGGCTTCTGCTCCGCGCCGCTCACGGCGCCACCGCCGGCGTCACCGCCTTCGGCGGAGGCGGCCACCGCCCGGTCCCGCACCGACCGATCCGACCGCACCGACCGATCCGCCCGGCCCGAACGCAAGATCGAACGAAGAACGGCGAGGTAGTACGGCCATGAACTCACGCCAGCGCCGCGGCGTCATCCTGCTGCTCCTGTCGGTCCTGTGCGCGCTCGGGGCCTTCGCCGGCGTCCTCGTGGTGATCGGCGACGTCAATTCCAAGGTCGGGGCCGAGGTCGTCGCGTACCGCGCCAAGGGCGACATCGCCCCGTACAGCCCCCTGACGGAAGGGCAGTTCGAGGAGATCACCGTGCCCAGGCGCTGGCTCTCCGAGACCGCCGTCACCGACCTCGGCGCGCTCAAGGACAAGATCGCGCTCACCACCCTGAAGAAGGGCTCGCTGCTCCAGTCGGACATGTTCGTCGACCGGCCGCAGCTCCAGCCCGGCGAGCAGGAGATCGCCATCATGATCGACGCGGCGACCGGCGTGGCGGGCAAGATCACCTCCGGCGCGAAGGTCAACATCATCGCCACCTTCAAGGGCGCCAAGGACACCGACCCCTCCCGGTCGGTGATCATCGTCGCCAACGCCCGCGTCCTGGGCGTCGGCAAGCTCACCGCCCTGGAGAAGAACAGCGACCGCAACGGCCCGGCCGAGGCCGTCCCGATCACCTTCGCCCTCAACACCAAGGACACCCAGCGCGTCGCGTACGCCGAGTCCTTCGCGGAGCACGTGCGCCTGGCGCTGGTGGCCCCCGGCACCGACTCGGCGCCGAGCCCGAGCGACCGCACGTACACCCTCGACGGGGACAAGTAAGGCAGGCCCGGATGACCACCCGAATCCTCCCCGCGGCCGGCGACCCGGACGCCGCCCGCGCCATCGCCACCCTCCTCAGCCAGCTCCCGGCCGCCGAACCGGCCCTCCCGGTCCCCGACTCCACCACCCTGCTCGACACCCTCGCCCGCCTCGCCGCCGAATCCATCGACGAACTCCCCGAGGTCGTCCTGGTCCACGAGCGGATCGGCCCCGTCCCCGCCCTGGAGCTCATCCGCGAGGTCGCCCTGCGCTTCCCCGCGGTGGGAGTGGTCCTGGTCTCCTCCGACGCCGGACCGGCCCTCTTCTCCGCCGCGATGGACTCGGGCGCGCGGGGCCTGGTCGGCCTCCCGCTCTCCTACGAGGAACTGGCCGCCCGCGTCCAGGCCGCCGCCCACTGGTCCGTGGGCGTACGCCGCCACCTGGGGCGCGGGGCCGACGTGTTCACCGGGCCGGGCGGCCGGGTGGTCACCGTCACCGGCGCCAAGGGGGGCGTGGGGACCACATTCACCGCCGTCCAGTTCGCGCTGGCCGCGGCCGCCTCGGGACGGCGTACCGCACTGGTCGACATGGACCTCCAGGCCGGGGACGTGGGCTCGTACCTCGACGTGCAGTTCCGGCGCTCCATCGCCGACCTCGCCGGGATCCAGGACATCTCCCCGCGGGTCCTCCAGGACGCCGTCTACGACGACCGCACGGGCCTGGCCCTGCTGCTGGCCCCGGCGGACGGCGAACGCGGCGAGGAGGTCGACGACCGGGCGGCCCGCCACATCGTCGGGGCGCTGCGCAGCCGCTACGAACTCGTCGTCATCGACTGCGGGACCCAGGTGACCGGCGCGAACGCCGCCGCCGTGGAGACGGCGGACGTGGCGGTGCTGGTGACCACCCCGGATGTGGTCGCGGTGCGGGCCGCGAAGCGGATGGTCCGCATGTGGGAGCGGCTCCAGGTGCGCAAGGCGGAGGACACCGCGCTGGTCGTCAACCGCTGGAGCAAGCACACCGAGATCCAGCCCGCCCTGATCGAGAAGATCACCAAGACCCGGGCCACCCGGACCCCGGTCCCGGCCGCCTTCAAGGAACTCCAGGCGGTGGTGGACGCGGGCCGGGTCCAGGACCTGGACAACCGCTCCACCGTGAAGCAGGCCCTGTGGACGCTGGCGGGCGAACTGGGCCTGCTGGCCGGCCCGGAGGAGGCGGCGGGCGCCCAGGGCTCCCCGAAGGCCCTGGGCTCGGCGGGTCCCGCCGGACCGGCCCGTTCCGGCGGCTCGCCGGGCACCTCCCTGGCGGTCCGCGTGTCCGGCCCGGTGGCCCGTCTGCGCCGCGGCCGGGAGGGCTGACCGGTGCCGGCGGCGCGCAGACCCCGCCGCCGCGACCGGGGGGACCGCGGCCAGGTGGCGATCGAGTTCGTCGGCACGGTGCCGCTGATCCTGCTGCTGGTCGCGGCGGTGTGGGAGTGCGTACTGATCGGCTACGCGTTCTCCCTGGCCGGGAACGCGGCGGACGAGGCGGCGCGGGCGGGGGCGGTGAAGGGGGACGGCGCGTGCGCGGCGGCGGCCGGGGAACACATCGGGGGTGCCTGGGACCTGAAGGTGAGCTGCGGTGCACAGGGCGACATCTACAAGGCGACCGTCACCCTCAGCATCCCCGTCCTGCACCCCTCGCTCAACTTCGGTTCGATCGACGGCACGGGCGGCGCGGCGATGGAGAAGGAGGAGTGACGACGTGAAGAGGCGGATGCGGCGGATGCGCTCCGACCGGGGCCAGGTGGCGATCGAGTACATCGGCTTCGTGCCGATCCTGCTGTTCGTCGCGCTGTGCGGGATCCAGCTGGGCTGGGTCGCGTACGTCCACGAGCAGGCCGACACTGCCGCCCGTACTGCCGCCCGCGTCGAGGCCCGCAAGGGCAGTGGCGGCAAGGCCGCGGGCGAGGCGGCGGTCAAGGCGAGCCTCGGTGCGACGGTCGAGGTGTCCAAGGACGCCGACGCCGTGACCGCGGTGGCGAGGATCGAGATCAAATCCATCGTGCCCGGACTCGGCCTGGAGGCCGCGGTGGCCACCGCGGTCATGCCCAACGACGACCCGAAGGTGACCGGACCATGAGCCTGCGTTCCCGGGTCAACACCCCCGACGACCGCCACAGCCCGCGCGAGGACGGCCGGCTGGTCTCCTCCTACCGCGCCAAGCTGCTGGAGGAGATCGACCTCGCCGAGATGTCCGCGCTCGCGCCCGCCGAGCGCCGGGCCCGGCTGGAGCGCGTACTCGGCCACATCATCAGCCGCGAAGGCCCCGTGCTCTCCACGGTCGAGCGGGCGCAGCTGATCCGCCGCGTCGTCGACGAGGCCCTCGGCCTCGGCGTGCTCGAACCGCTCCTCGAAGACGCCTCGATCTCCGAGATCATGGTCAACGGGCCCGACCAGATCTTCGTGGAACGGGCCGGGCGCGTCGAGCAGCTGCCCATCCGCTTCGCCTCGCACGAGCAGCTGATGCAGACCATCGAACGCATCGTCTCCACCGTCAACCGCCGGGTGGACGAGGCCAATCCGATGGTCGACGCCCGCCTTCCCAGCGGCGAGCGCGTCAACGTCATCATCCCGCCGCTCTCCCTGACCGGCGCCACCCTCACCATCCGCCGCTTCCCGCGCGCCTTCACCCTGCACGAGATGATCGGCCTCGGCTCGCTCGACGAACAGATGCTGCTCCTGCTGTCGGGCCTCGTCCAGGCGAAGATGAACGTGATCGTCTCGGGGGCCACGGGCACCGGCAAGACCACCCTCCTCAACGCCCTCTCCGGCCTGATCCCGGAGGGCGAACGCATCATCACCATCGAGGACTCGGCCGAACTCCAGCTCCAGCAGGCCCACGTGATCCGCCTGGAATCCCGCCCGGCGAACGTGGAGGGCAAGGGCCAGATCACCATCCGGGACCTGGTCCGCAACTCCCTGCGCATGCGCCCCGACCGCATCATCGTCGGCGAGGTCCGGGGCGGCGAGACCCTCGACATGCTCCAGGCCATGTCCACCGGCCACGACGGCTCACTGGCCACCGTCCACGCCAACAGCGCGGAGGACGCCCTGATGCGCCTCCAGACGCTCGCCTCGATGTCCGAGGTGGAAGTGCCCTTCGAAGCGCTCCAGGACCAGATCAACAGCGCCGTCAACGTCGTCGTCCAGCTGACCCGCTTCGGCGACGGCTCGCGCCGCGTCACCGAGATCTCCATCCTGGAGTCGCACGGCCGCGAACCCTTCCGGATCACGACCGTCTGCCGGTTCGCCGCCCAGCCCATGGGGCCGGACGGGCGCGTCCACGGCTACTTCGAGTACTACCCGCTGCCGCGCCGCATCGCCGAACGCCTCTACATGAACAACCAGCCGATCCCGCAGGCGTTCGGCGTCGCCCTGCCCGACGACCCCCTGGCCACCCGCATCACCCGGACCGCCCTGTGAACCCAATCGTCCTCCTGACCCTCGGCGCCACGCTCCTGGCCTGCCTGCTCGTCGTCCTCGGCGTGCACGCGTACTCCGCCGGCCGGGCCCAGCGCGCCGCCCTCATCGAACGCCTCTCGGCGAGCGGAGCCCCGGAGCCGACGGGCCGCCGCCGGCGCTTCCCCGCGGTGGACCGGCGCCTGCGCAGGACCGCACTGGGCCGGCGGATCGAACTGAAACTGGCCACGACCGGCCTGGACCTCACGCCCGGCGAGTTCTTCGTCTACATGCTGTCCGGCATCGCCGGGGTGTGGCTCATCGCGGCCTCGTTCCTGGCACCGTTCTTCGGCCCGGTGGCGGGCGCGATCGGCGTCTGGGCGGCCAACGCCTTCCTCAACTGGCAGCGCACGCGCCGCACGGAGCGGTTCATCAATCAGCTCCCCGAGCTGGCCCGCATCCTCGCCAACGCCACCCAGGCCGGACTGGCCCTGCGTACCGCCATCGGCCTCGCGGCCGAGGAACTGGAGGCCCCGGCGGGCGAGGAACTGGCCCGCGTCGCCGACCGGCTCGCGGTCGGCCACTCCATCGAGGAGTCCCTCGGCGAGCTCACCGAACGGCTGCCCTCGCGCGAACTGGTCGTCCTGGTCTCCACGCTCGTCCTGTCGGCCCGGGCGGGCGGCGCGATCGTGGACAGCCTGCGCAACCTCACGGTCACCCTGGAACAGCGCAAGGAGACCCGCCGCGAGATCCGCACCCAGCTGTCCCAGGTGACGGTGACCGCGTACCTGGTCCCGGCCATGGGCCTGGGCTCCCTGCTGCTGGTGGACATGATGATGCCGGGGGCGCTGGACCGGATGACGGGTGCCTTCATCGGGCAGACCGCCGTACTGGTCGCGCTCGGCCTGTTCACCCTGGGCTTCCTGCTCATCCGCCGCCTCTCGAAGATCGACGTGTGAGGGGGCCGGGACGATGACCGCACTCCTCCTCGCACTGGTCGTGGCCCTGTCGGTCCTCGGCGCCTTCCACGGCATCCGCCTCTACCGCGCGGACGTGAAACTGCCCACCGACCTCGCCCTCGCCCTGGAGGTCGGCGCCACACGCACCACGGCGGTGGGCTCCGTCGTCGACCGCATGGGCATCCGCTGGGCCCCGCTGGTCCTGCGCCTGATGGGCCCCAACCAGGTCGCGCGCAAACGCCGCCAGATCGACATGGCCGGCAACCCGGCGGGCCTGACCATCGACCGCTACGCGGCGCGCCGCGCCGTGTACGGGTTCCTCGGCGCCCTGGGCGCCTTCTCGATGCTGATCAACGGGCAGCTCGTACCCGCCCTGCTGATGGTCGCCTTCGGCCTGTTCTGGATCGAGGCCGGCCTGTGGTCGGCGATCCGGGTCCGCCGGGACCACATCGAGCGCACCCTGCCGGACTTCCTGGACGTGCTGGCCGTCGTGGTCAGCGCGGGCCTCGGCTTCCGGCAGGCGCTGGACCGGGTGGCGGACAAGTACGAGGGCCCGTGGTCCGACGAGATCCGCATCACCCTGCAGCAGATGGACATGGGTGTCAGCCGCCGCCAGGCCTTCGACGAGCTGCGGCGGCGCAACGACTCGGAGCAGGTCGCGCAGTTCGTCACCGCACTCCAGCAGGGCGAGGAACTGGGCTCCCCCATCGTGGAGACGCTGATCGCGATCGCCGAGGACATGCGCCGTACGGACGCCCAGAACGCCCGCCGGCGCGCGGCGAGGGCCGTCCCCAAGGCCACCTTCGCCGTCACCATGTTCATGCTGCCCGGCACGCTCATCCTGCTCGTCTGCGGCTTCGTCTACGGGGCGAACGTCGACTTCGACGCGATGTTCGGAGGCGGGTGAGCCATGGCGGCCACACTGGGCATCACGACACTGACGGGCCTGGGACGGGCTGCGGCGGGGCGGTCCGCGGCGGGGCGGTCTGCGGCGGGGCGGTCTGCGGCGGGGCGGTCTGCGGCGGGGCGGTCTGCGGCGGGGCGGTCTGCCGCCGTGGCGGGGGAGTCCGGGGCGGCGGCGGGGCGGTTCGCCGTTGCGGCGGGGCCCGAGCGGGCCCTCCAGGTGAACGCCCTCCAGGCCCTGTGCCGCCAGGTCTTCGCCTTCCGCCTGGTCATGATCGCGCTGGGTGCGCCGCTGGCGCTGGGCGGGGCGGCGCCCGGGGGACCGGTGTACCTGGTGGGCGGGGCGGTGCTGCTCACGTTCATGGTCTCGTACGCACTGTTCCGTGACTGGGAGCGGTTCGGCCCGCTGCTGCTGCGCCACCGCTGGCTGCTGGCCCCCGACATGGCCCTCAGCGCGCTGCTGCTGGTCACGGCGACGCCCGAATCCCCGCTGGGCCTCGTCTGCGTCTGCACCCCGCTGCTGGCCGGGCTGGTCTACGGCTGGCGCGGCTCGGCCCCGTACGCGGCCGTCCAGGCGGTCGCCGTGGCCCTGGTGGCCGAGGGGCTGCTGCTGGCCACGCTGTGCCTGCTGGCGGGGGCGGCGGGGGCCTGCCTGCGCGACCTGCTCTTCCGCTTCGGCGCGGCCGGCCGGGCCCTGACGCAGACCCGGGCCCGGCTGGCGGTCGCCGAGGCGGTACGGGCCGAACGCGACCACCTGGCCCGGGAGATGCACGACTCGGTGTCCAAGACCCTGCACGGCCTGGCCCTGGCGGCCGACGCCCTGTCCCGCACCACCGACCCGGAGGCCGCCCGCCACCAGGCCGAACTCATCGCCGGGGCCGCGCGGCGCGCGGCGGCCGAATCCCGCGCCCTGCTGACCGACCTCCGCCGGGACCTCGACCTCGACGCCCCGGGGATCTCGCTCGCGTCCGAACTGCGCGCGCTGTGCACCGGGGACGGCGAGGAGTTCAGGGTCTCGGGCGTCCTGCCGGTGATCCCCTCGGCGGTGGCCCGGCACCTCGTCGCGGTGGTCTCCGAGGCCCTGGAGAACGCCCGCCGCCACGCGGACGCGCGGCGCGTGGTGGTCGAGGCCGCCGTCGACGGCCCGCGGCTCACGGTGACGGTCGAGGACGACGGCCGCGGCCTCCCCGCCACCGGCTCGGACCCGTCCGCCCTGCACCGCGACGGCCACTTCGGCCTGCTCGGCATGACGGAACGCGCACGGACCATCGGAGCCACCCTCACGATCGACCGGGGCCGGGGCCGGGGCCGGGTCCGGGGTACGGGTACTGGCCCGGGGGCGGGCACTGGTACTGGCTCCGGCCCTGGCCCGGGCCAGGGCCGGAGCCAGGGTGCGGGCACCGGCTCCGGCTTGGGCACGGGCACTGATCCCGCTACGGGTACGGGTACGGGTACGGGTACTGGCTCCGGCCCGGGTACGCGGGTCCGCCTCGACCTCCTGGTCGCGGCCCTGACCCCGGAGCGGAGCCCGTGATGCCGCTCCACGTGCTGATCGCGGACGACAACCCGGTGGTCCGGGCGGGACTGGCCGCGCTCCTGTCCACCTCCCCCGACCTGGAGGTCATCGCCCAGGCCGCGGACGGCCGCGAGGCCCTCAGCCTGACCCGCCGGCACGCGCCGGACGTCGTCCTGCTGGACGTCCGGATGCCCGGCGTGGACGGCATCTCGGCCCTGCCCCACCTCGTGCGGCTGGCGCCGGTACTGATGCTGACGTACAGCCAGGAGGCCGACATCGTCCGCGAGGCCCTGCTGCTGGGCGCGGGCGGCTACCTGGTCCACGGCGAGTTCACGGCCGACGACCTGCTCCGCGCGGTCCGCGACGTCCGTGAGGGCCGCCCCCACTTCACGCCGACGGCGGCGAGCGCCCTGCTCGCGGAACTCCGTACCTCTTCGCAACCGCAACGAGTTGTGGCACAGTCTACTGAGCGCATGCACAACTCTGTGGAATTCGGCCTGAGTTCTCGGGAGGTGGAGGTCATGGACCTCATCGCATCCGGAATGAGCAACCAGCAGATCGCCGCCGCCTGCTTCATCAGCGAGAAGACGGTCAAGAACCACATCAACCGCATCTTCGCCAAACTCCAGACCACCACCCGCAGCGAGGCCATAGCCCGCTGGCTGGGAACCGCCCGTCCAGGAGTGACCGGTCATGGGTAGACGGACTGCGCAGTGGGTCCGTAATTGGGCCCCGGGACCCTTGGTAACGACCGGTCACTGGCCGTACTGTCCGCAAATCGACAGCGGCACCGGCCCGGGAGGAACCCCTCATGTTGCAGAACACCCTGGCAAGGATGCGGAAGCGGTACGGGAGCAAGGGCGCGGGGGATCGGGGCCAGACGGCGTTCGAGTACCTGGGGATCATCCTGGTGGTCGTGGTGATCATCGGCGCGATCATCGGGACGGGCATCGGTCAGGCCATCACGACCAAGATTACGTCTGCCGTTGCGAGTATCACGGCAGGCAGGTGACGCCCAAGGGCAGCCTGGGCGACCGTGGGCAAGCCTTTCCCATCTACATCGTTGTGGTGGCAGGCCTGCTCTTCGCGACGTTGGCGTTCTTCGTCGTCGGGCAGGCGTCTGTCGTGCGGAGTGACGCTCAAGGAGCGGCAGACGCGGCCGCACTTGCGGCGGCCCGCGATGCCAGGGACCACCTGGTGCCCGGCGTTGACCTCGCCACACTGGAGCCGGAAGGATGGAAGCAGGTCCTCGAGGGGGTGCTCTTGGATGCGGGTGGCGCCTGCGGCGCTGCCCGGGAGTTCGCCGCGAAGAACGACGCGACCGCTGTCTGTGAGCGTGCCCTTCCTCGGTTCACGGTAGAGGTGCAAACCACACGAACCGTCGGTGACTCCGTGGTGCCGGGGACCAGCGGTCAGCGCGGTACCGCCAACGCCACGGCAGTTGTCGAACCGCGCTGCCAGTTGGGCACCGTGATCGTTGCCCCGTCGCCTTCTGCTTCCCCGTCAACTTCCCCTTCGCCCTCGCCCTCGTCGGGCGGCGCGGAGAAGCCCGCGTCGGTCGAGATCAAATGCAAGGGCGCGGGCGTGATCACGTTTGATCCCGCGAAGCCTGAGCCGTGGGGCGCCCTGGCGCGGACACTTTTCGCTGTACGACTGGTCGACTGACACCGAACGACAGAAGAGGGAAACGGCGTTGATGAGCATGCGGCACATGGTGAAGGTCCGCGGGGGAGCGGCCGTCGCGGTTGCAGCGGTCTTGACCCTCGGGTTGGCCGGATGCGGGGGTGGCGACGATGGCAAGCCGGAGGAGCCGAAGAAGTCTGCTGAAGCCAAGCCGCAGAACGGTGCTTCCCAAACCCCTGTGCCTAGCGGCAGCACCAGCCCGGAGCCGACGCAGGTCCTGGCGACTGTGAACGGCGAGGCGGGCATGACGCTGGTCATCAATAAAGCTGCCCGGGACGGCGGCGGTTTCCTGACCGTCGAAGGCCAGTTCAAGAACAACGGTAGTGCTCCGTATGTGAATACCGCACCTTGGCGTGGAAACGAACTCAACGCCAGTGGCGTGTCCGTCGCCGGTGTGACCCTGGTCGACAAGCTCGGCAAAAAGCGGTACTACGTGCTCCGCGACACTGACGGTAGGTGCCTCTGCACGACCGGGCTGAACATCATCGAAACCGGTCAGACGGTGCCGTTCTTCGCTCAGTTCCCCGCACCGCCCAACACCACCGCTGAGGTTGAGCTCAGCCTGCCCACCTTCGCCACGGCAACCATCAAGATTTCCGGGTGACGCCATGACCATAGTGACCCAACGCCACCGCATCGCCGCGGCCACGGCCGTCGCCGGGCTCGTCATCGCCGGGGCCCACATCATCGGCGCGACAGCGGCGTACGCCGATGACGTCAAGCCCTCCGCACCCCCCGGCACCGAGCCGTCCGCCTCCGCGCCCGTGCCCATCGACTCGAACTCGCCCGGGCTCAAGATCCCGCAGGGCGGGACGCTCGCGCCCGTCAAGGTGCTCGACATCGCCGAGGTCGTCGAGGACCTCGGCGGGGAGCAGCGGCGGCAGGAGACCAACCAGACCGTCATGATGGCGTTGCAGTCCGAGGTGCTGTTCCCCGAGAACAGTGCCGTCTTCAACGCGCAGGCGGCCGCCCGAATCCAGGCCATCGCCAACGAGATCAACCAGCAGAAGGCGACCCGCGTCCGGGTCTTCGGTTTCACCGACGACCAGGGCAGCTACGAGCACGGCAAGGAGCTGTCCAAGCAGCGGGCCGACGCCGTGCAGGCGGAGCTGGCCAAGACCGTGACCAATCCGAGCGTGGTCTTCGACGTCCGCGGGTACAGCGAGGACTACCCGATCGCCGACAACAGCACCGAGGAAGGCCGCAAGAAGAACCGGCGCGTCGAGATCACCTTCCCGCGCGGGAGCGGATGAGCAGGGCCGCCGCCTCGCCCGCCCGCCGGGCCGGTTCCGGGCCGGGGTCCAGCGCCGCCACCACCGTGGCGCCCTCGACCAGGATCAACAGCTGGTCCGCCAGGGCGTCCTGGCCCGGGCCGGCCAGCTCGCCCAGCAGCTCCCGTAGCTCCGCCTTGTGGCGGCGTACGACGTCCAGTACTCCGGCCGGTCCGGTGCCCAGCTCGCCGAAGGCGTTCAGGAAGGCGCAGCCCCGGAAGTCCGGTTCCGAGAACCAGGCGGCCAGCCAGTCGAATACGGCCGCGACCGGGTCCGGGGCGCCGGCCACGGCCTCGCGCAGGCTGGTCGTCCAGCGCCGGTCGCGGCGCTGGAGGTAGGCCGTGACCAGGGATTCCTTCGCCGGGAAGAGCCGGTAGAGCCGTTTCAGGGGGACCCCCGACTCGGTGCGGATGCGGTCCATGCCGACGGCCTGGATGCCGTCGGCGTAGAACAGTGCCTCCGCCGCGTCCAGGAGTCGGGTGCGGGCCTCTTCGTCGTCCATGAGGGCAGCGTAGACCAGGACGGCCTTGCGGGGAGAACGGTCGTTCTCTAGGGTGAGAACGTCCGTTCTCACCTGTTGTCGAGAGGGTTGGTCGCCATGACCGTCACCGCAGCACGTCCGCCCCTGCCCCCCTTCACCGAGGAGTCCGCGCGGGCCAAGGTGCAGGCCGCCGAAGACGCCTGGAACAGCCGCGATCCCGAGCGCGTGGCCCTCGCGTACACGGAGGACTCGCAGTGGCGCAACCGTGATCGCTTCCTCACCGGCCGCGCCGAGATCCGCGCCTTCCTCGCCGAGAAGTGGGAGCGCGAGCTCGACTACCGGCTCCGCAAGGAGCTGTGGGCCTGGACCGGCAACCGGATCTCGGTCCGCTTCGAGTACGAGTGGCACGACGCGGCAGGCCAGTGGTGGCGCAGCCACGGCAACGAGCAGTGGGAGTTCGACGGGGACGGCCTGATGCGCCGCCGCGAGGCCAGCATCAACGACGTACCGATCGCGGAGGCCGACCGGCGCCTGGGGGACACGCCCAGGGCCTAGTGCCGGTGGCCGGCCGGTGGCCGGCCGGCGGCCGGTCAGCCGGTGAACAGGCCGTCGAGCGGCGAGCAGGCGGAGGCGACCTCCTCCTTGCCGTAGCCCGTCCTGAACCTCAGTTCGTCCGCCCCGAGCGATTCGACCGTCACGTCGATCAGGGTCCGCCAGTGCCGTGCCGTGTCCGCCGGGAACTCTTCGGCGCCGTGCGCGGATCCTTCGGTCCCCGGCGGTCCCGGGATCCGCAGGGTCCGCCGGTCCGGTGAGCCCGCGGAGAGGAAACGGATCTCCACGCCGCCGGCGGTGAGGGCCTGCCTGACGCCGCGCGCCAGCTCCAGGATGTCGGCGCAGTGGTGCAGCGGGATTCCGGCCGCGGCGCGCCGCTCTTCGGGGACGCCGTGAAGCTCCTTCGTCACCTGGAAGACGATCCTGAACTGCTCTGCGGTCATGGTCGTGCTGGGCATGCCGTCCGTCCGGCTCGTCGTCGTACGTCTCCCCCGGGCGACGAAGAGCCTGGTCCCGAGGGGCCGTTCCACCGCCGCCCCGGCGCGGTGGGGAACCGCTCGGCGGGTCAGGGCGTCTCGTGGTGGGCCTGGGTGATGAGGTCGATGGCGACTTCGAGGGCGGCCTGGCGGGTCTCCTCGGGGTCGCCCTCCACGTGCTGGAGGAACATCATCCCGGCGTGCAGGGTGAACAGGGCGCTGACGCAGCGGACCTGGTCCGTCAGCGGGCCGTCTTCCGTGCGCAGCAGCTCCACCAGGCGGAACAGCCGCTTCTTGACCGTCTCGCCGATGCTCAGCTCGCGCATCGTCGCCTGGTTCTCCTGCATGAAGCGGTACAGCGAGGCGCCCGCCGCCATCGCCTGGCTGTAGCGCCGCAGCACTTCCTGCTTGGTCTCCAGGGAGCTCGGCTGCTTCTCCGCCCAGGAGATCAGCTCGTCGATGGGCCGGGTGAGGTCCTCGAAGAGGCTGATGATGATGTCTTCCTTGGTCTTGAAGTGGTAGTACAGCGCCGCCTTCGTGACCTCCAGCCGCTCCGCGATCTCGCGCAGCGAAGTCTTCTCGTAGCCCTGCTCGGCGAAGAGCTCCAGCGCGACGTCCTGGATGCGCTGACGCGTGTTGCCGCGACGCTGCTGCGGACCGCTGGTGGACATGGCTCTCCTCGGAGTTACTTACTTGACGCCCGGCTAGTTGCGGGTCTACCTTCCCCAGTGTAGTCAACTAGCCGGTCGGCAAGTAAGTGGCGGTACGGAAAGCCGTGCCAGGGGGAGTGGACATGGGTGAGACGGTCAAGACGACGAAGGCCCCGGGGGAGGTGGACGCAGCGGTGAAGCCGCGCAGCGTGCGGGTCGTGCTCATGGCGCTCATGATCGCGATGTTGCTGGCCATGCTCGACAACATGATCATCGGCACCGCCATGCCCACCATCGTCGGCGAGCTCGGGGGTCTGGAGCACCTCTCCTGGGTGGTCACCGCGTACACGCTGGCCACCGCGGCCTCCACCCCCATCTGGGGGAAGATCGGCGACCTGTACGGGCGCAAGGGCTCCTTCCTCACCTCGATCGTCATCTTCCTGATCGGCTCCGCGCTCAGCGGCATGGCCCAGGACATGGGCCAGCTGATCGGCTTCCGCGCGATCCAGGGCCTCGGCGCCGGCGGTCTGATGGTCGGCGTCATGGCGATCATCGGCGACCTGATCCCGCCCCGCGAACGCGGCAAGTACCAGGGCATGATGGCCGGCGTGATGGCCCTCGCCATGATCGGCGGCCCGCTGGTCGGCGGCACCATCACCGACCACTGGGGCTGGCGCTGGTCCTTCTACATCAACCTCCCCCTCGGTGCGGTGGCGCTCGCCATGGTGACCGCCGTACTGCACCTGCCGAAGCGGACCGACCAGACGCGCCCGAAGATCGACTATCTCGGGGCGGCGCTGCTCACCGTCGCCATCACCTCCACCGTGCTGGTCACGACCTGGGGCGGCACCGAGTACGCCTGGGCCTCCGCCGAGATCATCGGCCTGATCGCCGTCGGCGTGGTCTCGACCGCCGCGTTCCTCTACGCCGAGACCAAGGCCGCCGAGCCGGTCATGCCGCTGCACATCTTCCGCAGCCGCAACTTCAGCCTGATGTCGCTGATCAGCTTCCTGGTCGGCTTCGCGATGTTCGGCGGAGTCGTCTACCTCCCGCTGTTCCAGCAGTCCGTGCAGGGCGCGTCCGCCACCAACTCGGGCCTGCTGCTCCTGCCCATGCTGCTCTCGATGATGGTGATCTCGCTGGTCGTGGGCCGGGCCACCACCAACAACGGCAAGTACAAGATGTACCCGATCATCGGCGGCGCGCTCATGGTCGTCGGCCTGTTCCTGCTCGCGACGATGGACACCGGTACCTCGCGCCTGGTCTCCGGCGTGTACATGGCCATCCTCGGTGCCGGTCTCGGCTTCCTGATGCAGATCACCATGCTTGTCGCGCAGAACAGCGTCGAGATGAAGGACATGGGCGTCGCGTCCTCCTCCTCGACCCTCTTCCGTACGCTCGGAGGTTCCTTCGGAGTGGCCCTGATGGGTTCGCTCTTCACCTCCCAGGTCACGAACACCATGTCCGACCGGCTGGGCCCGGAGGCGGCCGGAGCCGCGGGCTCCGCCCAGTTGGACGCCGCGAGCCTGGCCAAGCTGCCCGAGACCGTACGGGACGCCTACCAGCACGCGGTGGCCTCCGGTACGCACTCCGCCTTCGTGCTCGGCGCAGCCATCGCCCTCATGGGCTTCCTGGCCGCCTGGTTCGTCAAGGAGATCCCGCTGCGGGGCGCGGCCCCGGCCCCGGCCGACGGTGAGGGTGACGGTGACGGCAAGGGCGCAGAAGGCAAGGGCGGAGAAGGCAAGGGCGGAGAAGGCAAGGGCGGCGCGTCCGTCCCGGCGCCGCAGGAGTCCCTCGCCCACTGACGCGAACGCGAACCCGTACGAAGGCAGGCCCGGCCCCCGTGGATGGACGGATCCACGGGGGCCGGGCCTTTGCCGTGCACGGAGCGCGCGCGGGGCCGGTTCGGTCCGCTCGCGGGCGTCACCGTTTCAGATGGTTCCCGTTGGGCAGGTTTTCGGGACGATCAAGGACCAAAGTCCCATTACATGGAATTTATGGGGGAATTGGCTGGAACCCCACTGCGGCGACGGACGTCCTGATGCACAGAACGCTCGCAAGGCGGATGGGGAGTGGACGCCCGAAATGGACAAGCAGAGCACGACGAACGAGATGAACGCGGCGGACGCGGCGGACGGGACGAGCGTCACGGGCGGGTCGAGCGCTACGGGCGGGTCGGGCGCCACGGACGCGACGCGCGCGAAGCGGCAGAGGATCCGGGCCCGCACGGCCGTCGCGGCATCGGCCGTCGCCGTGGCGGCGACGATATGGGCGGTGACGACCCTGGTGGACCCCGGCCACGACGCCCCGCACCAGAACGTGTCCCGCCAGAAGGACACCGGCGCCGCGGGCCCGCAGGGGCAGCAGCAGCCGGGGGAGCGGATACCCGAGGGCATAGCCCACGCGTCGGAGAGCGGCGCGAACGCCGTGAACATCACCATCGACGACGGCCCCGACCCCCGCTGGACCCCGAAGGTCCTCGAAGTGCTCGCGAAGTACGACGTGAAGGCCGCCTTCTGCATGGTGGGACCGCAGGCCAAGGCCCACCCCGACCTCGTCAAGAAGGTCGTCGCGGCCGGTCACCGGCTCTGCGACCACACCATGGACCACGACACCGCCATGGACAAGAAGCCCGTCGCCTACCAGGAACAGCAGATCCTGGACGCGAAGGGGCTGATCGAGGAGGCGGCGGGCGGCGGGGCGAAGGTCGAGTACTACCGGGCCCCCGGCGGGGCGTTCACCCCCGACAGCCGCCGCATCGCAGCCGCCCACGGCATGCGGCCGCTCGGCTGGAACGTGGACACCAAGGACTTCGGCAAACCGGGCGTCCCGGCCATCGTCGACGCGGTCAAGCGCGAGCTCGGCAACGGTCCGACGGTCCTCTTCCACGACGGCGGCGGCAACCGCGCCCAGACCGTCGAGGCGCTGGACGAGGTGCTGGCCTGGCTGAAGGAGCAGGGCCGGCCGACGGGCTTCCCGGTCCGCACCGCCCCCGACCCCTCCTGACCGAGCCCGACCGTGTCCTCCGACCGCCTCCCGGACCGTCCTGGCCGCCTCCCGGACCCGTCTGACACGCCGTCCGGCGGCGAACGGGTGAGGGTCGACGCCCCGGTCCGGCCCACGGTGTTCCCTGGTCGCGCACGCATCCGTGCTCGCAGCCGTGCTCGCATCCGTGCATGCAGCCGTGCCCGTGCCGTGCAGAAAGCCCGGCACGCAGCCGCGTACGCCTTCACGTACGCGCGCCCGTACTACCAGGAGGACCCCGTGATCGAGCCGAGCAAGCTCTCCGACCCCGCCGTCCGCGCCTTCGTCACCGCCGTCAACGCCGGCGACCGGGCCGCCTTCGAGGCCAACCTCGCCCCGGACGCCACCATGTCCGACGACGGCTCGGACCGCGACCTCCAGCAGTGGGCCGAGAAGGAGATCTTCTCCTCCGGCGGCCACATGGAAGTGCGGTCCCAGTCCGAGGACGGCCGCGAACTGGTCGTCGGCTACCGCAACGACACCTGGGGCGAGATGCAGACCGCCTGGCGGTTCTCCGTTGGCTCCGACGGCCTGATCAGCCGCTTCGAGACCGGCCAGGCCTGACCCGGGCCGGAGCCCGGGAGGCCCGGTCACCGCGACCGGGCCACCTCCAGCACCGCGGCCGTCAGGCCCAGGTTCTCCGCGGCCGCCCCGCCCGGGAAGCCGTAGCGGCGGCGCGTGTACCCGTACGCGACCCCGGTGGCCGGGTCGGCCCAGCCCAGCCCGCCCGCCGCGCCGGAGTGCCCGAAGGCCCGCGGGCCGACCGTCGGCAGCAGCTGGAAGCCCAGTCCGAAGGAGTGCGGCTCCGGAGCCACCAGGTCCGCGCCGCCCGGCGTGTGCGGCTTCGCGACCTGGGCTGCCATCCACGGCTCCAGCAGCGGAGCCCGCCCGTCCACCTCGCTGATCGCCGCCGCGTACATGCCCGCCACGCCGCGCGCGGTGCCGACCCCGCCGGCCGAGGCCGGACCCAGCTCCAGCACCTTCGGGTGGTTGGCGTACGCGACCAGGTCCATGGGCGGCTCCCGGTGCGCGTTGAAGGCGATCGGCAGCAGTTCCGGCACGGGCCCGCCCGCGGGCTGCCTGTCCGGCACCACCATCTCCAGCACCGGCTTCCAGCGGCCCGCGGCCCCGGCCGGCAGCCCCAGGTACAGGTCCAGGCCGTACGGGGCGCGGACGCGCTCCTCGTACACCTCCTGCATCGAGCGGCCCGTCACCCGCCGCACCACCTCGCCGGTCAGGGCGCCGATCACGAAGGCGTGGTAGCCGTGGCCCTTGCCCGGCTCCCAGAACGGCTTCTGGCCGGCCAGCCGGGACGCGACCAGCGCGTCGTCGGCGATCTCGTCGTACGCGAAGCCCTCGTCGGTGTTGATCAGCCCGGACTGGTGGGAGACCAGCTGCCGCACGGTCAGGTGCTCCTTGCCGTGCCCGGTGAACTCGGGCCAGTACGCCGACACCAGCGCGTCCAGATCGAGGACGCCGTCCTGTGCGAGCAGCGCCACCACCAGGTGGGCCGCGCCCTTGGTGATCGAGTAGAGCCCGGTCAGGGTGTCCGGCGCGGTGGCCTCGCCCGCCCACAGGTCGACCACGCGCCGCCCCTCGTGATGCACCGCCAGCTGCGCCTCGGGCGAGTGGGTCTCGGCGTCCAAGAAGGACGCGAACTCCTCCCGTACGGGCTCCCAGCCCGCTGCCACCGTGCCCTGCACGCCGCCGTTCACGCTTGCGCCCATCGGGTCCCCCTTGTAGCTCGTTGCTCGGGTCTGCCCGGCTAAACGGAAGTGGATCATGCGATATTCCGCCCTGTCGGACCTCACGTACGGGTGAATGCGCACGCGGTGTCGTTCCGGCCCGCCGGAGCGGCCCGTTGGGCCGGGCATGAAGCGCACCCGGATCGCCGCTCTCGCCCTCGCCGCCACCGCGAGCGCCCTGGCTCCCGTGATGGGCCAGTCCGCCACCGCCGCCGAGGGCACGGTCTACCTCCAGGACCCGGCCGGCGGAGAGAAGACCATGAAGTCGATGTGGACGAAGGACGAGATGCACAAGGTGGAGGGGCAGTTCCGCTTCCACCCGGGAGTCCAGTACGAGACGGTCACCCGACCCGGCCCTTCGGGCGCCCCGGACTACGAGCGTCAGGTCCCCGACCCGAAGACCCTGGCGTGGCAGCCCTCGTACGAATTCGCCTGGGCGGTCTCGGACTCGACGCTGGTGAAGAAGGCGCTGACCACCAAGGAGGGCCGGCACGTGTTCGTCGTGCACGCGGTGCTGCGCAGCGCGAAGGGGGCCGAGGTGGCGCGGGTGGAGCGGGAGCTGACCGAAAGGCCCGCGACGGGGCGGGAGAAGATCGCGGGCGGCAAGCGGATCGCGTGTGACACCGGCGAGTACACGGTGGAATGGTCGGTCACGCGCTCGGGCTACGGGACGCTCACCGGGAAGCTGCCCTGGAACTCCAGCTGCGAGCAGTACCGCACGGCGTTCGCCCCGGACAACGGGCAGCGCTGACCGGCGGGTCGGTGGTGGACCGGCCGCCCCGCGCACCTCGTGAGTGCTCGGCGGGCGACTGGGCCGCAGGCCTTGGATCAAGTGTCTGACAGCCATGGTGCCGCACGGGATGCGCTGCGGCAGGGGTCGAAGGTCCCGATCTGGGGGGCGTTCAGCGCTTCTTGGAGGCCTGGTTCGCCTTGGCGGCGATGTCCTCCAGGACGAGCTTCGGGTCGCCGCCCGGTTCCACGGCGCGGCCGATGTTGCGCTTGATGGTGTCGCTGACCGTCACCCAGGACGGGTCGTTCACCGGGTAGAGCTGGGCACCGCGCAGCGCGGTCAGGAACTGGGTGTCGTTCTTGCTGAGGCCGCCGCCGCCCTGGGTGCGCAGGGCGCTGGTGGTGGAGGGCAGCAGGTGGTAGCGGTTGGCGAAGTCCGTCAGGTTCTTGTCCTGGTAGAGGAATTCGACGAACTTGCCGATCTGCTCGCGCTGGCCGTTCTGCTTGAAGGCCATCATCCAGTCGGCCACGCCCACGGTCGGCGGGTTCTCCCCGGCTCCGAGGTCGTCCGAGACCGGCATGGCGACGGCGCCGACCCCGATGCCCTTGGCGCGCGCCTCGTGGTCCAGTGAGGGGTAGCCGTTGAGCATGCCGACCTCGCCGCGCAGGAAGGCCGCGAAGGCGTCGGCGCGGTTGAGCTGGGCGGGCGGGACGGGGCCGGTCAGGCCCGGCTCGACGAGGTTGCTCTTGACCCAGCGCCAGGTGTTGATGTTCTGGTCGGAGGCCAGGTTGTAGTTGCCGCTGCTGTCGGCGTAGCCGCCGCCGTTGCTGAGCTCCCAGATCATCGCCTCGGCGTGCGCCTCCTCCGGGCCCAGGGGCATGGCGTACGGGAACTTCACGCCCTTGTCCTTGAGCGCCTTGGCGGCGGCCTTGAGGTCGTTCCAGGTGGTGGGGGGCTTGCTGATGCCGGCCTTGGTGAAGAGGGCCTCGTTGTAGAAGAGGAGCCGGCTGCTCGCCACGAAGGGCAGCCCGTAGAGCGTGCTGCCGACCGAGCCCGCCTCGGCGAGCGGCTGAATGAAGTTCGCCTCGGCGCTGACCGTCAGGAGCTGGTCGGCGGAATAGAGCTTGCCCTGGGCCGCGAAGTCGGAGTACGAGCCCATCAGGGCCATGTCCGGTGCTTTGCCGGCCTTGACCATACGGGAGACCTCGCGGTCGATGTCGGCCCACGGCAAGAGCTGGACCTCGACCTTGATTCCGGGATGGGTAGCGGTGAAATCAGCCGTCAGCTTGTCCCAGAAGACCTTGGAACTGGTGGCCTGGGTGTCTCCGTATTCCGCGGCGACCAGGCGCAGCGTACCGCCGTCACCTGCATCGTCTTCGGAACTTCCACATCCGGCCAGTGGAATCAGCAGACCGAACACGACCGTGGTGGCGGCCGCGCCGAAAATTCTTCGTCGCACGGGTGTATTCCCCTGGTTTTCTTTTGGATCCCGTTACTACTCATGAGTTGCTCCGGGCTGGGGGATGCACTTCCATGGCCCGTTGGCCGGAATTCTCTCCTGACGGCGGGCGGTTGGCCCCATTGGGGCCCTACTTGTGGTCAATGCTCCAACTGGGGTTTTTCCGGCTGGTGTTTTCCGATATGTGATCAACCATCGGGACGCGCGTAGACATGCGAATTGCCCGTTTCCGGTCACGGAAACGGGTGGACGGGGTTCGTACGTCCTAGTCGGGGAAGTCGCCCGCGTACGGGTCGGGCTCGCCCGTCTCCGGGTTGCGCCCCTCCTGCCACCGGCGCTGGGCCTTGCGCCAGTGCACGAAGCTGAGGTGCCCGCCGTCCCAGAAGGTGATGCTGACGGGGCTCACGTCGAACTCGTCGGAGCACAGCCGGTAGAGGAACTCGGCCATGCCGTACGGGTACACGGCGAAGGAGTCGGCGGTGTGCCGCCCGCACACCAGGACCGGCCAGCGGTCCGGGTCCGGGTCGGTGGTGAGCCAGCACAGGATGTCGGACCCGCCGGTGACGCCCCAGGCGATGACCGACTCCGGGTCCAGGTCGAAGGCGGACCGGCCGCCCTCCGCCTCCCAGATCTGCCGGGCGTTGTCGGTCTCCTCCGCCATCTCGGCGGGGTCCCACTGGAGTCCGGGCTTGGGCAGCGGCAGCAGGATGCTCGCCTCGCCGTTGATGGAACCCGCGCCGAAGCGGCCCATGAACGCGATGAAATCGGCCGGGAACCGGGTGCCCCAGGCGGCCTCGGCCGCCTGCCAGTCGATGTCCTCGTCGGCGCCGTGCGTCGCCGGCATGATCTGCTCCAGCGCCTTGATCCGCGCGTTCTCCGTCATGCCGCTCCCCTGACACCCCAGCTCAACCGCCCCAACCTACCGCCCGTACGACGGCGGGCCCAGCCCCGTCTCGCCCGTCGGCCGCGCGTCAGGGTCCCGGTGCGGGGCGCGGGGCGCTCTCCATCTGTACGGGGGTTCCGACGCGCAGCCCCCAGCCCGCCATCGCGCCCGCCTCCGCCTCCAGGACGTGCCGGGAGCGCGGCCGGGGCAGCCCGAGCCGGCCGGGGGCCATGGTGGTCACGGCGATGACGCGCAGCCGCCGGTCCAGGTAGGCGACGTCGATCGCGAACCGCATCCCGAAGGTGTGCACGCTCGCCGCGGGGGTCAGCAGCAGCGCACCGGTCAGGCCGTCCCGCCCGAGCAGCCCGCGGGTCCGGGCCCGGTAGGAGGCGGCGACCTCCAGAGGGATCTCCAGCAGGATCTCCAGAGGGCTCTCGGCCGCCCCGACCCTGAGGGTGCCCGCGCCGTCGCGCCAGTTCGCCATGGCGGCCACCCTAGGGGGTGTCTTGCCGACCGTGCCGGGCCCGGCACGGCCGGCTCCCCGAACCCCGGCGGGGCGGGCGGCGCAGTGGGTACCTTCGCCGGATGGGTGTGGTGCTGATCGTCCTCGCCGCCGGGTACGGCGCCGCCGCCGGGCTGCTGCTGCCCCGCGCCGCGTACCGGCTCTCCGTCGCCCCGGGCGAGCCCTGGCGCGACCGCTGTCCGCAGGGGCACGCGCTGGCCGGCTGGCTCGGTCCGGCCCGCTGCCGGGCCACCGGCCCGGCCTCCGGCCCGTCCACCGCGCCGGCCTCCGCGGCCGAGCCCGGGCCCACGGCGGTGGCCACGGCGGCCCGGCACGCCTACGGGGCGCGGCCGCTGCCCCTGGCCGCCCTGACCGGGGCGCTCTGCGCGGCGCTGGCCGGCGCCGTCGGGCTCCGCCCCGAGGCGTTGGCGTACGTGGGGCTCGCCCCGCTGTTCGTGCTGCCGGCCCTCGTCGACCGGGCCGTGCGCCGGCTGCCCGACGTACTGACCCTGCCGCTCGCCGCCGCGGCCGCCGCGCTGCTCGGGGCCGCGGCCCTGCTCCCCGGGGCGGCCGGGTCCTGGCGGCTCGCGCTGCTCGGCGGGGCGGCGCTCGCGGCCGGGTACCTGCTGCTCTTCCTGATCAACCCGGCGGGCATGGGCTTCGGCGACGTCAAGCTGGCGCTCTCGCTGGGGGTCGCTCTTGGGTGGTACGGGTGGGGGGTATGGGCCTCCGGGGCCTTCCTGGGCTTCCTCTACGGGTCCCTGTACGGCCTCGCCCTTGTCCTGCGCGGCCCGGCGACCCGGAAGCAGCCCTTCGCCTTCGGCCCCTTCATGGTGGCCGGAGCGCTCACCGGAGTGCTGCTGGGTGGTTTCGGAGCGTAATCGTGGCGCGCCGATGCACGCAGGACGCTTTACGAAGGGTTATGGTGGAACCCCCCCCTCGGGCCGGTCCGTATCCCCCCCACGGACCGGCCCGTTTTTTGTTTCTGCCGGCTCCCGAGGGCGGGCGCCGCATCAGCGCAGGTCAGCCGCGCTGGGCCCAGATGTTGGTGCCGGGGGTGGAGACCGCGAGGGAATCGATCTCCTTCAACTCCTGCTCGGACAGCGGCGCACCGGCCAGCGCGGCCACGTTCTCCTCCAGCTGCTTCACGCTCGACGCGCCGATCAGGGCCGAAGTCATCCGCTCGTCGCGCAGCACCCAGTTCAGCGCCAGCTGCGCGAGCGACTGCCCGCGCCGCGCGGCGATCTCGTTCAGCCCCGTCAGCCGGCGGAGCACGTCGTCCGACAGCAGGTCGGGGTTGAGGGACTTGCCCTGGCTGGCCCGCGAGCCCTCCGGGATGCCCTTCAGGTACTTGCCGGTCAGCAGCCCTTGCGCGAGCGGCGCGAAGGAGATGCAGCCCATGCCGTTCTCCTCCAGCGTGTCCAGCAGCCCGTCCTCCTCCGTCCAGCGGTTGATCATGGAGTAGGAGGGCTGGTGGATCAGCGGCCGCACCCCCATCTCGCGCAGGATCCGCGCGGCCTCGGCCGTCTGCTCCGCCGTGTACGAAGAGACGCCCACGTACAGCGCCTTGCCCTGCTGGACCGCGGACGCGAGGGCGCCCATGGTCTCCTCCAGCGGGGTCTCCGGGTCGAAGCGGTGCGAGTAGAAGATGTCGACGTAGTCCACGCCCATCCGCTTCAGCGAGGCGTCGAGCGAGCCGAGCAGGTACTTGCGGCTGCCCCACTCGCCGTACGGCCCGGCGTGCATCAGGTACCCGGCCTTGGTGGACAGGACCAGCTCCTCGCGGTGGGAGGCGAAGTCCTGCGCGAAGATCTTGCCGAAGTTGAGCTCGGCCGAGCCGGGCGGCGGCCCGTAGTTGTTGGCCAGGTCGAAGTGGGTGACGCCGAGGTCGAAGGCCCGGCGCAGGATGGCCCGCTGCGACGCCAGGGCCTTGTCGTCGCCGAAGTTGTGCCAGAGGCCGAGGGAGATGGCGGGGAGCTTGAGGCCGCTGTGGCCGGTGCGCCGGTAGGGCATGGAGTCGTAGCGCGAGGGCTCTGCCCGATAGGGATTGGTATCAGTCACGTTGTCCTCCCTATCACGGACCTGTGACAGACCGAGTTGGGTAGGGCCTCCCGCTGCGCAGTAATGTGGCGCACTCGGGGGTCCGCAATCGCACGGGGGCATTGCACGGAGGGGCTGGAAGATCGTGAAGCTGCGCGACCTGGTGTACAGGCTGTACGCACGCCGGGTGGAGGGCCGCCTCGACCATGACGCGGCGCCCAAGCACATCGGCGTCATCCTGGACGGGAACAGGCGCTGGGCGAAGGCTTCCGGAGGTACGACGGAGCAGGGTCACCAGGCCGGCGCCGACAAGATCTCCGAGATGCTGGGCTGGTGCACCGAGACGGACGTCGAGGTCGTCACCCTGTGGATGCTGTCCACGGACAACCTGGACCGGCCGGAGGTCGAGCTCCGCCCGCTGCTCAACATCATCGAGAACACCGTGCGGGGCCTCGCCGCGGACGGCCGCTGGCGCGTCCACCACGTCGGCAACCTCGACATCCTGCCCGCCCGGACGCAGACCGTGCTGAAGGAGGCCGAGCAGGCCACCCACGACGTCCAGGGGATACTCGTCAACGTCGCCGTCGGCTACGGCGGCCGCCAGGAGATCGCCGACGCGGTCCGCTCCCTGCTCCTGGAGCACGCGGAGAAGGGGACCTCCTTCGAGGAGCTCGCCGAGATCCTGGACATCGACCACATCGCGGAGCACCTCTACACGCGCGGCCAGCCCGACCCGGACCTGGTGATCCGCACCAGCGGCGAGCAGCGGCTGTCCGGATTCATGCTGTGGCAGAGCGCGCACTCCGAGTACTACTTCTGCGAGGTCTTCTGGCCGGCCTTCCGGAAGGTCGACTTCCTGCGGGCCCTGCGCGACTACGCCGCGCGCCACCGGCGGTACGGGACCTGATTCGGGGGGTGTCTGACGCCCCCTCGGTACCACCCCCGCGCCCTCACCCGGTCCGCGCCGCGCCCGTACCCCGAAAGCCTTCACCAGGCATTCACCGAGCGTCCGTCATATGCCATGGCATGGCCTGGCCTGATCGGGGAATATCCCTTGCAGGTCGACGCCCGATCCACGGGTGTCGAGTCTCAGCGGACGGCATGGGGTCGTCCGCCCGGGAGGCCCTTTGCACCAGGACGCACGTGCGGTTCGCACGGACGGAGTGGAGGGCCGGAAATCGGCCCTGGCATGGGTGCCGATGACCGGTCCGGTCTTCATGGCCCGACCTCTTCCGAGGGGGTACGTCCTTCCGTGGTGACCAGCACTAAGAGCCGCCTGCCCGACAGGCGGACCTACGTCCTCGACACCAGCGTCCTGCTGGCAGACCCCAACGCGATCTCCCGCTTCGACGAGCACGAGGTCGTGCTCCCGATCGTGGTGATCACCGAGCTGGAGGCAAAGAGGCACCATCCCGAACTCGGCTACTTCGCTCGCCAGGCCCTGCGCCTGCTCGACGACTTCCGGGTTCGCAACGGTCGTCTCGACGCTCCCATCCCGCTGGGCGATCTGGGCGGCACCCTGCGTGTCGAGCTCAACCACTCCGACCCGGGTGTCCTGCCCGCCGGCTTCCGATTGGGGGACAACGACTCGCGGATCCTCGCGGTCGCCCGCAATCTCCAGGCCGAGGGCTACGACGTCACGGTGGTCTCGAAGGATCTCCCGCTGCGCATCAAGGCCTCCTCCGTGGGGCTGATCGCGGAGGAGTACCGAGCGGAACTCGCGATCACCGATGCCGGCTGGACGGGCATGAGCGAGCTCTCCCTCTCCGGGGAACAGGTGGACCTCCTCTACTCGGAGGAGCGGCTCTACGTCCCGGAGGCCGCCGAACTGCCCGTGCACACCGGACTGGTCCTCCAGTCCGAGCGCGGCAAGGCGCTGGGCCGGGTCACCGCGGACGGCAACGTGAAGCTCGTACGGGGCGACCGCGAGGCCTTCGGGCTGCACGGCCGCAGCGCCGAGCAGCGCATCGCGCTCGACCTGCTCCTCGACCCGGAGATCGGGATCCTCTCCATGGGCGGCCGGGCCGGTACCGGCAAGTCGGCGCTGGCCCTGTGCGCGGGCCTGGAGGCGGTGCTGGAGCGCAGGCAGCACCAGAAGGTGATGGTCTTCCGGCCGCTGTACGCGGTGGGCGGGCAGGAGCTCGGCTACCTGCCCGGGGACCAGGGCGAGAAGATGAGCCCCTGGGCGCAGGCGGTCTTCGACACGCTCTCCTCGGTGGCGGGGCGCGAGGTCATCGAGGAGGTGCTGAACCGCGGGATGCTGGAGGTCCTGCCGCTCACGCACATCCGGGGCCGCTCGCTGCACGACGCCTTCGTGATCGTGGACGAGGCGCAGTCCCTGGAGCGCAATGTCCTGCTGACCGTTCTGTCCCGTATCGGT
Source organism: Streptomyces sp. NPDC048255 (assembly GCF_040652415.1). NCBI lineage: Bacteria > Bacillati > Actinomycetota > Actinomycetes > Kitasatosporales > Streptomycetaceae > Streptomyces > Streptomyces sp. NPDC048255. Next base: position 38,115 of record NZ_JBEZMA010000007.1, read on the forward strand.
GCCAATTCGCGGGTCGTTCTGACCCACGACGTCGCCCAACGGGACAACCTGCGGGTCGGCCGGTACGACGGAGTCGTGGCGGTGGTCGAGAAACTGAAGGGGCATCCGCTTTTCGCCCACGTCACGCTGAACCGCTCCGAGCGTTCCCCGATCGCCGCTCTGGTCACGGAGATGCTCGAAACGCTGTGACGCCGGCGTAAATCGGCGCAAGCCGACCCACACCGACGCACATCGACGCACACCCAGGAACGCTGACGGATCGAAAGGGTCAAAAACCTCATAGCGGCAGGACGAGTTGACGCCGCCCGGCAAAGGCCCAGGAGCCTAGCCGGGCGGCGTCGTGCTGCACAGGTCTTTGGCGAAACGGAGGGCGACATGCCAGGTGTGACCTTTCCCACGCAACGGAGAATTGCCTTGCGGCGTCGAGGTCCGGCAAAGTCTGTTTTCCGTCAGGCCCCGCATACGGCACACCTGTATCTCCCGTGAGGTACGCGCAGCACCACAACTCCACAGCCGTCAGCCGTATGCCGCCCGGAGCATCACGCGGCAGCCCCCGCAAGGGAGTTGCCCACGGGCCCGCGCCTCCAGTGACCGCACCACCACGGAGGCCAGTGTCGAGGGGCACTCTTGCGCCCGCGCGGTCACTTGCGGACGCTGCTGGAAGGACACCGTGTGAGCCGGATCTCGGTCCGGGGGTTCGCAGTGGCTTCGGCCACCGCGGTCACCACCGTTGGCGCAGTCGTAGGCGTCGCCACTGGCGACGCCTCCTCGAACGACCTCGAGACGACCGCGTCCGGCGCGACTCTCCTCGCTGAAATCCCGGCCGGCGACCAGGCCGCGGTCCTGACGCAGCAGGCGGACACGATCGCCCACGCCGCCGACGCCGACGCCAAGCGTTCGGCCGAGGAGGCCGCCCGCGTCCAGGCCGCCGAGACCGCCAAGTCGAAGAAAGCGGAAGCGGAGAAGGCCGAAGCCGACAAGAAGGCCGCGGACGAAGCCAAGCTGAAGAAGGAACGCGAGGAGAAGGAGCAGGCCGCCAGCCGCTCCGCCGCCCGCGACGCCGGTGACTTCGCGCCCCAGAGCTCGTACACGGTCGCGCAGGTCAAGGCCATCGCCCAGCAGATGGTCCCGGCCGGCCAGTTCCAGTGCTTCTCCAACATCATCAACCAGGAATCCACCTGGAACTACAAGGCCGTGAACTCGTCCTCGGGCGCCTACGGCCTGGTCCAGGCACTGCCGGGCTCGAAGATGGCCTCGGCCGGTGCCGACTGGCGCACCAACCCCGCCACGCAGATCAAGTGGGGTCTGAACTACATGAACGAGCGCTACGGCAGCCCGTGCGGAGCCTGGAGCTTCCACCAGGCCAACAACTGGTACTAGACACAGTCGACAGCCGCGGCCGTTCGACCTCGAGGAGCCCCGCACCGTCCTACGGTGCGGGGCTCCTCGCGTGTACGGTCTTCGGGGTGTGATCGCGTATCGGACGGGGGGAAGGGAACGACATGGCGAAGAGGGCAGGCTGGCTCGGCCGGCTCGGGAGCAGGCTCCACCGGATGGAGGCCCGCCTCAACGAGCGGCGCGCCGAAGTCGAGGCCGAGACCACCGGCGATCTGCCGCGCCCCGCCGCGTCCGCCCCGGAACCGGCCGTCGTGGAGCCCACCCCCGCGGTGGCCCCCGTACACGGCCCGGCGCTTCCCGAGCGCCCCGACCCCGTGAGCGTGGTCCCGTGGGGCATGCGGGTCGCCGCCGAGGCCAGCTGGCGTCTGCTGCTCCTCGCCGGGATGCTGTGGGTGCTGATGAAGGTGATCAGCGAGGTCCGCCTGGTCGTCCTCGCCTTCGCCGCCGCGATGCTGGTCACCGCGCTGCTCCAGCCCTTCGTCGTCCGGCTGCGCCGCCTCGGCCTGCCGCGCGGACTGGCCACCGCCGTCACCGCGATCCTCGGCTTCGTGGTCATCGGGCTCGTCGGCTGGTTCGTGGTCTGGCAGGTCATGGAGAACCTCGACGACCTCTCCGACCGGGTCCGCGACGGCATCAACGAACTCAAACTCTGGGCACTGGACAGTCCGTTCCACGTGACCGAGAAGCAGATCAACGACATCGCGAAGAACCTCAGCGAGACCATCGGCACCAACACCGAGCAGATCACCTCCGCCGGACTGCAAGGCGTGACGGTGCTCGTCGAGGTGCTGACGGGCATCCTGCTCGCGATGTTCTCGACGCTCTTCCTGCTCTACGACGGCAAGCGCATCTGGAACTGGACGCTCGGCCTGGTCCCGGCCGCCGCCCGGCCCGGCGTGGCGGGGGCCGGTCCGCGCGCCTGGCGCACGCTGACCGCGTACGTGCGCGGCACCGTGCTCGTCGCGCTCATCGACGCCATCTTCATCGGCCTCGGCATCTACTTCCTGGACGTGCCGATGGCCGTGCCGCTGGCCGTGTTCATCTTCCTGTTCGCCTTCATCCCGCTGGTCGGTGCGGTGGTCTCCGGCGCGCTCGCCGTGGTCGTGGCGCTGGTGACCCAGGGCGTGTTCAGCGCCCTGATGGTGCTGCTGGTGGTCCTGGCGGTGCAGCAGATCGAGGGGCACGTGCTCCAGCCCTTCATCCTGGGCCGGGCGGTACGGGTGCACCCGCTCGCGGTGGTGCTCTCGGTGGCGGCCGGCGGGCTGGTCGCCGGCATCGGCGGCGCGGTGGTCGCCGTACCGCTGGTGGCCGTCACCAACACCGCGGTGGGCTACCTGAAGGCGTACTCGCGCGACCAGCACCACCTGGGCGCCGGGGCGGTCGGACCGGGCCCGCACGGAGCGACGGCCGTGGGCCTGGTGCCGGACGGCCGGACGAAGCCCAGGACTTGACGCAGCCGAGGACTCGGCGGACCAGCAGAACAGGGGGGCGGGGGATGATCAGCGAGCCCGAGCTGGAGGAGCAGTGGGAGCCGGAGCGGCCGGCCGAGGTGGCGCAGGGCGCCGCCCCGCCGCGTGAGCGGGGGCCGGGCCGGCCGTGGTGGTGGGTCGTGGCTACGGTCGTGGCCACCTCCGCCGTCTGGGCGGGCGGCCTCCACTTCTACGGGGACCGGCTGACGGCGCCGGGGCTGCGCCACCGGGCCACGGACAACCTGTGCGAGCAGGTGAAGCTGCCGGCCCTGGGCGAGGCCCTGGGCGGGCTCTCCGACACCGCCGACCCGCACGTGGAGGGCCGGCACCCGGCGATGGACTGGGCGATGTGCAGCCGGTCCGGCTCCACCCCGGCCGGCGAGGACGCGTACTTCGTCCAGGCCGAGTTCGAACTGCACAAGAAGACCGACCCGGCGGCCGAGTTCGAGGTCGGCAGCAAGTACGAGCGGGCGTACTCCGACGAGGACAGCCGCTGGGAGCCGGTGCCCGGCATCGGCGAGCAGGCCTTGATCAGCGCCCCCGGAGCCGACGCCGAAGCCGCCGGCGACACCGGCGGGGACCTGCGGCTGCGGGTTCGTGACGGCGGAGCGGTGTTCGTCCTCCACGTCGTCTTCCTCGGTGAACGGGGATCGGGGGTCGAGCCCCCGGCAGCCCAGGACGGCGAGGCGCAGGTGCCGGTACGGCCCCGGCCCGACCGGGAGACGCTGAAGGCGGCGATGGTCAAGGACGTGCGGGCCATGATGGCGGCGCTGGAGAAGTGAACGCGCGGGGGCCCCGCGGCCGTTCCCGGCCGCGGGGCCCCCGTGTCGTACCGTGCGGTGTCACTCGGCGGCGAGCGCCGCCTCCGCGTCCAAGGTGACCGCGACGGCCTGGATGACCGAGGCGATCTTGAAGGCCTCCTGGACGGCCTCGCGGCCGACGCCGGCCTTGCGCAGGACCTGCTCGTGCGAGTCGAGGCACTGGCCGCAGCCGTTGATCGCGGAGACCGCGAGCGACCACAGCTCGAAGTCGACCTTCTCCACGCCCGGGTTGCCGATGACGTTCATCCGCAGGCCCGCGCGCAGGGTCCCGTACTCCGGGTCGGAGAGCAGGTGGCGCGTGCGGTAGAAGACGTTGTTCATCGCCATGACCGCCGCGGCGGACTTGGCGGCGGTGTACGCCTCCGCGGAGAGGTTCGCCTTCGCCTCCGGCTCCAGCTCACGCAGGACGCGCGGGGAGCGGGCGGCGATCGCGCAGGACAGGACGGTGCCCCACAGCTGCTGCTGGGTGAGGGTGTCCTGGTTGCCGACGACCGAGCCGAGGTTCAGCTTCAGGTCCTTGGCGAAGTCCGGTATGGCGGACTTCAGGGAGTCGAGGGACATCCGTCACTCACCGGCCAGCAGCGCGCCGGCGTCGAGGGTGGACTCGCCCTTGGTCCAGTTGCAGGGGCACAGCTCGTCGGTCTGCAGGGCGTCGAGGACCCGCAGGACCTCCTTGGGGTTACGGCCGACGGAGCCGGCGGTCACCATGGAGAACTGGATCTCGTTGTTCTGGTCGACGATGAAGACGGCGCGCTGCGCGAAGCCGTCCTCGCCCTGCACGCCACAGGCCTGCATGAGCTCGTGCTTGGAGTCGGCCAGCATCGGGAAGGGCAGGTCACGCAGGTCGGCGTGGTCCTTGCGCCAGGCGTGGTGGACGAACTCGGAGTCGCCGGAGACGCCGAGGATCTGGGCGTCGCGGTCCAGGAACTCCTCGTTCAGCTTGCCGAACGCGGCGATCTCGGTCGGGCAGACGAAGGTGAAGTCCTTCGGCCAGAAGAACACCACGCGCCACTTGCCCTCATAGGTCTTGTGGTCGATCTGGGCGAACTCGCTACCGGCCTCGAGCGAGACGCAGGCGGTCAGATCGTAGGTGGGGAACTTGTCACCGACAGTGAGCACGTGCTCTCCTTGCGGACAGGAAGACGCCGCCCTTTTGGGGCTATTGCGGCTTTCCAAGGGGGTTGGACGGATCTCACATGCTGGCACAGCGGCATTGATTACAGAAATAGCTACTCTTGTGTCCGGTGATCGGAGGTACCTATCAGTGGCTCCCAATAACAGGGGACCGAAGCAGGCGACGTTCGCGCAGCTGCGCGCCTTCGCGGCGGTCGCCGAGCACCTGCACTTCCGGGACGCGGCCGCGGCCATAGGCATGAGCCAGCCGGCCCTGTCGGGGGCCGTCTCCGCGCTGGAGGACGCCCTCGGGGTGCAACTGCTGGAGCGGACCACCCGCAAGGTGCTGCTCTCCCCGGCGGGCGAGCGCATCGCCGCCCGGGCGCGGGTGGTGCTCGACGCGATGGGCGGGCTCCTGGAGGAGGCCGAGGCCGTACGGGCCCCCTTCACCGGGATCCTGCGGCTCGGGGTGATCCCGACGGTGGCGCCGTACCTGCTGCCGACCGTGCTGGGGCTGTTCCACCGGCGCTACCCCGGCATGGACCTCCAGGTGCACGAGGAGCAGACGGTCTCGCTGCTGGAGGGGCTGGCGGCCGGCCGCCTCGACCTGCTGCTGCTGGCGGTGCCGCTCGGGGTGCCCGGGATCACCGAACTGCCCGTCTTCGACGAGGACTTCGTCCTGCTGGCGCCCCGGGAACATCCGCTGGCGGGCCGCCGGGACGTGCCGCTGGAGGAACTGCGGGGGCTGCAACTGCTGCTGCTGGACGAGGGCCACTGCCTGCGCGACCAGGCCCTGGACATCTGCCGGGAGGCGGGCCGTACCACCGGGGCGGACGTCACGACCACCGCCGCCGGGCTGTCCACCCTCGTACAACTGGTCGCAGGGGGACTGGGCGTGACGCTGTTGCCGCGCACCGCGCTGCGGCTGGAGACCGCCCGCAACGAGCACCTGGCCACCGGGTACTTCGCCGAGCCCGCCCCCTCGCGGCGGATCGCGCTGGCCATGCGCACCGGGACCGCCCGGCAGGAGGAGTTCCGGGCGATCGCCGCCGCCCTGCGCGAAGCGGTACGCCCGCTCCCGGTGTGGCCCACCGACTGAGTCGAAGGGCGCGGGAGCGGGCGCACCGGCCTGCGGGGGGCCGGGGGTCACTCCGTCCGCAGGCCGTCCGGGCGCATCAGGCGCAGCAGTACGGGCAGGCTGAGGACGGTCACCAGGGCGACCACGCCCGCGCCGACCCCGGTCATCGCCAGGACCGAGGCCCAGTCGACCCGGACGGGACGGCCGGCCATCCGCATCAGGACCGTGCCGAGCCCGACGCCCACGGCGGCCGCCAGGCCCAGGCCCAGTCCGATCGGCAGGGCGGTCTGCCACAGCACCGACAGGCTCAGCGTGGAGCGCTTGGTGCCGAAGGCGACCAGGGCCGAGAGCAGCTTCTTGCGTTCGCGCAGCTGCTCCAGCTGGGAGACGAGCAGGCTGGAGCCGATCAGGATCAGCACGCCCGTCGCGCCGAAGAACAGCCCGGTCCGGATCGTGGAGTAACCGGCCACCTGCTGCGTCGCCTTCAGCGTCATCGCGGTGGCGAAGGGGTCGGCCTTGAAGGCCGCCGTACGGACCCGCTCCAGCGCGTCCGGCACCGCGTCGTCGAGCTGCACGAAGATCTGCGCGTTCTGGTGGAAGCCCATGCCCTTCGGGGCGGCGGCCGGGGTGACGAGCAGCCCGGTGCGCAGCTGGCCGGTCGGATCCTCGCGGCTGGCGACGGTGCGGGCGCCGGCCGGGACGGTCCACGGTACGGGCCTGCCCCTGACGAGCTCGCCGTCGTCGAGGTCGTAGATGTTCCCGGCGAAGAGCTGGTCGCCGGGCCGGGCCGTGGGCCCGTACCCGCCGGCGGCGCCGACGGGGGCGCCGGTCAGCACGAACGCGTCGCCGTCCCGGCAGGAGTCGAGCACCGCGACCTCGCCGAGCGCCGCGCAGGTGCCGACGGTCACCGAGATCCGCTCGCCCCCCGCGGGGACCTGGTGTGCGGCGGGGACGCTGATCAGCGGGACGGCCCGGACGATGCCCTCGGTGCCGGAGATCTCCTGGGCGAGGGAGTCGGCCTTGGCCTCGGTCCCGCTGCGCAGGAGGACCGAGACGGAGGCCCGCGAGGGGTCCTGCCCGGTGTCCACGGCGTAGTCGTCCTCGACGCCCGCGAAGAGCATCTGTAGGGCGATGGCCCCGGCGACCGCCACCGCGATGCCGTTGACCAGGCGGGCGGCGGCCCCGCTGCTCACCTGGAGGCGGCGCACGGCCAGCTGCCAGGACACCGGGCCGCCGGACATCCGGCCGACGAGCCGTTCCAGCAGCCAGGGCAGCAGGGCGGTGATCCCGACCAGCAGGAGCACCACGCCACCGCTGACCTGCCACTGGTTGAACTGGCCGTGGTCGTCGCCGCGGCCCATCAGCGGGGCGAGGAGGCCGACTCCGCCGAGCGGCAGCAGCAGCCGCCACCAGATGCGGCGCCTGGCCGGCGCGGAGGTGCGGACGACGCCCAGCGGTTCGATGACGACCCCGCGCAGCGCGAACAGGGTCACGGCGACGGCCGCCGCGGGCACGGCGACGGCGACCAGGGCGGCCAGCCACGGTGCGGGGTCCAGGTCGGCGGGGAAGACGCTGCGCTGCCGGAGGCTGACTCCGCCGACCAGCTGGCGGCCGATCAGGAAGAACCCGACGCCCAGCCCCAGCCCGACCAGGGATCCGGCCATGGCCTCACCGGCCGCGATCCGGCGGACCATGCGGCTGTCGGCGCCGACCAGCCGCAGCGCGGCGAGCCGCCGGTCGCGCCGCTCCCCGCCGAAGCGGACGGCGGCGGCGATGAACACGGCGACCGGCATGAGCAGGGCGACGAAGGTCAGTACGACCAGGAGCATCAGCACCGGGTCGAGCGGCTGGGGACCCGCGACGGCGGCGAAGCCGGTGATGCGCTGGGCGCGGAGGCTGCCCGTGGCGTCCACGGCCGAGGGGAGCTGGTCGTTGCCCAGGTAGAGGAGGAGTTCGCCGGGGCCGGTCAGACCGGCGTCGCCGATGATCTCGGTGGTCCTGCCGTCGAGGCGTTCACGCAGCAGCTTGCCCTCGGAGGACTTCAACAGCTCGTCCAGGGCGGGGGAGACGGCCATGTCGCCGGGGCCGGGGATCTTCGTCAGGCCCGGCGGGACGGGGGCGTCCGGCCCCTCGGCGTGCATGATGAGGCCGTCGATGTCCTGGCCGTGGTAGGTCTGGCCGACGCGGGTGATGAGCAGGGTGTCGCGGCCCGGCTGCTCGGCGGTCGGGGCGCCCAGGGTGGAGCGGGCGTCGCCGCGCTCGCCGCGGGCGGTGAGCGCGCCGGGGATCGCGGTGCTGATCAGCAGCAGGGCGACGCCGAGGCCGACGCCCACGCCGGTGAGCAGGGTGCGGGTCCAGCCCTCGCGGCCGCCGCCGAAGGCGAAGCGGGCGCCCAGGGCGAGGTCGCGGGCCCAGACCGAGAGCGTGCTCATACGATCCGCTCCATGTCGCGGGACCTGCCGTCGCGTACGACGATCTCGCGGTCGGAGTACGCGGCCACGCGCGTCTCGTGCGTGACGAGGACGACGGCGGCGTTGGCGGAGCGGGCGGTCTCGGTGAGCAGCTGCATGACGAGCTCGCCGTTCAGGGAGTCGAGGGCGCCGGTGGGCTCGTCGGCGAAGATCACCCGGGGCTGGGTGACGAGGGCGCGGGCGACGGCCACGCGCTGGCCCTGGCCGCCGGATATCTCGCCGGGGCGCTTGCGGCCGAGGTCCTCGACCTGGAGCTTCTCCATCCAGTGCAGCGCGGTCCGCTCGGCGTCCTTGCGCTTGACGCCGGTCAGCCGGAGCGGGAGGGCGACGTTCTCCGTGCAGGTCAGCTCCGGTACGAGCTGCCCGAACTGGAAGACGAAGCCGAACTCGCTGCGGCGCAGGGCGCTGCGCTGGGCGTCGTTCATGGCGGACAGCTCGCGTCCGGCGTAGGTGATGGAGCCGGAGTCGGGGGTGACGATCCCGGCGAGGCAGTGCAGCAGGGTGGACTTGCCCGAGCCGGAGGGGCCCATGACGGCGACGACCTCGCCGGGGTGGACGGAGAACCCGGCACCGTCGAGCGCCTTGGTGCTGCCGTACGCCTTGCGGAGGTCCGTGGCGGCGAGCAGCGAGCCGGCCGGGGTCATCGGCGCACCTCCTTCGCGAGCTGGTCGAGGCGGGCGGCGGTGAGTTCGAGCCAGCGCAGGTCCGCTTCCAGGTGGAACAGGGCGTGGTCGCAGACCAGTTGGTCGGCGAGGTCCCCCTTGCGCTTGCGCTGGGTCAGGATGCGCATCAGGCGCAGGTGCTCGGCGCGCTGGGCGTCCAGCACTCCGGCCGCACCACGCCCGGTGAGCAGGGCGAGGACGACCTTGGTGTAGAGGGTCGAGTGGAGGTACGGCTCGGGCTTCTCCGGCTGCGAAAGCCAGGTCTCGACGTCGGTGATGCCCGCGTCGGTGATCGCGTACCGCTTGCGGTCGGGACCGCCGCCGCTCTCTATCCCCTCGACCTCGACGAGGCCGTTCTTCAGGAGGCGGGACATGGTCGAGTAGACCTGTCCGTAGGCCAGGGGGCGGTCGTGGCCGAACTTCTCGTCGAAGGCGCGCTTGAGGTCGTAGCCGTGGCGCGGGCCGGCCTCCAGGAGGCCGAGCAAGGTATGACCGATGGACATGGGAGCGACTGTACACGGGGTGTATACCCACGTTGTATACGCGGGGTGTATAGCTGAGGGTGTGGAGCCCGTTTCCGCAGGTGGGAGCCGTCTGTCACGATCCGGAACGGGGTGCGGGCCTCCGGGGTGTCCCGTCGGTCAGGCCGGGCCCGGGACGGCCGGTCCGGCCTGACCGACGGGACACGCCCGGACAGGGCCTAGGCGTCCGGCGGGGTGCGGGGGCGGCCGCGCGGCGGGATCGGGGCCGCCCCGCCGGGGAGGCGGCCGGCCTCGGCCAGCGCCCGCCGGAGCAGGAACTCGATCTGCGCGTTCGCGCTGCGCAGCTCCTCGCCCGCCCACCGCGCGAGGGCGTCGTACACCTGCGGGTCGAGCCGCAGCAGCACCTGTTTGCGCGCCTGCCGGCCCGCCGCCCGGGCCCCGGTGCGGGGCTCGGGCTCGGGGCCGGACGCGGGCGGTGTGCCGGGCGGGGTCACTGGTAGAGGGTGCCCGTGTTGAGCACCGGCTGGGCGGCGCGGTCCCCGCACAGGACCACCATCAGGTTCGAGACCATGGCGGCCTTGCGCTCCGGGTCCAGGTCCACGATGTCCTCCTCCGCCAGGCGGGTCAGAGCCAGCTCGACCATGCCCACGGCGCCTTCCACGATCTGCTTGCGGGCCGCCACGACCGCGCCGGCCTGCTGGCGCTGGAGCATCGCGGAGGCGATCTCCGGAGCGTACGCGAGGTGCGTGAAGCGGGACTCGATGATGTGGACCCCCGCCGCCTCCACCCGGGCGTGCAGTTCGACGGCCAGCTTCTCGGTGATCTCCTCGGCGTTGCCGCGCAGGGAGAGGCCGCCCTCCTCGTGCGCGTCGTAGGGGTACTCGATCGCGATGTGCCGCACCGCCGCCTCGGTCTGGGTCTCGACGAACTCGGTGAAGTCCTCGACCTCGAAGACGGCCCGCGCCGTGTCCTCGACCCGCCACACCACGACCGCCGCCAACTCGATCGGGTTGCCGTACGCGTCGTTGACCTTGAGGACGGCCGTCTCGTGGTTGCGGACCCGGGTGGAGATCTTCTCCCGGGTGGCCAGCGGGTTGACCCAGCGCAGTCCGTCCGTGCGCACCGTGCCCCGGTAGCGGCCGAACAGCTGCACCACCCGGGCCTCGCCCGGCGCCACCATGTTGAGCCCCGTCGTCCAGACGAAGGACGCCGTGGCCAGCAGGCAGCCGGCCACGATCAGGGCCGCCATGAGGGCGGCGCCCGACGCCATCGCGCCGGTCACGATCAGGCCCGCCCCCGCCGCGATGCCCGCCAGTCCGAGCAGCAGTGCGATGCCGCCGCCCGTGCTGCGTGCGGGGAACTCCCGTATCGCGTCCGCTGTGGTGACCGACTTCGTCATTGTTTGCCCCGTTTCCCTGAGTCGCGGCCGGTCGGGCCGTCTAGCAAAGTGATATCACTTTTCCCGCTGAGGGTCACGCATCGGCAACCCTTAGGCCGTATCGTGCGTCGGTTCCAGTGGTGTGGGTGCTGATTCTCACGTCCGAATTGACCGTTATTGGCCATGCTTGGCCAACCTTTGTCACAGCCTGCGGTGTTAGCTTTCTGAGCTGACGTCGGGGGGTTATCGAGCGGAGCGGGAGCGATGGGCCGAGCAGAAGCGCGTAAGGCGCAGCAGCAGCGCGGTGCGCGGCGGGCGCCGACCGGACGCACCAAGGGCGAGGGGAGCGGCGGCAAACGCAGCGGCATACGCCGGTTCTTCACCTGGAAGACGATCCTGGGCACCTTCCTCGGGGGGATCCTGGTGCTCATGGCCGCGGCGGTCATCCTCTACTTCTCCGTGGACGAGCCCACCGACCCGAACCGCCTGGCCACGCAGCAGAGCAATACCTACAAGTGGTCCGACGGCTCGGTCATGGCCCGCGTCGGCGAGACGAACCGCTCGATCCTGCCGATCGACAAGATCCCGCCGGACGTCCGGACCGCCTTCATCGCCATCGAGAACAAGTCCTTCTACAAGGACCGCGGCATCGACCTGATGGGCGTGGCCCGCGGCCTGTTCAACACGGTCCGCGGCAAGGGCACGGCCGGCGGCTCGACGATCACCCAGCAGTACGTGAAGAACTACTACCTGACGCAGGACCAGTCGCCGACGCGCAAGGTCCGTGAGCTGGTGATCTCCCTCAAGGTCGACCGGCGCATGGAGAAGGACGACATCCTCGCCGGCTACCTGAACACCAACTTCTACGGCCGCAACGCGTACGGGATCCAGGCCGCGGCCCAGGCCTACTACGGCATCGACGCCGACAAGCTGACCCTGGAGCAGGGCGCCTACCTCGCCGCCGTCATCCAGGCCCCCAGCCAGTACGACTGGGCGACCGCGGGTCCGAACGGCAAGCGGCTGGTCATGATCCGCTTCAACGCCGTCCTCGACAACATGGTCGAGATGGGCGAGCTGGACGCGGCCAAGCGCAAGGAACTGAAGTTCCAGGAGCCCATCAAGCCCAAGCCCACCCCGGGCATGGACGGCCAGAAGGGCTACCTGATCCAGGCCGCCAACGACGAGATGAACCGGCAGGACATCACCGACGCCGAGATCGCGGCCGGCGGCTGGGAGATCACGCTCAACGTCGACAAGAAGAAGCAGGACGCGCTGGAGAAGGCGGTCCAGGACGAGCTGGAGTCCAAGCTCGACCGCAAGGACACCAAGAACCGGCCCCAGGACCAGAGCGTCCAGGCCGGCGCCACCTCCGTGGACGCCAAGACCGGCGCGATCGTCGCCATGTACGGCGGCCAGGGCCTTGCGGAGAAGGACGCGAGCAACGCCCTGCGCACCGACTACCAGCCGGGCTCGACCTTCAAGCCGGTCGTGCTCGCCTCCGCCCTGGAGACCGGAGCGACCACCCAGGACGGCAAGGAGATCAACCCGAACACCCTCTACGACGGCACCAGCAAGCGCCAGGTGGTCGGCAGCAAGATCCCGTTCAACCCGCAGAACCAGGACGACAAGGACTTCGGCAAGGAGATCACCGTCCAGGAGGCCACCAACTACTCGGTGAACTCCGTCTACGCGCAGATGATCGTGGACGTGAAGCCGCAGGCGGTGAAGAAGACGGCGCTCGCCCTCGGCATGAAGGACCGCGAGGGCTGGCCCGAGGACAAGCCGGCCATGTCCCTCGGCACGATGAGCGCGAACACCGTGGAGATGGCCGCCGTCTACGCCACCCTCGACAACCACGGCAAGAAGGTCACCCCGACCATCATCAAGAGCGCCGAGCACAAGGACCGCGAGTACACCCCGGCCCCCGCCATCGGCGGCCAGGCCATCAGCCGCGAGACCGCCGACACGGTGACCAAGGTCCTCACGGGCGTGGTCAACGACGGCTCCGGCAACAAGGTCCAGAGCAGCGCCTACCAGGCCGCCGGCAAGACCGGTACCACCGAGTCCAACGTCGCGGGCTGGTTCACCGGCTACACGCCCGAACTGGTCACCGTCGTCGCGATGTTCGGCGAGGAGCCCGGCACGCACAAGCAGGTCACCCTGACCGGCACCGCCGGCGGCGGCCGCGCCGGCGGCTCCAGCTTCCCCGCGGAGATCTGGAAGACGTACACGCTGGCCGCCCTCAAGGGCTCGACCACGGGCAAGTTCGACCTGTCGGAGGCCGAGATGGGCACCCCGGTGGCGCCGTCCCGCAGCGCCTCCACCGCGCCCTCGTCGAGCCAGTCCTCCAGCCCGCCGGCGAGCAGCAGCGCGCCGCAGAACACCCCGGACCCGACGAAGAGCGCCACCAAGTCGCCGGACCCGACCAACTCCCCGCCGAAGTCGCCGACGTCGACGCCCACGCCGACGCCCACGCCGACGCCGAGCAGGAACACCCCGAAGCCGCCGGACCCGCTGTTCCCGCAGTCGCAGGACCGCTGACCCCACGGTGAACGAGCGCCGCCCCGCAGCCTTCACGGCAGCGGGGCGGCGCTCGTCTTCGTACCGGCCGGGGGTTCAGCGGCCCGGCGGCTCAGCCGTCCGGGGGTGGGGAACTCGGTGTGCCTGCGCGGTCAACGCCGCTCGTGCGCCCCCGGCAACGAGAGCTCGAACCAGACCACCTTGCCGCTGCTCAGCCGGGTGGCGCCCCAGCGGCGGGCCATGCGGTTGACCAGGAACAGGCCCCGCCCACCCTCGTCGGTGTCCCGGGCCCGGCGCTGGCGCGGCAGCTGCGGGGAGTCGTCGCCGACCTCGCAGCGCAGTACGTCCGTACGCAGCAGGCGCAGGGTCACCGGCCGCTCCGCGTACCGGACGGCATTGGTGACGACCTCGCTGACCAGCAGCTCCAGCGAGTCCTGGAGCTCCTCCAGGCCCCACCGCGTCAGGGCGCGGCGGGCGAACCGCCGGGCCCGGCCCGGAGCGGTCTCCTCCGGGTCCAGGAACCAGTACGCGACGTCACTGGGCGCGATCCCGTCGAACCGGGCCGCGAGCAGCGCGATGTCGTCGTCCCGGTCGCCCGGGCCGAGCATGTCCAGCACGTCGTCGCACAGCGCCTCCAGCGGCGGCGGGTGGTCCAGGCCCGTCAGCTGCGCGGTGGTGGCCAGCCGTTCGCGGAGCTGCTCGATGCCGGTCCACACGTCCCGCAGCCGGGACTCCACCAGGCCGTCGGTGTACAGCAGCAGGGTGGCCCCGGCGGGCGCGTCCAGCTCCACCGCCTCGAAGTCCACGCCGCCCACGCCGATGGGCGCGCCGGGCGGTACGCGCAGCACCTCGGCGCGGCCGCCCAGGTGCAGCAGCACCGGCGGCGGATGGCCGGCGTTGGCGATGGTGATCCGGTGCGAGACGGGGTCGTAGACCGCGTACAGGCAGGTGGCCATCCGGTCGGAGCCCAGGCGCTGGGCCTGCTCGTCCAGGTGGTGCAGGACCTCGGCCGGCGGCAGGTCCAGCTGGGCCAAGGTCTGCGCGGTGGTGCGCAGCTGGCCCATGATCGCGGCGGAGGTCATGGAGTGGCCCATGACGTCGCCGACGACGAGCGCGACGCGGCTGCCGGGCAGTGGTATCGCGTCGTACCAGTCGCCGCCGACCCGCGCCGTCTCGGCGGCGGGCAGGTAGCGGGAGGCGAGCCGCACCCCGGTGGGCTGGGGAAGGCTGTCGGGCAGCATGGTGCGCTGGAGCTCGTCGGCGATGTACGCCTCACGGCCGTACAGCACGGCCTTGTCGATGCCGAGGGCCGTGTGGGTGGCGAGCTGGGCGGCGACCAGGAGGTCGTTCTGCTCGAAGGCGGGCCGCTCGGGGCTGCGCAGGAAGACGGCGGCGCCGATCACCCGGCGGCGGCCGCGCAGCGGCGCGAGGACGGCCCGGTTGCCGCGCGGCAGCGGGTGGTCCAGGCCCAGCAGCTCGGGCAGGGCGGCCTTGGCGGCGGCGGAGGAACCGAAGACGGGCCGGACGCCGCGCAGTACCTCGGCGAGCGCGCCGCCGGTCCGGATCTCGCACAGCTCGGCCGCGGGCAGGTCGCCCTGCGGGCCGACCAGCGGCAACTGGCTGAAGTCGAGCTCGCCGGTGGCCCCCGCGGCCCCGGCGAGGTCCATCCCCGCGCCGATGGTGCTGCTGATGTCGGTGAGGTCGTCTATCGGCCGGAGCCGGTCGGTCCGACGGAGCCTTAAGACGACGGGGCCCACGGGCCGCTCGTCCCCGACCGGGAGCGGATCGCGGAGGTAGACGAGGATCGCGTCGGAGAAGGTGGGCACGGTGGCCCGGCACAGGCCGAGCACGATCTCGTCGAGGTCGATGCCGCGGGCGATCCGCCGGGTGGCGGCGCCGACGAACCGCAGCCGGTCCCCCTCGCGGCGGGCCACGCTGTCCCCGCCCGGCCCGACCCGGGCGGGCTCGGTGTCATACGGCATCTCCGGTGCCTGCCCGGAGACGGAGGAGGAGGCGGAGGCGCTGCGGGCGGCGTCGAGGTCCCGCTGCCCGGCGGCTTCGCCATCGACGCTGTCCGCGCCCGCGCCCGCGCCCGCGCCCGCGCCCGCGCCGGCGCCGTGCGCGGCCTCGGCGTCCGTGTCGGTGTCCTGCGCGCCGCGTGCCGCACCCGGCGCGGCTTCGCCGTGCGAGGCGGCGCTGCCCGGGGCGCCGGCCGTGCCGCAAGCGCCCGTCCCGGCGGTGTCCCGGGGGCCGGGGCCGGGGGTGAGCGGGCCGTCGTCCCCGCCGCGGGTGCGGGCCGCCGGGATCTCCGGGCGGGTGGCCTCGACGGCCGGGACGGGGGCCTTGCCGTGGCCGGGCTCGTCCGTACCCGCGCCGGAGGCGGTGGCCGCGGCGGCCGGGGCGTGGCCGAGTTCGCGGTGCGCCGCGCCGGAGGCGAAGGGCAGGCCGGAACCGCCCGGGGCCGGTGCCGCGGTGGCCGCGGCAGGCTGCGGGCCCTCCTGAGAGGTGGGGTACTCCGTCACGCGTGGAATTCCGTCCGTTTGCGCTCGATGTGCGCTGCACTCAACTCGGTCAGTCGCGGTATACCCGCTCAGCGGCCGGGGCACCATCGCCCCGGGTTTCCGCGTCCCCCTCGTTACCTCTCGCTCTGCGTTGACCTCCGGTCAAGTTCCGCGTACGGCACGGTACTTACGGATGTTCTGCCCGAGCGCACCGCATCGCGCGCGCGGTCTTCCGGAGGACGATCCTACGTTTGAACCCCGGGGGCGCATCAAGGGTCTCATGAGGTCATATGCGCCGGGGTGCGGTCCCAGTCCTCGGGTAGGGCCGGAACTCCCCAGGCCGGATCCGGCCGCCAGTCCTGCCAGCCGTCGGAGAACGGCGCCCCCCACCGCGTGATCAGCTCGACGGCCGCGCGCCCGGCGTCCCGGACCCGCCGCGCCTGCTCCCGGTCCATCAGACCGGAGCGCTGGGCCTGGGCGAACTCGTCCTCGTCCAGCCACTTCCAGCTGCGGTCCGGGTAGACGGCGATGTCCAGGAAGTGGTCCTCGGAGTCCACTCCGCCCGACCAGCGAGAGCGGGGCTCCTCCAGGTTCACGTACCAGTTCTTGAACTGCCAGCCGCTTCCCCAGAACAGCCACACCGACCACGGTTCCCCGGGCCGGGCCAGCTTCAGTACGCCCCCGCCGAACCAGCGCGACCGTACGGTGGTCCGCGGCGCGGTGTAGCGGGTGACGAGCGGCTCCTCGTGGACGGGGCTGCCGTCGGCGAGGACCGGCTTGACGCACTCGGTGCCGGGGGCCATCCACACCGCGAGCAGCTCGTCGGTGTCCTGCACCACGGTCACCGGGCGGCAGATGTGCACCTGGCCCTTCAGCCCCGGGGCGTGGTCGCGGTAGCGCCAGAGGATCTGCTCCCCGGGCGCCCATCGCACGTCCCGCGCGCCGCCGCTCGCCGCGCCGCCCCCGGGCCGGAAGGTACCTGTCATGCGGAGATCTTAGGGCGGGGCCTCGCGCCACCGCTGCGGTGCAGGTCACGGAGGGGGTCGGGGACGGTAATCGACCGGATCCGGCCCCCTCCGCGGACCTGTCAGGGGTGAGTCATGCGCAGCACGTCCAGGGCCTCGTCCAGCTGCTCCTGGGTGAGGTCGCCGCGGTCCACGTAGCCGGACTCCAGGACGACCTCCCTGATCGTCTTGCGCTCCGCGAGGGCCTTCTTGGCTACCTTGGCGGCCTCCTCGTAGCCGATGTAGCGGTTCAGCGGGGTCACCACGGAGGGCGAGGACTCCGCGTACTCCCTGGCCCGCGCCACATTGGCGGTGATCCCGTCGACCGTGCGGTCCGCCAGCAGACGGCTCGCGTTGCCCAGCAGCCGGATCGATTCGAGGAGGTTCCTGGCCATCACGGGGAGCATCACGTTCAGCTCGAAATTGCCCGAGGCGCCCGCCACGGTGACCGCAGCGTCGTTCCCCATCACCTGGGCGCAGACCATCAGCAGGGCCTCCGGGACGACCGGATTGACCTTCCCGGGCATGATCGAGGAGCCGGGCTGGAGATCCGGGAGATTGATTTCGGCCAATCCGGTGCGCGGACCGGAGGCCATCCAGCGGAGGTCGTTGGAGACCTTCGTGAGCGAGACGGCGACCGTGCGGAGCATCCCCGAGGTCTCCACCAGCGCGTCCCGCGCCCCCTGGGCCTCGAAGTGGTTGCGGGCCTCGGTCAGCGGCAGGCCGGTGGCGGCGGCCACCTCCGCGATGACGGCGGCGGAGAACCCGGGCGGGGTGTTGATCCCGGTGCCCACCGCGGTGCCGCCGAGGGGGAGTTCGGCGAGCCGGGGCAGCGCCGAGCGCAGGCGCTCGATGCCGTAGCGGATCTGGACCGCGTACCCGCCGAACTCCTGGCCCAGGGTGACCGGGGTGGCGTCCATCAGGTGGGTCCGGCCGGCCTTGACGACCTGCGCGAACTCGGCGGCCTTGCGCTCCATCGCGACGGCCAGGTGCTCCAGGGCGGGGATCAGCTCGCCGGTGACGGCGGCGGTGGCGGCGATGTGGATGGAGGACGGGAAGACGTCGTTGGAGCTCTGCGAGGCGTTGACGTGGTCGTTGGGGTGGACCTCCCGGCCCAGCCGCTCGGTGGCCAGGGTGGCGATGACCTCGTTGGCGTTCATGTTGGAGGAGGTCCCGGACCCGGTCTGGAAGACGTCCACCGGGAAGTGCTCGTCCCAGCGGCCGTCCGCGACCTCGGCGGCGGCGGACCGGATGGCGTCGGCGACGTCCTGGTCCACGACGCCGAGCCGGGCGTTCACCGAGGCCGCCGCGGCCTTGATCCGGGCGAGCGCCTCGATGTGGGCGCGCTCCAGGCGCTGCCCGGAGATGGGGAAGTTCTCCACCGCGCGCTGGGTCTGGGCCCGCCATTTGGCGTGCGCGGGCACCCGTACGTCGCCCATGGAGTCGTGCTCGGTCCGGAACGCATCGGCCTGCTGATCTTCTGTCATGTTCGTGGCCTCCTAAGAAAGTTGAGCAATTGTCTTGTTCGAAGTGTTCCCATCTCCCCTACTGACCAGTAAATACCGTGGGTAACACCGGCATTCGGGGAGGCGTTCATGGCACGCGCACAGACGAAACCCAGGCTCAGATCTACCTTCGCCGCCATCGTGGCGGCGGCGGCCGCCCTAGGAGGGGTCACCGCCATCACCCCCATGGCCCAGGCGGCCCCCACCGCGGGGGTGGCCACGCCCCTCCCGCCCGAGCTGGAGGCGGTCCGCGCCGCGGAAGCCACCAAGATCTACGGGGACCCGGCCCTCCGGCCGCTGAACGAGCGCAAGACCGGGCTCATCTCCCTGGGCGACAGCGAGATCTCGGGCGAGGGGATCGGCAACTACGACCCCGCCACCAACACGCCGAACAACCAGTGCCACCGCTCGCCGGACTCGGCGATCCACCGCACCGGCATCCCGGCCGACCTTACCTTCAACGTCGCCTGCTCCGGCGGGTACACCGGCAACATCAGGATCGGCGGCAGCAAGCAGTACGCCGACGAGCTGGTGCAGAGCGACAGCCTGGCCATCAAGGCCCGCAACACGAAGATCAAGATGGTGCTGCTGGTCGCCGGAGCCAACGACGACCTCCAGTTCGGCCCCGTCATGACCGACTGCGTCACCCGCTGGGTGCTCAGCCAGGGCACCTGCGAACCCAAGTACGGCCCCGGCTGGCAGGCGCGCGTCGACGGGCTGAAGCCCAAGGTGGAGTCCACCGTCGCCGACCTCAAGACGGTCATGCGCGACGCGGGCTACGCCGACTCCGACTACAAGCTGGTCGTCATGGGCTACCCCAGCCCCATCGGCCCCGACTTCTACGACAACCCGGGCTTCCCCGGCAAGCTCCCCGGCGGCTGCGCCGGCTACGACTCCGACGCCACCTGGGGCCGCAACTACGCGGTGCCCACCTTCGAGAAGGGCATGCGCGAGGCCGCCCGCAACTCCGGCGCCGTCTACCTCGACAACTCGCGGCTCTTCCACGGCCACGAGGTGTGCATGGAGGACACCTGGGCCCGCGGCCTCTACCTGGACCTCGGGGACCACTTCCCGTGGGACGAGAACACCGCCCGCCAGTCCTTCCACCCCAACTACCGCGGCCACGGCGCCTTCGCGTCCTGCCTGACCCAGCTCTACGACTCCGGCCTGCGCGAGGCCTCCTGCGCCGACCCCGCCAGCACCGGTACCCCCGTCCTCCAGGCCGGGGCCTGGGACGACAAGTTCAGGCCCCTGAAGAACGAGGCCAACGCCACCTGCCTCGACGCGAACGGCGGCTCCAGCGCCAACGGGACCGCGGTCCTCGGCTGGGACTGCCACGGCGGACGCAACCAGGGCTGGTGGTACGACGCCACCCGCAAGTCCGTCCACATAGAACTGACCCAGGACCGCTGCCTCGACGCCCCCGGCGCCAACTACGGCAACGGCGCCGGCCTGATCCTCTGGAACTGCCACGGCGGCGTGAACCAGCAGTTCGTCCGTGACGGCGCCACCATCCGCCCCGCGGCCGCCGCGGGCATGTGCCTGACGCTCTCCGCGCCCCAGCAGCCGCTGCGCCTGCAGACCTGCAACGGCTCGGCGAACCAGCGCTTCGCCTGACCCTCTCCGCCTCCGCAACCCCCCACACCCGGCCGGCGCATCCCGGCCGGGTGTTTCCACCTTCACATGTCGGCGAGCAGCTTGCGCACGTCCCGCGGCCGGTTGGTGATGATCGTGTCCACGCCGAGCCGTACGCACAGCTCCACGTCCTCGGGCTCGTCCACGGTCCACACCCGGACCGCCAGCCCCTTGGCCTTGAGCCGCGCCACCAGCGCCGGGTCCTGCCGGACCAGGTCGATGCCGGGGCCCGCGTGGGTCGCGTACGGGGGCCGCACCGGGCGGATCCTGCGCTCGATGAGGAACACGGTGGGCAGCCCGGGCGCGAGCCGGTGCATGCGGGTCAGCGCGTTCCGGGAGAAGCTCATCACCTCGACGCGGCCCGTGGACCCGTCGGCCAGCCCGTACTCCCGGAGCATCCGCACCAGTTCGGCCTCCAGCCGGCCGCCGGCCCGCGTCGGGTGCTTGGTCTCCACGGCGAGCCCGACCGGCCGCGGCGCGGCCAGCGCCTCCCGCAGCAGGTCCTCGAAGAGCAGCACCCGGGCCCCGCGGTGCTCCTGGCCCTTCCACCCGCCGAAGTCGAGGGCGGCCAGCTCCTCGTAGGTCATCTCGGAGACCACCCCCCGCCCGTCGGATGTCCGCTCCACCCGCCGGTCGTGCACGCAGACCAGCTTGTGGTCGGCGGTGAGCCGCACGTCGCATTCGAGCGCGTCGGCCCCGTCCTCGACGGCCTGCCGGTAAGCGGCCATGGTGTGCTCGGGGTGCTCGTACGAGGCCCCGCGATGGGCGACCACGCGCGTGTCGCGGGCGGTGCGGGGGGATGAGGTCGTCGCTGCCATACGGAAATCCTTGCAAACCGGGGTGAACACGTAGGTGCGGGGCTGTGTCCCCGACGTTAACCGGATGGCGACCGCCGGCAGCCCCGGCCGGGCCGAACGGTTGCCGCTACGGCTACGGCTACGGCTACGGCTACGGCTTGGGCAGTGGGGGCAGGGGGGCGGAAGTGACCTTGAAGCCGCCCTTCGTCGCGGTGGTGAAGGGGGCCGGGGCCATGCAGAGGCCGACGACGGTCTCCGCGGCGGAGCCGTCCGGCTTGACGTCGAGGTTGAAGAAGTCCCAGGAGAAGCCGACCCGGTCCGGCGCTCCCCGCTCGCCGTCCTGCACGCTGACGCCGATCCGCTTGCCCTCCGGCCAGCCGACGGTCGAGGAGGTGACCGTGGCGGTCACCGTGGCCGTCCCCTTGCCCGTGACCAGGCAGTCCACGGCCGCCTCGCTGACGCCGGTCCTGTTCTGCCCGGGGGAGTGGTGATAGACCGTCACCCGGCCGGTGGCGTCCACCGGCAGCCCCCTTTCGCCGCCCCGGATCTTCAGCGGCTTGCTGAAGGGCGCCGCCTGGGCGTCGACGGTGAAGCGGATGTCGTCCCCGGGGGTGTAGGCGTACAGGACCGAGGCCGCACCGTGGACGGCCGCGAGCTTCGGTGCGGCCGGGGCCGCCGGGGCGGGGGCCGCGCCGATCAGGGTGGCGAGCAGCGCGGCGGATCCGGCGACGGCGAGGCTGCGGGTGCGGGTGCGGGTGCGGGTGCGGGTGCGGTTCTTCATCGTGAACTCCCGGTGAGAGGGGGGCCGTTCGGTTACGGGAACAGCCTCGCCGGGAGCCCGCCGGTGATCCATCTGCCGATCGGCCGACATGCAAGAGGGCCCCTCCGCCGATCGGCAGAGGGGCCCTCGCCCACGCGTTACAGACCCGGGCCGCGTACCGGGATGCTGGTGAACGTCGGCTGCTCGGGTTCACGCGAAGTGAAGAAGTCGTTGCCCTTGTCGTCCACGACGATGAAGGCCGGGAAGTCCTCGACCTCGATCTTCCAGACCGCCTCCATGCCGAGCTCCTCGTACTCCAGGACCTCGACCTTCTTGATGCAGTCCTGCGCCAGGCGCGCCGCCGGGCCGCCGATCGAGCCGAGGTAGAAGCCGCCGTGCGTGCCGCAGGCGTCCGTCACCTGCTGGGAGCGGTTGCCCTTGGCCAGCATGACCTTGGAGCCGCCCGCCGCCTGGAACTGCTCGACGTAGCTGTCCATGCGGCCGGCCGTGGTCGGGCCGAAGGAGCCCGACGCGTAGCCCTCGGGGGTCTTCGCGGGGCCGGCGTAGTAGACCGGGTGGTCCTTCAGGTACTGCGGCATCTCCGCGCCCGAGTCCAGCAGCTCCTTGATCTTGGCGTGCGCGATGTCGCGCGCCACGACCAGCGGGCCGGTCAGCGAGAGACGGGTCTTGACCGGGTGCTTGGTCAGGGTGGCCAGGATGTCGTCCATCGGCTGGTTCAGGTCGATGGAGACGACATCCGAGGAGTCGTCCAGGTGCGAGTCGGTGGTGTCCGGCAGGAAGCGCGCCGGGTCCGTCTCCAGCTGCTCCAGGAAGACGCCCTCGGCGGTGATCTTCGCGGTGGCCTGGCGGTCGGCCGAGCAGGACACGGCGATCGCGACGGGCAGCGAGGCGCCGTGGCGGGGGAGGCGGACGACGCGGACGTCGTGGCAGAAGTACTTGCCGCCGAACTGCGCGCCGATGCCGATCTTCTGGGTCAGCTCGAAGACCTGCTGCTCCAGGGCCTCGTCGCGGAAGCCGTGGCCCAGCGCCGAGCCCTCGCGCGGCAGCTCGTCCAGGTAGTGCGCCGAGGCGTACTTCGCGGTCTTGAGGGCGTGCTCGGCGGAGGTGCCGCCGACGACGATCGCCAGGTGGTAGGGCGGGCAGGCCGCCGTACCGAGCGAGCGGATCTTCTCCTCCAGGAACTTCATCATGGAGGCCTCGTTGAGGACCGCCTTGGTCTCCTGGTAGAGGAAGGACTTGTTGGCGCTGCCGCCGCCCTTGGCCATGAAGAGGAACTTGTACGCGCCGCCGTCGGTCGCGTACAGCTCGATCTGCGCGGGCAGGTTCGAGCCGGTGTTCTTCTCCTCCCACATGGTGACCGGGGCCATCTGCGAGTAGCGCAGGTTCAGCCGCGTGTAGGCGTCGTAGATGCCGCGCGAGAGGGCCGCCTCGTCGCCGCCCTCGGTGAGGACGTTCTGGCCGCGCTTGCCCATGACGATCGCCGTGCCCGTGTCCTGGCACATCGGCAGGACGCCCGCCGCCGCGATGTTCGCGTTCTTCAGCAGGTCCAGGGCCACGAACTTGTCGTTCGAGGAGGCCTCGGGGTCGTCGATGATGCGGCGCAGCTGCGCGAGGTGGGCGGGGCGCAGGAAGTGCTGGATGTCGTGGATGGCCTCTTCGGCGAGCTTGCGCAGCGCCTCGGGCTCCACCTTGAGGAACGTACGGCCGTCAGCCTCGAAGGTGGACACGCCCTCGGCGGTCACCAGCCGGTAGGGGGTGGTGTCCTCGCCCAGGGGCAGCAGGTCGGTGTACGCGAACTCCGGCATTGGGGCCATTCCTCACTCGGCAGACAGCACTGACGACCAATTGGCAGCGCAGTCCACCAGCGTAGAACCTCCCGGGGTGGCCGTGTCTGTGAGGTAAGGCTCACTCAGCAGTATCGCGATCTATCGTGTCTCGCTATGCTGATGCCGTGGACCTGGAAAAGCACCCCGCCGCCCCCGCCCCCGCCGAGCTGCGCGCCTCCGACGCCGACCGGGACCGGATCGCGCAGATCCTCGCCGACGCCCTGGCGGAGGGCCGGCTGACCTCCGACGAGCACTCCGAGCGCCTGGACTCGCTGTACGCCGTCAAGACGGTGGGCGAGCTGGAGGTGCTCGTACGAGACCTGCCCGCGCCGGGCGCGAGCCACACCTCGCCCGCGTACGCGGCGTCCGCGCCGGTGCCGGCCGACTACACCGAGAACGTCGTGGCCGTCTGCAGCAGCTCCGCCCGCAAGGGCCGCTGGCGGCCGGGCGCGCACACCCGCGCGGTCTCCGTCATGGGCGACATCACCATCGACCTGACCGAGGCGGTCTTCGCCCAGCAGGTCACCGAGATCAACGTGGTCTGCGTGCTCGGCAACGTCGAGGTGCTGGTCCCGGAGAACGTCACCCTGCGCGGCTACGGCAGCGGCTTCCTCGGCAACTTCGAGGTGCGCGGCGAAGGCCGCGCGGTAACCGACCCGCAGGCGCCGGTGGTGATCATCCGCGGCTTCGCCCTGCTGGGCAACATCGAGGCGCGCCCCAAGCTCGGCGCCCGCCTGGTCGATCTGGCGCTGAAGCTGCGCAAGCGCCTGGAGGGCTGACGACCGGCCCCGCGCCGTGCGTTCGGTGAGGGTTCGGGGAGCGTCGCGTTTCGGACGAACCTCCGGCGCCCGGTGGCACCCAGTGCATAGGGGCGCGCACAGCGGGTAGGGACAGGTGCATCGTCTCTCGCTCGCGTATACGTCGTCAGGAGTAGACCGTGCCGCATCCGCCGCATCAGTCCCTGCAGGTTGCCGCCGTCCAGAGTCTTCAGGGGCGCCAGGCCGCCGTGCCGAAGCCGCGGGTGCCGACCAGGGTGGAGGACGGCCCCTGGCACGCGGAGGCGGTGTGCCGCCGTGACGAGGCGGGACTCTTCTTCGCTCCCTCCAAGGAGCCGACCGCGGCCCGGCTCTCCCGCGAGGAGGCCGCCAAGCGCGTCTGCGCCCGCTGCCCGGTGATGGTCGCCTGCCGGGAGCACGCGCTGCTCCAGCCCGAGCCGTACGGGGTCTGGGGCGGGCTGACTGCCGCCGAGCGCCGGGTGGTGCTGGCGCGGATGCGGCGCAGGGCGGCGGAGCTGCGCCAGGCCCCGGGTGCGGGGCCGATCGCGGCCGCGGGCTGAGCCCCGTACGCCGTACTCCCGTAACCCCCGTACCCCTGCAATCCCCGTACCCCCGCAACCCGTACCGGAAGCCGTACCCCGGGCGCGCGGAGCGCCGTAGGGACAGATGCGCGAACGCGAGAGGGGCGGTCCCCCGCACGGGGCCGCCCCTCTCACGTGCGTCGCCCGCCGCGACGCGATGCGCTCCTACTGCGCGCGGTCGAAGTCGATCGCGCTGTACGCGCGCAGCTTCGACAGGCGGTGCGTCGAGTCGATCTGCCGGATCGTGCCCGACTTCGAGCGCATGACCAGCGAGGACGTGGTCGCGGTCTCCGAGCGGTAGTGGACGCCGCGCAGCAGCTCGCCGTCCGTGATGCCGGTGGCGACGAAGAAGACGTTCTCGCCGGACACCAGGTCGTTGGTGTGCAGGACCCGGTCCAGGTCGTGGCCCGCGTCGATCGCCTTCTGGCGCTCGGCGTCGTCCTTCGGCCACAGCTTGCCCTGGATGGTGCCGCCGAGGCACTTTATGGCGCAGGCCGAGATGATGCCCTCGGGGGTGCCGCCGATGCCGAGGAGCAGGTCCACGCCGGTGCCCTCGCGCACCGCCATGACCGAGCCCGCGACGTCGCCGTCCGAGATGAACTTGATCCGGGCGCCGGTCTCGCGGATCTCCTTGACGATGCCCTCGTGACGCGGGCGGTCCAGGATGACCACGGTGACGTCCTCGACGGCCATGTTCTTGGCCTTGGCGACCCGGCGGATGTTCACCGAGGCCGGGGCGTTGATGTCGACGAAGTCGGCGGCCTCGGGGCCGGTGACCAGCTTCTCCATGTAGAAGACCGCGGACGGGTCGAACATGGTGCCGCGGTCGGCGGCGGCCAGGACGGCGATGGCGTTCGGCATGCCCTTGGCGTTCAGGGTGGTGCCGTCGATCGGGTCCACGGCGATGTCGACCTCGGCACCGGTGCCGTCGCCGACCCGCTCGCCGTTGAAGAGCATCGGGGCTTCGTCCTTCTCGCCCTCGCCGATGACGACGACGCCGTTCATCGAGACGGTGGAGATCAGGGTCCGCATCGCGTTGACCGCGGCGCCGTCGGCGCCGAGCTTGTCACCGCGCCCGACCCAGCGGCCCGCGGCCATGGCGGCGGCCTCGGTCACGCGGACGAGTTCCAGGGCGAGATTGCGGTCGGGGGCCTCCGGGGAGACGACGAGCTGGGGCGGCAGGTTGTGCTCGGTCATCGGAGCGCACCTTTCTGTACGACGACGGCCGGGATGTGAGGGTGCTGAAACTCTATCGGTAGGTCGACATATTGAGCAGGGCGGGTCACGTATGAGCGGAATATCGGTCAGTCGATTGGCCTGAGCGGACGTCTTGCCTTCCGGGCGTGCGCGCCGCGGGGACCCCGGCGGTGATCGCCCGCGGCGATACGGGACGATGGTGCCGTGGCGAATATGAAGGGCAAGCAGACGGTTCTGGACATGGTCCGCTCACTGGCGGTGATCGGGCTCGTCGTCGCGGGGATCTACATGTTCATCCCGCACGACGACAAGGCCGACCCGACGCGGACGGTCGACTACCGGGTGGAGACGGCCACGGCCCGGCGCGCCGCGCCGTATCCCGTCGCCGTGCCCGTGGGGCTCGCCCCGGACTGGCGGGCGACCTCGGTCTCGTACGACCGCAAGAACGCCGACGGCTGGCACCTGGGCTTCCTCGACCCGGAGAAGCAGTACGTGGCGGTGGAGCAGTCCAGCGACGCCTCGGCCAAGAACATCGGCAAGCTCACCCAGCGGGCGGAGGCCACCGGCCGGACGCAGCAGGTCGGCGACCAGACCTGGGAGCGCTGGGAGGGCGAGAAGTACGACGCCCTCGTGCGCCAGGAGCAGGGCTACGTCACGGTCGTCGCCGGGACCGCCCCCTTCGAGCAGCTCGGCGTGCTCGCGGCGGCGCTGGAGTTCAAGCAGGGCAAGTAGGTCCTACGCGACACCCGTGCAAGCAGGTCCTACGCGACACCCGTGCAAGCAGGTCCCACGCGACACCCGTGTACGAGAAAGGCCGCGCACCCCGGAATCCGGGGGGCGCGGCCTTTCTCGCGTACGGCTGTGGCGTCGCTCGTCCGGGCTCAGACGGTGGTGACGACCTGGTCGAAGGCCAGGCGCGGCGAGCGGTCGAACCAGGCGTCCTCGCCCGGCTTGCCGATGTTGACGACCATCAGCGGGGTGTGGTCGGCGTCCAGGAACTCCTTCTGGATGCCGGCGAAGTCGGCGCCGGTCATCGGACCCGCGGCCAGGCCGGCGGCGCGGACGCCGACGATGAAGTAGGCGGCCTGCAGGGCGGCGTTCAGCAGCGCGGACTGCTCGCGGACCGGGCGCTCGGCGAAGAAGGCGTCCTTCGCCTGCGGGAAGTGCGGCAGCAGCTCCGGCAGCTCCTCGTGGAACTCGTTGTCCGCGGAGAGGATCGCGACCAGCGGCGCGGTGGCGGTCTTGGCCTGGTTGCCGGCGGCCATGTGCTGCACGAGGCGCTCGCGGGCCTCGGGGGAGCGGACCAGGGTGATGCGCAGCGGGGTCGCGTTGAAGGCGGTGGGGCCGTACTTCACCAGCTCGTAGATCGCCTGGACCTGCTCCTCGGTCACCGGCTCGTCGGTGAACGAGTTGGCGGTGCGGGCCTCGCGGAACAGCAGGTCCTGGGTCGCGGAGTCGAGAACGAGAGACATCGGAAAAGCCTTCTTCCATGCGTGTGGTGAAGCGATGTCCCCGACTCTACGGCGAAAGTAGATGAATTTTCAACTAAATCCCTCTGCTGGTGACCGGCCTCACTCCCGGGCCGGCTCTCCCGGGCGTCACTCTCCGCCGGGCTCCGCCTCGCCGTCGCGGGCCGCCAGCGCCGAGTCCAGCCGGGCGCGGGCCCCCTCCAGCCAGTGCCGGCACACCTTGGCCAGCTCCTCGCCGCGCTCCCAGAGCGCGAGGGAGTCCTCCAGCGAGGTGCCGCCCGCCTCCAGCTTGCGGACGACCTCGATCAGCTCGTCCCTGGCCTGCTCGTACCCCAGCGCCGTATCCGTCTCAGGCATTCCCGATTCCCACCTTGTGTGTGCAGTGCAGCGGACATCTTGCGTGCGTGTGCGTGCGTGTCGTCACCCGGCGGCGTCGGCCGCGCCCCCGCCCGGGCCGTCATCCGGGCCGGCCTCCACGCCCGTACCGTCACCCGGGCCGGCGGCGGGCTCCGCGAGCCCTTCGGCGGCGACCTCCACGGAGAAGGAGCCCCGCGCCACCCGCGCGTGGAGCACCTGGCCCGCCGAGACCTCCTCCGGCGAGCGCACCACGTGCCCGTCCTCCCGCTGGAGCACCGCGTACCCCCGCTCCAGGGTCGCCGCGGGGGACAGCGCCACCACCCGGGCCAGCGTGTGCCGCAGCTCCGAGTCGGCCCGGTCCAGCAGGTGGCCCAGCGTCCTGCGGCTGCGGGCCAGCAGCGCCTCCAGCTCGTCCTCCCGGGTCTCCACCATCCGCTGCGGATGGACGAAGACGGGCCGGCCGATGGCGTGCGCGAGGCCGCGCTCCTCTCGGTCGAGCAGCCCCCGTACGGCGCGCAGCCCCCGCTCGCGCAGCTGGCGTACCCGCTCCAGCTCCTCGCCGACGTCCGGGACCACCTTCTTCGCCGCGTCCGTGGGCGTCGATGCCCGCAGGTCCGCGACCAGGTCCAGCAGCGGGGAGTCCGGCTCGTGGCCGATCGCCGAGACCACCGGGGTACGGGCAGCGGCGACGGCCCGCACCACCTCCTCGTCGGAGAACGGCAGCAGGTCCTCCACGCTGCCGCCGCCGCGGGCCACGATGATCACGTCGACCTCGTCCAGCGCGTCGAGCTCCTTGACCGCCTGGATCACCTGGGGCACCGCGTGGACGCCCTGCACGGCCACGTTGCGCACCTCGAAGCGGACCGCGGGCCAGCGCCGCCGGGCGTTCTCCAGCACGTCGCGCTCGGCCGCCGAGGCCCGCCCCACCACCAGGCCGATCAGCTGCGGCAGGAAGGGCAGCGGCTTCTTGCGGTCCAGCGCGAACAGCCCCTCGGAGGCCAGGGACCGCTTGAGCCGCTCCAGGCGGGCGAGCAGCTCCCCGATGCCGACCGGCCGTATCTCCGTGGCCCGCAGGGACAGCTGCCCGCGCGGGGCGTACCACTCCGGCTTGGCCAGTACGACGACCCGCGCGCCCTCCGAGACCGCGTCCGCGACCTCGTCGTAGACCTGGCGGAAGCAGGTCACGCTGACCGAGATGTCGTGCGAGGGATCGCGCAGCGTCAGGAAGACCACCCCCGCCCCCGGCCGTCGCGAGAGCTGGGTGATCTGCCCCTCCACCCACACCTGGCCGAGGCGCTCGATCCAGCCCCCGATGAGCCGGGACACCTGGCCTACCGGCAGCGGCGCCTCGGCCGACGTATTCAGACCCATGCACGCAGGCTAACCGCAGCGGCTGACAGCGTCTCAGGCTCCGGCACCGGTGTCGGGGCCGGGCAGCCGCACCGGAACACCCCCGGGGCCCTCGTCCGGGCCCCCGCCGGGGCCCTCGCCCGGGCCGCCGCCGGCGCCGCCGCGCCGCCCGCGCTGGGCGAAGAGCACCCCCAGGCCGGCCGCCAGCCAGACCGCGCCCACCAGCTGTGCCTCCCACGAGGCCTCGACGATCACCGCGACGGTCACCGCCGCGCCGAGCACCGGCACCACCAGGTGCTTCCACCAGACCGGGGCGCCCTCCCGCCGCTTGACCACGAACCAGCCCACCACCGACGCGTGCAGCAGGGTGAAGGCAACCAGCGCCCCGACGTCCACCACCGAGACCAGGTGCCCGAGCCCGTCGTCGCGCCGGGCCGCCCACACCGCCGCGACCAGCGTGATCGTCGCCGCCACCAGCAGCGCGGGCCTCGGGGTGCCGTCCGAGGTGCGCGCCAGCGCGCGCGGCAGCCTGCCCTCCCGGGCCATCGCGAACAGCAGCCGCCCGGCCGCCGCCTGCCCGGCCAGTGCCGCGAAGGCCGCCCCGACCGCCTTGCTCACCGCGACCAGGTCGTGCAGCCAGGTGCCGACCGAGGACTCCACCGCGGTGTAGAAGGCCGGGCCCTGCTGCGCCGGATCCGCCGCCAGCTCCGCCGACGACACGGGCATGAGCAGCGCGGCCAGGTAGCTCTGGGCCACGAACAGCAGCCCGGCCAGCGCCAGGCAGAACAGCACCGCGCGGGCCACCCGTTCCGAGCCTCCCGCCCGTCGCCCGCCACCACCCTTCCAAGGAGCTGCGCGCCCCTCTTCATTCACCTCCTCCGCGAACGAGGCGATCGCGTCGAAGCCGAGGTAGGACAGCACCGCGACGGACACCGCGCCCAGCACCGCCGCCACCGAGAAGCCCAGCGAGCCGTCCCCGGTCAGCGGCGAGAGCCAGCCGCGCCGCGCCCCGTCCTGGACCAGGACGGTCACCGCGGCGGCCAGGAAGACGAGGAGGACGAGGATCTCCATGGCCAGCACGGCGAATCCCACGCGCGCGGCCGCCCGTACGCCCCACAGGTTGAGCAGGGTCGTGACCACCACGGCCAGGGCCGTCCAGACCCACCGCGAGACCTCCGGGACCAGGGCGTTCATCGCGATCCCGGAGAACAGGTACGCCACCGCCGGGATCAGCAGGTAGTCGAGCATGGCCATCCACCCGGCGATCAGCCCCGGCCCCTCGCCGAGCCCCTTGCGGGCGTAGGTGAAGACCGAGCCGGCCTGCGGGGCGACCCGCACCATCTGCGCGTAGGAGAAGGCCGTGAAGGCCATCGCCACCGTCGCGGCCAGGTACACGAGGGCGACGGCGCCGTGCGAGGCGGCGTCGAGCGTGCCGAAGACCCCCACCGGGGCCATGGGGGCGATGAAGAGCAGCCCGTAGACGACCAGGTCACGGAAGCCCAGGCTCCGCCGCAGCGCGGTGGGCGCCGCCTTGCTGGAATCCGTAGCGGACGCCATCCGTCCTCCGGGGGATGAGCGGGACAGGGTTTCGGGCCAGTGTGTGCCGTACGGGGGACGTACGGCCTGCTGGACACCCCCGTACGATGGAGCACATGACTGCTTCCGCCCCCGCTGCCGCATCCCGCCGTGTCCTGCTCGCCGCGCCCCGCGGCTATTGCGCGGGCGTGGACCGTGCCGTGATCGCCGTCGAGAAGGCACTCGAGCAGTACGGTGCGCCGGTCTACGTACGGCACGAGATCGTGCACAACAAGTACGTCGTCCAGACCCTGGAGAAGAAGGGCGCCATCTTCGTCGAGCGGACGGAGGAGGTCCCCGAGGGCTCCATCGTGATGTTCTCGGCGCACGGCGTGGCGCCGGTGGTGCACGAGGAGGCGGCGCGCGGCAAGCTCGCCACGATCGACGCGACCTGCCCGCTGGTCACCAAGGTGCACAAGGAAGCCATCCGCTACGCGAACGAGGACTTCGACATCCTCCTCATCGGCCACGAGGGCCACGAGGAGGTCATCGGCACCTCGGGCGAGGCCCCGGACCACATCACGATCGTCGACGGCCCGGACGACGTGGCCAACGTGCAGGTGCGCGACGAGTCCAAGGTCGTCTGGCTGTCGCAGACCACGCTCTCCGTCGACGAGACGATGGAGACGGTCGACGCGCTGAAGACCAAGTTCCCGCTGCTGGTCTCCCCGCCGAGCGACGACATCTGCTACGCCACCTCCAACCGCCAGGCCGCGGTCAAGGTCATGGGCGCCGACTCCGACCTGGTCATCGTCGTCGGGTCGAAGAACTCCTCGAACTCCATCCGCCTCGTCGAGGTGGCCCTCGACGCGGGCGCGCGCGCCGCGTACCTGGTCGACTTCGCGAGCGAGATCGACGAGGCCTGGCTCGACGGCGTCACCACGGTCGGCCTGACCTCGGGCGCGTCCGTGCCGGAGGTGCTGGTCGAAGAGGTCCTGGAGTGGCTGACCCAGCGCGGCTACGCCGACGTGGAGATCGTCAAGACGGCCGAGGAGTCGATCGTCTTCTCGCTGCCGAAGGAGCTGCGGCGCGACCTGCGTGCCGAGGCCGCGGAACTGGTCGCCGACAAGTAACTCCTTTCGTACGGTATGTCCATGCAGATCTTCGGCGTGGACATCGGCGGATCCGGGATCAAGGGCGCTCCCGTGGACCTGGACCGTGGCGACCTGGCGCAAGAGCGCCACAAAGTACTGACACCGCAGCCGGCCACCCCCGACGGGGTGGCCGGCTGCGTCGTCGAGGTGGTGCGCCACTTCGGCTGGGAGGGCCCGGTCGGGCTCACCTTCCCGGGCGTGGTCACGGGCGGGATCACACGTACGGCGGCCAACATGGACAAGGCGTGGATCGGCGTCGACACGGCCGCCCTGCTCTCGCGCCGCCTGGACGGGCAGCCCGTCACCGTCCTCAACGACGCGGACGCGGCGGGCGTCGCGGAGATGACGTACGGGGCCGGGCGCGGGCGGGGCGGCACGGTCCTCCTGCTCACGCTGGGCACGGGCATCGGCAGCGCCCTGTTCACGGACGGGCGGCTGGTCCCGAACACGGAGCTGGGGCACCTGGAGCTGAAGGGCCACGACGCGGAGACGCGCGCCTCGGTCAAGGCCAAGGAGGACGGGGACCTGACCTGGGAGCGCTGGGCGCACCGGGTGCAGAGGTACCTCGCCCACGTGGAGATGCTCTTCTCCCCGGACCTCTTCATCATCGGCGGCGGCGTCAGCCGCAAACCGGAGAAGTTCCTCCCGCTGATCGAGGGCATCCGGGCCGAGATCGTCCCGGCGAAGCTCCAGAACAACGCGGGCATCGTGGGCGCGGCGATGGCGGCGCGGGGCACGCCACCGGCGTAGGGACCCCGTCCTGGGAGATCCACGAGGCCGGTGGGCCTGGGAGGTCTAGGAGGTCGAGGCGGTCCTGCGGGGGAGCCGCCGTCGGCTGATCAGCACGGCCTTGCGGACGACGACGATCAGCGCGGCGGCCAGCGTGCCCGCGTACAGCCAGCCGGCGTGCAGGGACAGGGCCGACACCAGGCCCATCAGCTGCCCGCCGAAGCCGCCGGAACCGCCGGAGATGGGCCACACTCCGGCGGCGAAGGCGATGGGGACGCTGATCGGCGCGGTGATCAGGTCGGCGGGCCGGATCCAGAGCGCGGTGGCGGCGGCCACGGGCACGAAGAGCAGCCCGTAGACGAAGAGCGAGGAGCCGAAGAGCAGCCAGGCGATCCCGCCCACCAGCATCATGGCGACGCACGCGAACAGCCCGCCGCCGAGGCCCGTCAGCCGGGGCCGGGGCAGCCGGCGGGCGGGCGCGGGCCGCGGTCCGCGCGGGACGGCGGTGGGCACGGGCACGGCCACGCCCGTCCGCCCCCGGCGCTGCGCCGGAGGTCGCTGGGGGTGAGGGGCCGGTCGCGTCCTGTAGTGCTCCACCTGTCCAAAGTAGGCCGGGGGAGCACCGGAACCGGGCGCGGACACGCGTACATCCACCGCCACTCATCTGAAAGTAAACTGTCCGACGGCCCACCTCCGGGCCGCCGCCCCCTCCAGCTACGGGAAGTCGCCAACGTGTCGCTCACGATCGGAATCGTCGGCCTGCCGAATGTCGGCAAGTCGACCCTGTTCAACGCCCTGACCAAGAACGACGTGCTGGCGGCCAACTACCCGTTCGCCACCATCGAGCCGAACGTCGGCGTCGTCGGCGTCCCGGACCCGCGCCTCGCGGTCCTCGCCGGCATCTTCGGCTCGCAGAAGATCCTCCCGGCGACGGTCGACTTCGTCGACATCGCCGGCATCGTGCGCGGCGCGTCGGAGGGTGAGGGCCTGGGCAACAAGTTCCTCGCGAACATCCGTGAGTCGGACGCGATCTGCCAGGTCATCCGTGCCTTCAAGGACGAGAACGTCGTGCACGTCGACGGCAAGGTCTCGCCCAAGGACGACATCGAGACCATCAACACCGAGCTGATCCTCGCCGACCTCCAGTCCATCGAGAAGGCGGAGCCGCGCCTGACGAAGGAGTCCCGTCTCCAGAAGGAGAAGGTCGCGGTCCTGGCGGCGGTCGTCGAGGCGAAGAAGATCCTCGAAGCCGGTGACACGCTCTTCTCGAAGGGCATCACCAAGGGCACGGAGCAGGGCGACCTCCTGCACGAGCTGCACCTGCTGACCACGAAGCCCTTCCTCTACGTGTTCAACGTGGACGAGGACGAGCTGACGGACGACGCCTTCAAGGCGGAGCAGTCGGCGCTGGTCGCCCCCGCCGAGGCGATCTTCCTGAACGCGAAGCTGGAGCAGGACCTCTCCGAGCTGGACGACGAGGAAGCCCTGGAGCTCCTCCAGTCGGTCGGCCAGGAGGAGCCGGGCCTGGCCACCCTCGGCCGCGTCGGCTTCGCGACCCTGGGCCTCCAGACGTACCTGACGGCAGGCCCGAAGGAAACCCGCGCCTGGACGATCAAGCAGGGCGCGACGGCCCCCGAGGCGGCCGGCGTCATCCACACCGACTTCCAGCGCGGCTTCATCAAGGCCGAGGTCATCTCCTTCGCGGACCTGGTCGCCTGCGGCTCGGTGACGGAAGCCCGCGCGAAGGGCAAGGCCCGCATGGAGGGCAAGGACTACGTCATGCAGGACGGCGACGTGGTGGAGTTCCGCTTCAACGTCTGATCGCATACCCAGAGGCGGCCTGACCTGCGAGAACGCGGGTCAGGCCCTTGTGCTGTCCGCAACAGTCCGCGGAACGGTTCGACCCCGTGATGCGGTGACAACGTTTGGTCTGGTCGGCGTGGAGGTCGACACGGTCTCAGACCTTGACGACCTCCACGGAAGGACCGCACAGGAGTGTCAGGTCCTCAGGGTCAGAAGTGAGGACAGTGACCGGCCGGGGCGCGTTGCGAGCGATGGCGGCGAGAGCGGCATCGATGGCGTACTTGTGGCCGTGAAGGTGATGGGCGCGAAGGAGGGCGGCGGCCTGGTCAGCGATCTCCTTGGTGACGTCGTGAACGTCGACGCGGGAGAGGACCCACTTGATGCGGGCCGCGTGGATGCGCTCGTAGTCGGCCTCAAGGGTGGTCATGGCGCTGGTGGCAACGCGCACGCCCTCCTCCGACGCCGCCTGGACCAGAGCGAAGACGGCGCGGTCCTTGCGGTAGAGCTTCGAGAGGCCCTCGCTGTCGAGCAGTAGGGTGCCAGGCATCAGGCGGCGGCCCCGTCGGCCTGACGGTGGTCGTGGCGCAGCAGCGCGCGGGCGGCCTCAATCTCTTCGCGGGTGAGTTCTTCATTGTCGGTCTCGAAGTCGGCGACGATCTCCCGCAGCTTGTCCATGGCGACCCGCTGTTCGAGGGCCTCGGCGACGTAGGCGGAGAAACCGCCGGGCCCGACGTGGGCGCGTACGGCCTCGGCGAGGTGCTCGGGCAGGCTGATGGAGTACTTTCTGCTACCACTCATGGTGCCGATCCTACCGGCGGTCGTAAGTCTCCGGGCGTGAATAGCTCCCCGTGGCGTCCGATCGATCCGCAGGGCACCGCGAACGTCCGCCGGCCCCCCCCCGTGCCGGCGGTGGGAGGATGCGGGGAGGGCGAGAGAGGGGCGGTACGGGCGGCACTGAAGCCGATCTACGACGCAGCGGTGAAGCGGGAGCTCGACGCCACCCCTGTCGCCCGACTGCAGGACGTCACCGAAGGGCGGCTGCGGCCGGGGAGCGTCGAGAAGAGCGGACTGCACACATTGGGCAAGTGTTCTCGAAGCAGACCCCTACCGGTTGCGGCAGATTCCCGGTGTCGGGCAGCGCACCGTTGACCAGATGCTCGCCGCCGCCCGCCGGCTCTCCGAGGCTGTGCACGAGACCGTGGCAGTCCACATCGACGTGGACCGGCCGGAACCGAGCACCAGCGCGCTCGTCATGGCCTTGCGCGTACTGGTGGAGGCCGGCCCCGACGCTCGGCGTGCGGTTGACAAGGCCGCCGTCTTGTCGGAACGGCTCGGTCCGTTGCTCGCCGACGCCAGGCCCGCCGCCGGACGAATCCGGATGCTCCTGGCGGGCCAGGAGAAGAAGGCTCGCGCGTTGGCGGCGGTCACCGAGATCCGGTCGCTGGTGGATGAGGAGGAGCGGGCGGGCCTGCCTAGGCTGCTCGCCCAGGCATCGGTGGACCTGCTCCGGGGGTCGTCCGATATCGCGGCCTGGGTGGACTTAGTACTCCGCTCTGCCGAGTACTACAGTCTGCTCGCCGAGATTTCCGGGCGGCTGCCGGACGCGGCCGCCGCCGAGGGCTTCCTGCCGGACGACATTGCCGAGCGAATACGGACCCAACACCTCGACGACGCGCACCGGCGGGTCTCCCTGCGCGGTTACCAGGCGTTCGGCGCGCGGTTCGCGCTTGCGCAGCGCAAGGTGATACTCGGCGACGAGATGGGCCTCGGGAAGACCATCCAGGCGATCGCCGTGCCGGCACACTTGGCCGCCGAGGGACAGAGATGTTCTGACGTGGAGTCAGCGGCAATCAGGTCTCGCAAACGGTGGACCGGTGTCCCATGTGTACACGATGTGCGCTGTGGCGCGGACAGGCCGGTCGCGCGTGCTGGATGTGCTGCGGCTCGATACCGCTACTGACCGCTCATGCGGCGGGGGTGGGGCTGGGATGTGGTGAGCGGAGGGAATCTATTACTTCCGCGCACTGTCGGGCTGTGCCGGCGTTGGTCAGGGCTGTGGCGGCCAGGTCGATGCCGAACTCCCGGCGGACGCGCAGCACGAATCGCACGGCGCGCAGTGAGGTGCCGCCCAGGTCGAAGAAGTCGTCGTCGGGGTGGATCTCCGGTACACCGAGGAGTTCCCTCCAGAAGAGGAGGACGGAGTCGAGGGAGTCCCTGTCGCGGGCGGTTCCGTTCGCGCCGTGGGTCGTGGTCATCTGTTGGCCTGTTCTCGAGGATTCGCGGGTGAGGGGCGGCCGCCGGGTCCAGGGGCGGACGCGGAGCGGTCCCGAGGCGTCGGCGGGGCCACTGACGGCGGCGGACCAGTGCGGGCCCACATCCAGGTCCCGTACCCGCCACGTACCCGAGGGGCCGGCCGCGGGGGCGTCCATCACGATGTCGTCGGCCTGGTCCGGGTGGCTGTGCCAGGCCCGCAGGTCGCCGGTGATGCCGATGCCGATCGCCTTCAGGGCGGCCTCCTTGCGCGTCCAGCACTTGAAGAAGCCCAGGAGGCGGGCGCGGTCGTCAGGGAGCCCGTCCAGCCACTGGCGTTCTCCGGTGGAGAGGACGGTCCGGGCGAGTTGTGGAATCTCGACCGTGCGCCGCTCCTCCACGTCCACGCCGACGGGTCGGTCACTGAGGGCGAGGGCCCCGCGGCCGACGGTGTGGGACACGCTGATCCACAGAGGTGTGTCGGGGTGGACGAGCGCGGGCGGTCCGTGGTCCGTCCCCCCGCACCCCGGGCACGCCCGCCGGCCCAGGACGATGTGGCCGGGCGCCGTGCCGAACAGCTCCGAGAGGATGGACCGGACGGCCGCCCGGCTGGTGACGAACTCGGCGGCGCGACGGGACGTCATACCGGCCGAGCGGTCCAGTTCCTCCGCACTGAGCAGCCGGAGGTCCTCGGGCCGGGGAGCGTCGGGAGCTTCCCAGTGCCAGACGGTCGTGCCGCCTTCGAAAGTCACGTCCGGTGCCCGTCCGGGATTCCGGGCCCGGCCACCGGCTCGGGGGCGCGGAGGGGTCGGGCGGGGAGGTGGATCATGCCTGCTTGGTGCCGAACCACGTCTCGGCGAGCGAGTCGAGGGTGGGCTCGGGCGGTGCGGGGAGGTCCTTGAAGTACCTCGGCAGGTTGCTGTAGACGTGCAGCAGCGTGTGAGCGAGGAGTTCGCGCGGGTCGAACTCGTGCCCGTACGCCTTCATGATCCGTCCCAGCAGGCGTGGATCGCCGCAGGAGACGTACAGGCCGATACCGACGAAGTCGTAGGCGCGATCCCCGATCATGGCCGGTTCGAAGTCGATGAGCCCGGTCAGCCGCCAGCCGTCGGGGTCGACGATCAGGTGCTGCCGCATCACTTCGGTGTGCAGCAGGGAGTGGGGCCGATCCGTGGCGAGCGGGACGGAGTCCAGGAAGTCCGGGATCTGCTCCAACCACTGCTCCGGCAGCTCGCGTTCACGCTGTCGTTCGACGGCTCGTGCGCGGCGCTTCGCCAGGGCGGCGTCCCAGTTCTCAGGCCCCAGGACATCGGTGAGGGGTGCGGGGTCGAGCGAATGCAGGACCGCCAGGGCTTCCCCGACTTCGGTGACGATGCGGTCCCGGTCGGCTTCCGGAATCTGCGGCCAGGCCTTCGCGAGGCCCTCCCCCGGAAGTTGCGACATCAGGACGTAGTGCCACCCGTCCTCGTACTCCCCGAATTCCAGCAACTCCGGTACGGGGATCGGCAGGCGCCCTTGGAGGTACTCCAGAACCCGGTTTTCCGTGACTGCGTCCTGGATCCACATCCGGGGAAACAGTTTGAGGACATGGCGGTCACCGAGCGCGTAGACCGGCTCCGAGCCATCGGGGTACCGAATGGGTTGGACATCGGCGAAACCGAGGCGGGCGCAGAGACTCTCCACTCCGGGTCGGAGTGCCTCGTCGTCGGGGATCACTTTGTCCCACTGTTCGTCTGTGTCCACGGCAGGCAGCATGCCCGTCACGGTATAGCGGGGGCGATGCGTTCGTAAAGATCTTCTGATGGTCCGCTGGTTCCGACGGTGTCCCCGGGAGTGGGTCCGACCCGCGGTTCTCGGCTGCCGGACTGGGTGGGTCCGGTATCCCCGGTGGTGCCTGGTGTGGGTGAGTGAGGGGGTAAATGACCTAGTCAGACGATGTGCTGACGATGATTGACGCCTCCGCGACCTGCTGGTAACTTCCAGCTCACTGCTGCGGATGATCTTTTACGAGAAGGCGATCCCGCAGAGAGCTCGGGGGGGAAGAAGTGCTGCCTTTGGCGTCGCGGCATGCCGCGATATTTCCGGGGGTCGGTGCCCAGCACACTGGCATGGGCAAAGAATTGTTCGACAGGTTCCAGATCTACCGCCGGACCCTCGACGAAGCCTCCGACGTCCTGCGAATGGACTTTCCGAAACTCTGCTTCTCGGCGGAGCACCGGAAGGATCTGAATCGGCAGGAAGAGTCCCAACTGGGCACTTTCGTCACCAGTGTGGCCATGTATCGGGTCATGACCGCCGAACTCGGACTGGAATTCTCCTTCCACGCGGGACACAGCCTCGGCGAGTATTCCGCGCTCTGCGCGGCCGGCGCCCTGTCGTTCGCCGACGGACTGGAGCTGGTCCGGCAGCGCGGTGCGGTGATCCGCAACGCGGCGTCGAAGCTCGACGGCACCATGATGTGGGTCTTGAACCTCCGGCCCGAGGTGGTCGAGTCCGCCTGCGCGAGGGCCGCGCGGGCAGGGCGCCGGGTCAGCGTGTCCGCGTACGACGCACCCCTCCAACTCGCGATCTCAGGCCCGCAGGGCGACTTGCTCGCGGTGGCGGAGGAGCTGGAGGCGCGGGGCGCGTTGGTCTACCCCTTGGGCATGGAGGGGCCGTACCACAGCGAGTTGATGCGGGCCGCCGCCGACGAGATGACGGCGTTGCTGAAGCCCTTCGACATCGCCGCACCCTCGGTTCCCGTGCTCTCCACCGTGACCGCCGAGCCGCATCCCGGCGGTGACGGGTCCCGGGAGCTGCTGGCCGAGCAGCTGGTTGCCCCGGTGCGCTGGCTCGACGTCCAACGCCGGCTGGTCGCCGAGGGAGTGGGCGGGGCCCTTGAGGTGGGGCCCGGCAACGTGCTGCGCTTCCTGCTGGAGAAGACGACCAAGAACGTGACCGGGTGGTCCGTCGCCCAGTACCCCGGGACGACCGCGTTGCGGGACGCCATGTCGGTCGGACCGGCCGACCACGCGGACGTGGTCCGCGGTTGCCTGCGGGTAGCCGCGAGCACCCCCACCCGCCGGCAGGATCCCGACCGGCTCGAACTCATCGCGCGGGCCCAGCGCGAGCTGGTCGCGCTCGACGCCCGGGCCCGGGAGGGCGCCGGACTCGCGGCGGCCGACGTCGAGGCGGCCCTGACGTGGGTCCACCGGATCCTGGAGGCCAAGGGGCTGACAGGGGTGGACGGGCAGGGCCGGATCAACCGCGTGCTCGGTGGCCGGGCATGGCGGGCGGCCTGAACCTCTGACCGGGCCGGGCGGGCGCGGACCCCGGAAGGGACGGCTTCGCCATGTCGACTTTCAGGAGAATGTCATGACCAATGAACTCCATCCTGCTCTCACCCGCACCCTCGGTGTGGTCGGTGCCGGTGGCATCGGTTCCACCGTGTGTGCCGACTTCGTGCTGCACGGCTTCAAGGTCGTGCTCGTCGACCTCTCCGAGGAGCGGTTGACCGAGGCGCGCGAACGGATCGTCGAGGCCGCCCGGTTCGGCCCGATGCTGCGGCCGGAGCTGCCCCGGGTGCCGGAGGAGGACGCCGTAGCGGCCGTCGAGTTCACCACGGATCTGGAGCGACTGCGCGGCTGCGAGTTCGTGGTCGAGAACGTCAGCGAGATCTGGGAAGTGAAGCGGGACCTCTACCTGGAACTGGACCGGATCCTGCCGGCCGGGGTCGGGATCGGAGTGAACACGTCGAGCATTCCCATCGGCCGGCTCGCGGCCCTCACCTCGCGCCCCTCGCTCACGATCGGCATCCACTTCATGAATCCCGCGTACCTCAAGGACGCGGTCGAGATCATGCGAGGGGCGGAGACCTCGGACGAGTGCCTGGACTACGTCCGCGGCCTGCTCGCCGATCTGGGCAAGGAGGGGATCGTAGTGGGCGACTTCCCCGGGTTCGTGAGCAACCGGATCTCGCACCTCTTCTTCAACGAGGCCAGCCGCGTGGTCGAGGAGCACGGGGTCGAACCGGCCGTGGTGGACGCCGTGTTCAAGAAGTGCTTCGGGCACCGCATGGGGCCTCTGGAGACGGCCGACCTCATCGGCCTCGACACGGTGGCCCTGACCCTCGACCACCTACTGGAGAGCTACGGCGACGAGAAGTTCGTCTGCTCGGACCTGATGCGCGACCTGGTGAAGTCCGGTCGGCTCGGGCGCAAGACCGGCGGGGGCTTCTACTCCTACCCCGTGCGGCAACAGCACTGACAAGCGGACCTGACAAAGAGAGAGGCGGACTGTCATGAGCGGTTCTTCGCGTGCGGAAATCGAAGAGGTCGTCCTGTCCCACCTGGCGCAGTACGACGCGTCGGGGACCCCGGACCCGGACGAGGACCTGTTCGAGACGGGCCGGGTGAACTCCCTGTTCGCGGTCCAGCTCATCGGCTTCCTGGAGGGCCGCTTCCGCTTCAAGGTCACCGTGGTCGACCTGGAGCTGAAGAACTTCTCGACGGTGAACAAGATCGTGGAGTTCGTCATACGGAAGACGACGGCTTCGGTGACCTCTTGACGGCCACGGAGCGGAGCGACATGCAGCATCTGCTGTCCCCGGCCGAGGCGAACCGGCACCGGGAGTTGGTGGCGCTCATCGAGAGCGCCTGGGGAGACCGGGCCGCGGACTGGGAGCGGACCGGTGACTTTCCCGAGGAGGTCGTCCGGTGGTGCGCGGACCAGGGCCTACTGGGTGCGGCCCTGCCCGCGGAGTGGGGCGGCGGCGGGGTGAGCGCCCTGGAGACGGGCCTGATCCACGAGGCTCTGGGAGGTGTCAGCGCCTCTCTCGCCTCCCTGGTGAACGTCCACGGGATGGCGGCCCAGACCATCGCCAAGTGGGGTACCGAAGACCAATGGGCCGGGGTCATGCCCGCACTGGCCAAGGGGGAGCGGCTTGCCGCCGTCTGCATGACGGAACCCCAGGCCGGCAGTGACCTTTCTCTCCTCACCACCGAACTCGCCGAGCGCGATGGCCGGCTGGTGCTCAACGGGACCAAGGTGTTCATCACCTTCGGCGCCGTCGCCGATGTCTTCCTCGTGTTCGCCCAGCGGGCCGGCCGGTCGGTTGCCTGTGTCGTGGAGCGCGGTACCCCCGGCCTGCGCACCGAGCCGATGGAGGACCTGCTCGGGCTGCGCGCGGCCCGGCTGGCCCGGGTCGAGTTCGAGGACTGCGAGGTGGCCCCCGAGAACGTCGTCGGACGGGACGGGTTCGGGATCAGCGTGCTCGCGCCCGTCGCTCTGGAGCACGGCCGGCACGCGGTGGCCTGGATGGCCGTGGGCATGCTCCGGGCCGTCTTCCAGGCCGGTGCCGCGTTCGCCGCTGAGCGACAGGCCTTCGGCCGCACACTGATCGAGCACGGGCAGATCCAGACCCTGATCACCCGGATGGGCACGGACCTCGAGGCCGCCAGACTGCTGTGCGTGGCCGCCTCCCGCAGTATGGACGCGGGTGATCCCGCCATGACGGACCGCGTCCTGATGGCCAAATACTTCGCCTGCCGGGCGCTGGAGGAGCACGCCTCCCAGACGGTCCAACTCCTCGGTTCCTCAGGCGTGCTGGGTGCCGGCATCGTCGCCCGTGCCTACCGGGACGCGAAGGTGCTCAACATCATCGAGGGCACCGGCCAGATCATCGAACGGATGCTCGCGCCCCGCCTGGTGCGGGCAGCCGCGCAAGGACGTGTGACGTGACCGCGTGGAGCGTCGCGCTCGATCCGGACCTGTGCGCGGCCTTGGACGCTGCCCCGGTGCCCCCGGCCGAGCTGGTGCCGGCGGTCGCCGCGGTGGCCCTGCACTACACCGCGTACGGGGAGCCGGTCCGGTTCGGCTTCGCGGCCTCCGACGGCCTGGCGCCTCGGGTGATCGCGACCGACGTGGACCCGGACGAGCCGTTCGCGGCGCTGGCCGCCCGGATCGCCGGGACCACCCGGTCCGCCGGGACAGGCGCGGACGGTCCGGCGGGTGGGCTGCCCGGGAACCTCGTGGTGCTCGGCTCCGGGGCCGGCATCGAGGGCGGTGCCGTCCGCCGGCTGACGCTGGACCTGTCGGAGGGCCGGCTGTCCGCGACCTCGGAGCCGGGCGTGGACGTGGAGCCCGGCATCTTTCCCGGGGTCTTCCTGACCTTGCTGCGGCAGGTGGCGGACGATCCGGGACGGACCGTCGGGTCCTGTGAGCTGCTGGCCGAGGACGCGGACCGGGTCCTCGGCGCCTTCAACGCCACCGATCGCGAGTTCCGCGACGACGTCACCTTGCACGGGATCTTCCGGGAGCAGGCCCGCAGGCATCCGGACCGGGTCGCGGTGAGCACCGACGGCGAGCGACTGACCTACCGGGACCTGGACGAGCGCACGGACCGGCTCGCCGGCGCGCTCCGCGCGCGCCTGGAGGGTGTTTCCGGGGGGATCGTCGCCGTGCTCGCGGAGCGCTCCCTGGAACTGCCCGTCGCCCTGCTCGGCATCCTGAAGGCGGGCTGCGCGTACCTGCCGCTGGACCCGCAGTCGCCGCCCCGGCGGCTCGCGGAGACCCTGGAACGCAGCGGCGCCGTGGCGGTGCTCGCCCAGCGTTCCCTCGTCGGCCTGGTCGAGGGTGCGCCGGTGGAGGTCCTCGCCCTCGACGACCCGCTGCTGTACGCGTCGGCGGCGGCGGCCGAGGAGTACGCCGGCCCGCGGGATCTGGCCTACGTCCTGTACACCTCGGGCTCGACGGGTCGTCCCAAGGGCGTGATGGTCGAGCACCGTTCGGTGGTGAACCGACTCGCCTGGATGCAGCGGAACCATCCCCTCGGCCCCGAGGACACGCTGCTCCAGAAGACCCCGGTGATCTTCGACGTGTCCGTGTGGGAGCTGTTCTGGTGGATGTTCACCGGCGCTCGGATGCACCTGCTCGCGCCCGGCATGGAACGCTTCCCGCTCGCGATCGTCGAGACGGTGGAGCGGGAACGGGTCACGGCCGTGCACTTCGTGCCGTCCATGCTGAACGTCTTCGTGGACCACGTGGCCGCGGCCGGTACGGCCGGAGCCCTGTCCTCGCTGCGGTGGGTCTTCTCCAGCGGGGAGAGCCTGCCCGCGCCGGTCGCGGACGCCTGTGACAAGACGCTCGGCGGCTCTGCCGGGCCGCGGCTGGTCAACCTGTACGGCCCCACGGAGACCACCGTGGACGTGACGGCCCACACCTGCCCGCCGGGCCCGGCTCCGGGCCGGATCCCGATCGGGCGCCCGATCGACAATACGCGCCTGTACGTGCTCCGGCACGGCCGGCCGATGCCCGTCGGTCTCTTCGGCACGCTGCACGTGGCCGGAGTACCGGTGGCCCGCGGCTACCTGGGGGACGAGCGGCTGACCGCGGAGCGGTTCGTGCCGGAGTACGGGCGGCCGACGGAGCGGATGTACGACACCGGCGACATCGTGCGGTGGCTTCCCTCCGGGGACATCGACTTCCTCGGCCGGGACGACCTCCAGATCAAGCTCCGGGGGATCCGGATCGATCTCCAGGAGATCGAGGACGTACTGCTGGAGGCGTCCGGCGTGGTCGAGTGCGCCGTCCGTCTGGAGACGCCCGGCCCCGGCCTCTCCCTGCTGCGCGCCGCTGTGGCGGGCGGGCCGGATCTGTCGGCGCCGGCGCTCCGTGCCCACCTCGGAGAACGCCTTCCCCCGTACATGGTCCCGTCCACGTTCGATCGCTTCGAGGGACTGCCGCGCACGGCGAGCGGAAAGATC
The DNA here is from genome assembly GCF_040652415.1 of Streptomyces sp. NPDC048255. NCBI lineage: Bacteria > Bacillati > Actinomycetota > Actinomycetes > Kitasatosporales > Streptomycetaceae > Streptomyces > Streptomyces sp. NPDC048255. The sequence goes on from NZ_JBEZMA010000007.1 coordinate 82,479, forward strand.
GACCGACGCTCCCTCGCGGATCCGTCGGTCCGGGAACAAGGAGTACGGCTGTGACCGAACCGGGGACGACCCCGCGTATGGACTGGCTCTTGGAGCGGCTCGCGGGCTTCGGCGACCAGGAGGCCGTCATCGGCCCGGGCGGATCGGCCGACTACACGGACCTCGTGACCCGTGTCGAGCAGTGGCCGCGGGCGTGGCAGGGGACAGGAGTGCGGCCCGGTTCCGTCGTGGCCGTGATCGGCCACGCCCTGCCGGGGACCGTCGCGCTGATCCTCGCGCTGGCGCGGGCCGGATGCACGGTGGTGCCCATGTCCCCCCGGGACCCGGCGCCCGAGGCCCGCTCGCCCCGGTTCGCCACCGCCGAGGTGGAGACCGTGTTCGAGTTCACCGGCCCGGAGGAGTGGACCGCCACCGTCCTGCCCCGGCCGGAGGGCGAGGGCCACCCGCTGCTGCGCGGGCTGCGGGCCGAGGGCGAACCGGGTCTGGTGCTCTTCTCCTCGGGGAGCACCGGCGAGACCAAGGCGGCGGTGCTGTCGCTGCCGAGGCTCCTCGACCGGTTCCGCGTCGAAACGAGCCGGCCCTGGCGCACCCTCCAGTTCCTCGGGTTCGACCACATCGGCGGGGTGAACACCCTTTTCCACACCCTGTGCAACGGGGGGACCGCGGTCGTCGAGCCGCGGCGGACCGCCGAGGCGATCTGCCGGGCGGTGGAGGAACACCGGGTGGAACTGCTGCCCACCACGCCGACCTTCCTCAACATGCTCCTGATCTCGGGCGCACAGCGGGACCACGACCTGTCCTCGCTGCGGCTGATCACCTACGGGACGGAGCCCATGCGGGAAGTGACGCTGCAGCACCTCGCGCGCACCTTCCCCGACGTGCGGTTGAAGCAGACCTACGGCCTGACCGAGACCGGGATCCTGCCGACCCGCTCCGAGTCCTCGACCTCCTTGGGGATGCGGATCGGCGGGGACGGGTTCGAGACGAAGATCGTGGACGGGGTGCTGTGGGTGCGTTCGCCCGGCAGCATGCTCGGCTACCTCAACAGCGCCGATCCGTTCGAGGCCGACGGCTGGCTGAACACCGGGGACCTGGTGGAGGAGGGGGCCGACGGCTCGCTCCGGGTGATCGGACGACGCTCGAAGATCATCAACATCGGCGGCGAGAAGGTCTTCCCCGCGCGGGTCGAGAACGTCCTGCTCCAGGCCCCCAACGTGCGTGACGTGGTCGTCCACGGGCGGCCGAACGCCATCACGGGACAGGTCGTCGCCGCCCGTGTGGACCTCCTGGAGGACGAGGAGCCGCGCCTGATGACGAAGCGTCTGCGGCTCTTCTGCAAGGACCGGCTGGCTCCGCACGAGATCCCCGCTGTCTTCGTACGCGCCGAGGAACCCTTGCACGGAAGCCGCTTCAAGCGACAGGGATGGAACGCATGACCAGTGAGAACGCGGCCCTGGCCGATCGTCCGGTAGCGATTGTGAGCGGCGGCAGCCGCGGCCTCGGCCTGGCCTTCGTCCGCCACTTGCTGGACAGCGGCTACCGCGTGGCCACGTTCAGCCGCACGGAGACCGAGGAGCTCAAGGCCCTGCGGGACGTGCCCGAGTACGCGGACGCGCTCCACTGGAGCCCGATCGACGGTGGGGACGGGGACGAAGTCCAGCGGTTCGTCCGCGAGGTCGGGCGCGGCTTCGGCCGGGTGGACCTCCTGGTGAACAACGCGGCGATCGGACTGGAGGGGCTGCTCTCGCTCACCCGCCCCGCCGACATCGAGCGCTCGCTCCAGGTCAATCTGACGTTGCCGCTGCTGCTCACCCGGGCCTGTCTCAAGCCGATGCTCGCCGGGGGCGGCGGCTGCGTGGTCAATGTGTCCTCGATCAACGCCACACGCGGCCAGACCGGGGTGACCGTGTACAGCGCGGCCAAGGCCGCCCTCGACGGGCTGACGCGGAGCCTGGCCCGTGAGGTCGGGCCCGCCGGCGTCCGCGTGGTCGGGCTGGCGCCCGGCTACTTCGAGAGCGCGATGACCGAGAACATGCCGGCGGAGACGCGTCGCCGCATCACCCGGCGGACGCCGCTGGGGCGGCTCGGGACGATCGAGGACATGGTGGCCGTCTTCGCCTTCCTCGTCTCCGACGCCGCCCGGTTCGTCACGGGGCAGACGATCACGGTCGACGGCGGCTACACGTGCTGACGTCCCGGATGCCGTCCCGCCTTCCCCACCCCGCATCCACCCGTTCCGTAGGAGAGCAGTGAGCAGCAGAGAGATCATCAAGGCCGTCGTCCTGGACGTGGTCGAGGAGGTGTCCGGGCCGATCGAGGACATCGCCCCCGGCGACCTCCTGGTCGACGGACTCGGGCTGAGTTCGCTGCACCTCGCGCGGATCACCGCGGTGCTGGAACAGGAACTCGACCTCGACCCCTTCATCGAACTCGTCCCCATCACCGACGTCCGCACGGTGGGCGACCTGTACGACGCCTATGACCTGGCGGCGGCGGCCGGGACCGGTGACCTGGCTGCCGCCGCGACCGACGCCGCGAGCGGGCCCACCTGGGCCCCCGCCGCTGCCCCGGCGGCGGCCGGTGAGGACGCCGCCGCGGCTCGTCGTGAGGCCGCCCGGCGCGGCCGGGACCTGCGTGCTCAGGCGCGAGGCGGGGCATGAGCGACGGCACCGTCTCCCCGCACGAGGGGCGGATAGCCGTCATCGGCTTGGCCGGGCGCTTCCCAGGCGCGGCCGATGTCGGCGCCTTCTGGGAGAACGTCGCGGAGGGTCGCCCCGGCCTGCGGGACCTCACGGAGGACGACCTGCGCCGCGCGGGCGTGGACCCGCGCTGGACCGGCCACCCCGACTACGTCCGGACCGCCGCGGCCCTGGACGACGTGGACCGGTTCGACGCCGGCCTCTTCGGCATCTCCCCGCGCGAGGCCGAGCTGATGGACCCGCAGCACCGGCTCTTCCTGGAGACCTGCTGGGAGGCCCTGGAGCACGCCGGACGGCTGGACCCCCGGCCCGTCGGTGCCTCCGTGGGCGTGTTCGGCGGCGCCGGCGGCGTCCTCGCCGGCTATCTGCCGGAGGTGCTCGGGGCCGGCGGACGCTTCCTCGACCCCACGGCCTCCCTGGAACACCTCGGCAACGACAAGGACTTCCTCGCCACGCGGGTCTCCTACCGCCTCGGCCTGACAGGGCCGAGCCTCAGCGTCCAGACAGCCTGCTCCACCTCGCTGGTGGCGGTGCACCTGGCCTGTCAGAGCCTGCTCAACGGCGAGTGCGACACGGCCGTCGCGGGGGGCGTGACGGTGCGCGTGCCGTCCCACGCCGGCTACCTCGCCCACGAGGAGGGCATCCTCTCCCCGGACGGGCGCTGCCGCCCCTTCGACGCCGCCGCGCGCGGCACGGTCTTCGGCAGCGGCGTGGGCGCCGTGGTGCTCAAGCCGCTCGCCGACGCGCTGCGGGACCGCGACACCGTGTACGCCGTCATCCGGGGCACCGCCGTCAACAACGACGGTGGCGCCAAGACCAGTTACGGGGCGTCCAGTGTCGCGGGGCAGCTCGGCGCGATGCGCCAGGCGCTGCTGGTCGCTGACGTGGACCCCGGCACCATCGAGTACGTCGAGGCGCACGGCACCGGCACCCTGCTGGGTGACCCTCTGGAGATCACCGCGCTCTCCCGGGCCCTCGGCGAGGGCGACGGTCGCCTGGTCGGGTCCGTCAAGGCCCTCGTCGGCCACCTGGAGGCGGCGGCCGGTGTCGCCGGGCTGATCAAGACAGTGCTGGCACTGCACCACGGCGTCATCCCGCCCAACCCGTATCTGAACGAGCCCAACCCCCGGCTCAAGCTGGCGGCCCGCGGGTTCGACGTCAACATCGAGCCCGCGCGCTGGCGCGGCACGCCCCGCCGGGCGGCCGTCAACTCCCTCGGCATCGGTGGCACCAACGCCTTCGCCGTGCTGGAGCAGGCCCCCGAGACCGCCCCCGCCGACCCGGTGTCGCTGCCCCGGGAACTCGTCACCGTTTCGGCGGGGACCGCGGGCGCGCTGGCCGTTGCCGCCCGCCGCTGGATCGACCACCTGCGCGGGGCGGAGCCGGGTGACCTCGCCGACCTCGCTCACACGGCGCAGGTCGGCCGCCGGCGCCTGCCGCACCGGGTCGGCGTACTCGCCGAGTCCGTCACGGAGGCCGCCGATCAGCTGGAGGCCTGGCTCGACGGCAGCCCGCGGGCGAACACCGTGCACACGCACTCCGCCCGCCGGGCCGAGCCCGTCCTGCTCTTCTCCGGACAGGGCTCGCAGTACCCCGGCATGGGCGGGGAGCTGTACGCCGCGCACCCCGGCTTCCGGGCCTCGATCGACCGGCACGCCGACCTCTTCGAGCACCTGACCGGCGCCTCCCCGAGGACGGTGCTGTTCGACCGCGAACAGGGAGCGCCCCTGCTGGCCCGGGCGGACCTGCTCCAGCCCGCCACGTACCTGCTGCAGATCGCCCTGTACGAGCTGTGGAGCTCGTGGGGGATCAGGCCCGCGGCCGTGGCCGGGCACAGCCTCGGCGAGTACGCCGCCGCGTACGCCGCCGGTGTCCTCACCGCCGAGGACGGGCTGCGCCTGGTCGCCCGTCGGGGCCGCGTCATGGCCGACCTCGCCCCGGGCGGCGGGATGACCGCGGTGCGCTGCCCCGACCTCGACGCACTGGCGGAGCTGGTCGCCCCCTGGGCGCGGGAGCTGGCCGTCGCCGTGCGCAACACCCCGGACCAGGTGGTCCTCTCCGGCTCCCGGGCTGCCCTCGAAGCGGTGCGGGCCGAGTGCCGGGCCCGCCGCTGGCCCACGGTCGACCTGGCCGTCACCCACGCCTTCCATTCGCCGCTGGTGGCACCCGCGGCCGACGCCCTGCGCGAGGCCGCGGCCCGGATCGCACACGCCCCCGCCCGGCTGCCCTTCATCACCAACCTGACCGGCGCCGAGGCGGCCCCTGGTGCGGTCGAAGCGGAGTACTGGGCCAGCCAGCTCGTCTCCCCGGTGCGGTTCGACGCCTGCGTCGAGGAACTGCTCGGCCGGGACCTCACCCACTTCGTAGAGGTGGGCCCCGGCGCCGCGCTGACCGGTTTCGGGCGGGCCCGGCGAGCCGAGGGGACGGCGTGGCTGCCGAGCCTCGGCGCTCGCGAAGGCGACTGGACCGTGCTGCAGAAATCGCTGGCCGAACTGGACGCGGCCGGTGTCCCGATCGACTGGGACGCCTTCCACCAGCCGCTGCGCCGGCGTCGGATCGCGGCGCCCACGTACCCGTTCGCGGGCGAGCGCCATCGGATCGGGGCGGGCGGATCCCAGTCCCCCCGGATGGGGCTTCCCGCCCCCACCACGCGCCGCCCGGACACCGAGGCGGAGCTGCGTCGCGTACCGCTGCCCCGGTCGTCCCAGCGGCGCTGGGAGACCGAGCTGTCGGGGACCTCCCCGTTCTTCACCGACCACCTGCTGCTCGACAGGGTGGTGGTACCCGGCGCGTACCACACCGCGACCCTGCTGGAGGCGGCCTCGGACGGGGAACCGCTGCTGGTCGAGGACCTCGTCTTCCCCCGGGCCCTGGTCCTGGCCGACGAGCCGAGCGGCCTGCACCTCGTCTTCGACGAGACGGCCGACGGCGGCACCGCCGCCCGGGTCCTCGGCCTGCGGGCCGGGGCCTCCCCCCACCTCGACGGCTCCTGGACCACCCACGCCCAGGGTGTCCTGCGTCGCCCCACCGGCACCGGCACCGGCACCGGCTCCGTCACGGTACCGGCGCCGGCGGCCGCGGCCGGCCAGGCCCGGACGGTCGAGGGTGAGTCGGTCTACCGCGAACTCGCCCGACGCGGCTACGCGTTGGGCCCCTCCTTCCGGCTCGTGCGGGAGCTGAGGGTGGGCGGGGACGTCTTCGAGGCGGACCTCGCGCTGCCGGGACACCTGTCGCCCACCGGACGGCCGGCCCGGGCCGTGCTTCTCGACGTGTGCGTCCAGAGCCTCATCCTCACCTCCTTCCTCGGGCTCGACGGGCAGGAGATCGAGGGCCTGCTGCTGCCCTTCCGGGTGGAGCGCGCGCTCTTCCACCGGCCGGCCGAGGTGCCCGCGACCGCGCGGCTCCGGGCCGTTCTGCGGACCGCGCCCGAGCCCGGCGGGGACCTCCGTTCCGTCGCCGACGTGCGCGTCGAGGACGCGGAGGGCCGGCCGCTCATCGAACTGACCGGTCTGGAACTGCGGTTGGTCGGCCCCGAGCGACTGCTCGGCGCCGACGAGCCCGCCCCTGTCCACGCCCAGGTCTGGGAACCGCTCACCGGCACCCCGTCCGAGTCCGCCGGACCGGAGCGCTGGCTGGTCCTCGCCGACGCGGCGGGCGCCTGGCGGGCCGCTGCCGACGCCTTCGCGGACCGGGGCGCCTCCTCCGTGGTCGTACGGACGGGGGAGCGCTTCGAGCGGACCGGCGCCGCGGAGTTCGTCCTCGATCCTGCCGACCCCGACCAGCTCCGCGCCCTCCTGGCCGAGCTGGGCGACTCCGGCCGGACCATGGGGGTTCTGCACTGCCTGGCCCTCGACCTGGGGCCCGAGGAGTCGTCGCCGGCCTCGCCGCGCGGGCCGCTGGGCAGCCTTCCGGCCCTCGTCCGGGCCTGGGAACAGGCCGGGTGGGCAGCGCCCGCCACTCTCGCTCTCGTCACCGGCGGGGCCGTCGCGGCCCGGCCGGACGGTGAGGACGTCCGCCCCGCGCAGAGCATGCTCTGGGGCGCGGGCCGGTGCGCCGTGTTCGAACTGTCCGACTGCGACGTCCGGTTGTTCGACGCCGACCCCGCGGACCTGGCCGGCTCGCTGGGCCGGCTCCCCGAGGCGCTGTCCTTCCCGGCCGAACGGGCGCGGGAGACGGCCTTGCGGGCCGGGACCCTGTACGTCCCGCGGCTGCGGGCCGGGCGGCCGGACGGCCCGCAGCGGTTCGTGGCCGGCAGCGAGGGCTGCCACCTCGTCACCGGCGGGCTCGGCGCGCTGGGCCTGCGGACGGCCGAGTGGCTGGCCCGGTGCGGGGCACGGCATGTGGTGCTCACCGGCCGCACCGAGCCCGGGGAGCGGGCCCGAGAGGTCATCGCCCGCCTGGAGTCCTCGGGCGTCCGGGTGACCGTGGTCGCGGCGGATGTCTCGGACGAGGCGGAGACCATCGCGCTCGTCACCCGGCTGCACCAGGACCACGGTCCGCTGCGCGGGGTCGTGCACGCCGCCGGCGTGGTCGAGGACGCGGTCCTGTCCCGGCTGGACTGGGACTCCTTCGCCCGGGTGCTCGCTCCGAAGGTGGCCGGCGCCCGGAACCTGCACCGCGCCACCGCTGGGCTGGACCTGGACCACTTCGTCCTCTACTCCTCCACCGCGGCCCTGCTCGGCTCTCCCGGACAGGCCCATTACGCGGCGGGCAACAGCTTCCTCGACGGGCTGGCCCTTCACCGCCGGGCGCTCGGACTGCCCGCGCTGAGCGTCGGCTGGGGGCCGGTCACGGACGGGATGACCGCGCGACTGGATCCCCGGCACCGCGAACGGATGACCGCCAACGGCTTCACCCTGCTCGACCCCGAGGCCGTGTTCGTGGCCCTGGACCGGATCATGGGCGGGCCCCACGAGGCCCAGTACGGCGTCTTCGCGCTGGACTGGGGGACGTACCTGGAGAGGGTCGGCGACCGGATCCCCGGGAACCTCGGGGCGAACCGGGCGCCGGCGGGCGCGCGCTCCCGGGCCGCCGGCACAGCGCTCCAGGCGCTGCGCCGGGACTGGGGCGCGGCATCGGCGCAGCGCCGGGACGAGCTCGTCGCCGGCTACGTCGGCTCCGTGCTCGCCCAGCGGGTCGGAGTGGACGAGGCCGGCTTCGACCGGGACGTGCCACTGACCTCTCTGGGCCTCGACTCGATGATCGCGATCGAGACACGCAGCCAGATCAGGGCGGACCTCTCCGTGGACCTGCCGCTGACCGATCTGCTCCAGGACGAGTCGGCCCGCGGGCTCGCCGCGGTCCTGGCGGCCCGGCTCACCGAGAACAGTGAGACCACCGCGGACACCGCGAACGGCGTGGACCTCGGGCCGGCCGGCGGCCGGGCAGCCGAAGCCGCCACTGACGCCCCGGGTGCGCGGACCGAACCGTCCGTCGCCGGCGGCGAGCCGCTTTCTTCCGCACGCGCGGAGGAGTTGCTCACCTCCCTGCACCTGCTGGACGACGCCGAGATCCAGGCGCTCGAAAAACTGCTCGCGGCGGAGCAGGAGGGATGACCATGAACGACCACGGCACCCGCGCGAGGGTGGCTGCGCTGCTGCGCGAGCGCGCGGCGGCGGTGCGCACCACGCACGCACTCTCGTACGGCCAGCGCTCCATGTGGCTGCTGCACCGGATGGCGCCCGACAGCGCCTCCTACCACATCGCGTTCGCCGCACGCGTCGAGGGAGGTCTCGACGCGGACCGCTTCCGCGAGGCCCTGCGGGCCCTGGTGGCCCGGCACCCGGCCCTGCGCACCACGTTCGGCGAGGTGGACGGCGAGGCCGCGCAGACGGTGCGCGGCTGGCTGGACCCCGGCTTCGAGGAGACGGCTGCGCACGGGTGGCCGCAGGAGCGGCTGCGGAGCGCCGTCGAGGCGAGCCACGCGCGGCCGTTCGACCCGCAGGACGGCCCCTTGATCCGGGCGGCCCTGTGGCACACGGCCACCGACGAGACCGTCCTCCTCCTCGCGGTCCACCACCTGGTGGCGGACTTCCGCTCGCTGGAACTGGCCCTGGGCGAACTCTCCGAGCTGTACGCGGCCCTGGGCGAGGGGCGTCCCGCCAGGCTGTCCGGGAACCCGGCCCCGTACACCGACCACGTCGCGCACCAGCGCGCCTTCCTGGCCGGCGAGGACGGCCGGCGGGCCCGGGAGCACTGGCACCGGACCCTGGCCGGCGAGCTGCCGGTCACCCAGTGGCCTGCGTTCCGCACCGATCCCGGGGCGGAACCGTCCTCCGGCGAGTCGATCCGCTTCGCCCTGGACGACGTCCTGGCGAAGCGGGTCCACGACTTCGCCCGCCGGGAGAACGTCACGGTCTACGCCGTGCTGGCGTCCGCCTTCACCGTCCTGGTGGCCCGCAGCACGGGCCAGGAGGACGTGCTGATCGGAACCCCGGTCGCCGGGCGGACCGTCCCGTCCGCCGCGGGCACCTTCGGCTACTTCACCGACCCGGTCGTGCTGCGCACCGACCTGGCGGACCGGCCGTCGTTCACGACCCTGGTCCGGCGCACCCGGCGGGCCGTCATCGAGGCCCTGGAACACCAGGAATACCCCTTCGAGCTGCTGGTCGAGGAACTGGCGCCGCGCCGGGCCTCGGGGGTCAACCCGGTCTTCCAGAGCATGTTCATCCACCAGAAGCCGCGGGAGTTCCCCGGGCTGGCGGCGCTGCACTGGGGGGAGACGCCCGCGGGGGCGTCCATGGACCCGATCCCCTGGGGCGGGTTGGGCCTCAGGCCCTACCGGCTGGCCCAACAGGAGGGGCAGCTCGACCTGTTGCTGGAGACGATCGAGGACGACGACCGTCTGCTGGCCACGTTGAAGTACCGGCCGACGGTGTTCTCCGCCCGTGCCGCCCGTGATCTGGTGGAACGTTTCCGCACGCTGTTGGACGCGGCTCTGGAGGATCCGGACCGGAGCGTCGCCCTCCTGCCCTTCGCCGAAGTCCGGCTGCGGGGTGGAGCGGCCCGCGCGGGCAGGCCCGCGCCGACGGCGGGGGACAGCCTGCTGCGGCGCTTCGAGGACTCCGTCGCCCGCCACGCGGACCGGCCCGCCACGCGTTGCCGGGGTCGGGAGCTGACCTATCGGGACCTCGACGCGTCGGGTGCCCGGTGGGCCGAGCGCCTGCGCGCCGAGGGGGTGGGGTTCGGCGACCGGGTCGCGCTCCTGCTGGAACCCTCCCTGCACACCGTGACGGCAGTCGTCGCCACCCTCAAGCGCGGGGCCGCGTACGTACCCTTCGACCCGCACAACCCGGCCGCCAGGCTGCGCTTCCTCCTGGCGGACTGTGGTGCCCGGGTCGTGCTGACCACCCGGAACCTGGCCCCCCTGATCGAGGACGCCGACCCGGACCTGCGCGTCCTGACCATGGACGAGTACGAGGACCCCACCGGCGCCGGCTCCGCTTCCGGAGGGACGGCGGACACGCCGGCACCGGGTCCGAGCGATCTCCTCTACACCGTCTACACCTCGGGATCCACCGGCGCGCCCAAGGGCATCGACGTCGAGCACGGCAATGTGCTCGCGCTGCTGGACGCCATGCGCGAGCACATCGAGCCCGACCCGGTCGCGGTGTGGACGCTCTTCCACTCGACCGCGTTCGACGTGTCGGTCTGGGAGCTGTGGGGCTCACTGCTCTCCGGCGCCTGCCTCGTGGTGGTGCCCGCCGACGTCGCCAGGGCACCGGACGCCGTCCGTTCGCTGCTGATCGAGGAGCGGGTCACCCACCTCAACCAGACTCCGTCCGCGCTCCACGGGCTCGCCGCCGAGGTGGGGCGGCGGGGCTCCGGCGGGCTCGTGCTGCGCCACACCTTCTCCTGCGGTGAACTGCTCACCGCGGAACTCGCCCGCTCCTCGCTCGGCTGGTGCGGCACCCTGTGGAACCTCTACGGCCCGGCCGAGACCACGGTGTGCGTCACCGCGCACGCGGTCGGACCCGAGGACTGCGGTGGAGTGTCCGTGCCCGTCGGTGTCGCCCTGTCCCATGCCGAGACGTACGTGCTCGACGCCCACCGGCAGCCCGTCCCCGTCGAGGTGACCGGCGAGCTGTACGTCGGCGGCCCCGCAGTGGCCCGCGGCTACCACAACCGCCCCGAGCTGAACCGGGAGCGCTACCTCGCGGACCCCTTCGTGGCGGACGGCGGACGCATGTACCGCACCGGGGACCTGGCCAGGGTCAACGCCGACGGTCTGGTGGAGATCCTGGGGCGGGTCGACAACCAGGTGAAGGTCAGCGGCTACCGCATCGAACTGGAGGAGATCGAGGCCGTCCTCGACCGCGACCCCGCCGTCGAGCGGTCGGTGGTCCTGGTCGAGGGGGCGCACGACGACGGACGGCGGCTCACCGCGTGCGTCGTCCCCGTTCCCGGCGGCCGCCCCGAGGAGGCCGCGCTGCGCGCCCGGCTGCGCGGGGAACTGCCCGAGTACATGCTGCCCGCCTCGTTCGTCGTGCTGGACGCCCTGCCACTCAACCCGAACCAGAAGGTGGACCGGGGCGAGCTGGCCCGCCGGGTGTCGAGCGTCCGGTCGGCCGCGCCGGCGCCCGCTGCCGAGGCCCTCGCCCCCGTCGGCGCGGCCGGGCTGGAACGGACCGTGGCGGGCGTCTGGGAGCAGGTGCTGCGCCGCGAGGGCGTGCGGCCGACGGACAACTTCTTCGACCTCGGAGGCACCTCCATGCTGCTGCTCCGGGTGCACCGCGCCCTCTGCGAACTGCCCGGGGGCACCGGCCTGGCCGTCTCCGAGCTGTTCGGCCACCCCACCGTCGCCGCTCAGGCGCGGCGCCTCGCCGCCGGAGAGCGGAACGCGGCCGGTGACCCGGCGCCGACCCGGGCCGCAGGCCCGGACGGCGATGCCCCGGGCGCCGGGCGGCGCCGGGCAGCGATGCGCCGGAACACGGGTGGCAACCGGGCGGCGCTGCGGCGCGACCACCGAGGCCACCGAGACCACACGATCGGAGAGAACGATGCCTGACCGCGTCGAGGACGGGCCCGTCCTCAGGGCCGAGGACATCGCGGTCATCGGGGTGCACGGGCGCTTCCCGGGTGCCCGGGACTGTGACGAGTTCTGGTCGCGGCTGCGCGTCGGCGACGACTGTGTCACCACCCTCAGCGACGAGGAACTGCGTGCCGCCGGCACCCCCGACGAGCTGGTGTCCGATCCGGCGTACGTCCGGACCGGCGGAGGGCTGTCCGACGTATTCGGCTTCGACCACGAGTTCTTCGGCTACAGCGCGCGCGAGGCCGAACTGATGGATCCGCAGCAGCGGCTCTTCCTGGAGGCCGGCTGGGAGCTGCTGGAGACCATCGGGTTCGCCGGCACGGCGGAACGGCGCTCCATCGGGGTGTTCGCCGGAGCGTCGATGAACACCTACCTCCCCAACGTGCTGGCCCGCGAGGTCGATCTGCTCTCGCTCGCCGGTACGGAGATCATGCTGGGCAACGACAAGGACTACTTGCCGACCCGGTTGTCGTACAAGCTCGGACTGACCGGCCCGAGCGTCAACGTCCAGAGCGGGTGCTCCACCTCGCTGGTCGCGATTCACACGGCCGTGCAGAGCCTGCTGAACGGTGAGTGCGACATCGCGCTCGCCGGGGGCGTATCGGTGCACGTCAGCCCGCACCCCGGCTACCGGTACCAGGACGGCCTGATGTTCTCGCCGGACGGCCGCTGCCGGCCGTTCGACGCCGCGGCCTCGGGCACCGCTTTCGGCGACGGGCTGGGGGTGGTCGCCCTCAAGCGCCTCACCGAAGCGGTGGCGGAGGGTGACCGGATCCTCGCCGTGGTCAAGGGCTCTGCCGTCAACAACGACGGCGCGGGCAAGGTCGGCTTCACCGCCCCGAGCGTCGACGGGCAGCGCGAGGTCATCACCGAGGCTCACGCCGTGGCCGAGGTCTCGGCCGATGACATCTCCTATCTGGAGGCGCACGGCACTGGGACCGTCCTGGGCGACCCGGTCGAGTTCACGGCCCTGCACGAGTCCTTCGCAGAGGGGACCGACCGGCGCGGGTACTGCGTGCTGGGCTCGGTCAAGGCCAACGTCGGGCACCTGGCGGGGGCGGCAGGGGTCACCGGCTTCATCAAGACCGTGCTCGCCCTGCACCACGGCGAGATCCCCCCGCATCCGCACTTCGACCGCCCGAACCCGGAACTCGACCTGGCCGCGAGCCCGTTCAGGATCAACACCGAGCCGGAGCCGTGGCCCGCGGGCGACCTGCCCCGGCGGGCCGGGGTCAGCTCCTTCGGCATGGGGGGCACCAACGCCCATGTGGTCCTGGAGGAGGCGCCCCGGGACCTGCCCGTCGCGCTGGGAACCGCGGGACGGCAGCTCGTGGCCGTCAGCGCGGCCTCGCCCCGGGCCCTGACCGAGGTGCTCGGGGCCCTCGCCGACCGGCTCGACCAGGATCCGCGGCCCGACCTCGCGGACGTGGCCTTCACCCTGCGCGCCGGGCGGCGGGAGTTCCCGTACCGGCGGACCGTCGTGGCCGACGACTTCCGGGAGGCGGCTGACGGGCTGCGCCGGGCCGCCCGGTCCGGGGACGTGCCGCCGGTCGGGTTCGCCCCGGAGGTCGCTCTGCTGCTGGGGCCGGCCGCGGCGGCCGGGTTCGGCGCCGTCGCGGAGGAGGCGCCCGCGCTGCGGGCTGCCGTCCGTCTGTTCGAGGAGGAACTGGTCGAGGTCGGGGTGGCCCCCGCCACCGCTGCCGATGTCGTCACCGCTGCCCTCGACGGGGGAGCCGCGTCCGACCACCCCGGGCTCACCGCGTTCGTCGCGGGACACGCCCTGGCCGAGCTGTGGACGCGGTCCGGCGTGGCGCCCGCGGCCCTCGTGGGGACGGGCGTCGGAGAGCTGTCGGCTGCCTGCCTGGCCGGGGTCCTGACCCGGCGCGAGGCCCTGGCCGTGCTGGCGTGGGACGCCGGCCTGCTGCCGACCGCCCCCGTCCTGACCCCGCGGGCCGGCTCCGTGCCGGTCTACTCGGCCGCGACCGGGAGCCCGCTCCGGGGCGAGGAGCTCGCCGAGGCACGGCGCTGGGCGGAGCGGTTCGGCCATGCCGCCCACCTGGCGGCGGCGCTCGCAGCGGCGGTCGCCCCCGAGGCCCTGCTTCTCGCGGTGGGCGCGGACGCGACCGCGCCGGCCCCGGCCGGCGCGATGGTGCCCTGCCCGGCGAGTGGTGGGCGCGGGCCGGCGCGCTTCGGCGTGCTGGACGCCGCCGCCCTGCTGTGGACGGCGGGCGTTCCGGTGGACTGGACCGGCTGGCGGCCGGGCCGCCGCCGCCGGGTCCCTCTGCCCACCCACCCGTTCCACCGGCGGCGCCACGTGGCCCGCGCCACGCCCGCCCCCGAGGCGGTCACGGCGACGGCCCCGGCCGCCACCCCGGCCGCCCCCGAGGAGCCCACGCGCCGGGAACGGCCCGCCGACTGGCTGTTCGCCGAGTCCTGGCAACGGCTGCCCCTCGGACGGTCGTTCGGCGCACCCTCCGACTCCCGGCCCTGGCTGCTGCTGTCCGACGAGGGCGGCCTGGGGTCGGCGCTGCGCGCCGAACTGGCCCGCCACGGGGTGCCGACCGTCACCGCGCGGGCCGGCACGGGGTTCGCACGGACCGGATCCGGTTCCTTCACCGTCGACCCGACGACCCCCACAGGGGTGCGGGACCTGTTCGCGGCGCTCGCCGAGGACGGTTCGCTGCCCGGCACGGTGGTGCATCTGTGGTCCCTGGACGACGGCTCCGGGCTGGACCCGGAGGAGGTGGAGAACGCCCGACGACGGGGCTTCGACACCCTGGTCGAGCTGGCCGGCGAGCTGGCGCGACGGTCCCCGACCGGTTCGGGCGCCCGGATCCGGGTCGTCGCCCGCGGCCTCTTCGACGTGCTGGGCGGCGAGACCGTCTCGCCCGCCACGAGCACGGTGCTCGGGGCCGCCGCGGTGATCCCCCAGGAGTTCCCGCGCCTGACGGCCCGTTGCCTGGACCCGGGCGACGACCCGGTGCCCGCCGAGCGCCTGCTGGCGGAGCTGGACGGCCCCGCCGACGAGCCGGTGATCGCGTTCCGCCGCAGCCGGAGGTGGGCGCGACGGTTCGAGCACGCGGCCGGCGACGAGGCCCCGGCCCCGTCGGCCCTGCGCCCCGGCGGCACGTACCTGATCACCGGGGGGCTCGGCGGGATCGGCCTGACCCTCGCCGAGCACCTGGCCTCCACCGTGGGCGCCCGGCTGGTCCTGACCGGCCGGTCCGCCTTCCCGGAGCCCGCCGAGTACGACGCGTGGCTCCGCGAGCACGGCCCGGACCACCCGCTCGGCCGACGCGTCACGCGGGTGCGGGACCTGGCCGAACGCACCGAGGTGCTGGTCGCTTCCGTCGACGTGACCGACGTACGGGCCATGGCGGACCTGGTGGCCGAGGCAGGCCGTCGGTTCGGCCGGATCGACGGCTGGTTCCACGCCGCAGGGGTCCCGCTGGACCAGGCGGTCCGGTGGATCGGACGCTCCGACCGGGACGCCTGGCGTGAGGTCATGGCCCCCAAGGTCGTCGGCGCCCTGGTCCTCGAACGGGTCTTCGCGGACCGGCCCGTCGACTTCGGCTGCATGGTCTCCTCGCTCTCGTCCCTGGTCGGCGGTCTGGGCTACGCGGGCTACGCGGCGGCCAACGCCTTCCTCGACGCGATGGCTTCGGCCCGGCCGGACCGGTTCACGGTGAACTGGGAGGGCTGGGACCTCCCGGGACAGCAGCCGGTCACGGACGGCGCCTCGGAGTCCTGGCAGGAGCTGCGTCGACTTGCCCTCACCCCCGAGGAGGGGACCGCGGCCTTCGACCTGGTCCTGCGACAGGCCGGGGAGCGGCGCCTGGCGGTCTCCACCGTGGACCTGGACGCCCGGATCCGCCGCTGGGCGACCGGCCGTCCCCCGGCGGCCGGGGAGAGCCCCGCACCCGGCTCGGGCCCCGAACCCGTTCCGGTCTCCCTCGGAGAGGACCTGGAACAGCGGCTGGCCCGGGTGTGGGGCGAGGTCCTGCACTGCGAGGTCGACCAGTACGACAAGAGCGTCTTCGACATGGGGGGCAATTCGCTGCTCCTCGTGGAACTCGCCCTCCGGATCGAGGAGAGCCTCGGGTTCCCCCTCCAGGCGACGGACCTGCTGGAGGCGCCGACCGTCGCGCACTTGGCCGATCGTCTGCGGGCGAACGCGGGCGGTGTCCCCGACGACGAGTTGGCGAATGCGGCACAACGGGTGGACCGGCGTGCTCGCGCCCGTGCCTCCCGCAGAACCAGGAAGGGTCTCACCAGTGAATGACCATCCGAGCATTGCCGTCGTCGGCATGGCGGGGAGGTTCCCCGGCGCCGACAGCGTGGCCGAACTGTGGCGGGTGATCGAGGAGGGGCAGGAGACCGTCCGGACCTACTCGGACGCCGAACTGCTGCGCGCGGGCGCCGACCCGGCGGCCGTGCGGGACCCGGACTGGGTCAAGCGCGGGGCTCACCTCCGGGACGTGGAGTACTTCGACGCCGCCTTCTTCGGCTACACCGGCCGCGAGGCCGAGCTGATGGACCCGCAGCAGCGCATCTTCCTGGAGGTCTGCCACGAGGCGCTGGAGCAGGCGGGCCACGGTCCGGGCACCTTCGACGGGGCTGTCGGCGTGTTCGCGGGAACGCGCCGCAGCGGCTATCAGGACCTGCTGGACCGGCCCGAGTACGACAACGTCACCGACGCCTTCGTCAAGCAGGGCAACGAGCCAGATGCCCTGGTCACCAAGGTCGCCTACAAGTTGGACTGCACCGGTCCCGCGTTCACCGTGCAGACCTTCTGCTCCACCTCGTTGGTGGCCGTGCACCTGGCCTGTCAGCAGCTCCTCGACGGGGAGTGCGACCTCGCCCTCGCCGGCGGGGTGGCCCTGCGGCTGCCGCAGCACGTGGGCTACCGCCACCAGGAGGGCGGCACGCTGTCCCGCGAGGGGCGGTGCCGCCCCTTCGACGCCGCCGGCAACGGGCTGATCTTCGGTGACGGCGCGGGCGTCGTCGTACTGCGGCGGTTGGAGGACGCACTGGAGGACGGGGACAACGTCCTCGCGGTGATCCGGGGCTCGGTCGTCAACAACGACGGTGCCCGGCGGGCCGGTTACACCGCCCCGGGGATCTCCGGCCAGGCGCGTGCCGTCCGCGAGGCCATGCTCGCGGCCGATGTGGACGCCACGATGATCGGCTACGTCGAGACCCACGGCGCCGGTACGCCCCTGGGAGACAGCGTCGAACTGGCCGCGCTCACCAAGGCGTTCGACACGGACCTGCGGGGCGTCTGCGCCATCGGCTCGGTGAAGTCCAACGTCGGCCATCTTGATTCCGCGTCCGGCGTGACCGCGTTGATCAAGACGGTGCAGGCGCTGCGCCACCGGACCATCCCGGCCAGCCTCCACTTCGACGTGCCCAACCCGGAACTGGACTTCCTGAACAGCCCGTTCCACGTGAGCACCGAGTCGAGCGAGTGGCGGCCCATCGACGGGCGCCGCATCGCGGGCGTCAACTCACTGGGCATCGGCGGCACGAACGCGCACGTGATCGTGGAGGAGGCGCCGGCCGCGGTGAGCGCCCCGACCGGGGCCGGGCACCACCTGTTCGTGCTGTCCGCGAAGAGTGCGGAGGCCCTTGAGCTGGCCGGCGGCGAACTGCGCCGGTTCCTGGAGGACCACCCCGAGGTCCCGACCGCGGACATCGCCTTCACCCTGCAACGGGGCCGGCAGGCGCATCGTCACCGGCGCTGGTGGATCGCCTCAGACAACGAGGAAGCGGCCCTCGCCCTGGCCGAGGGGCGGTACCGCGAAGGCGACGCCGGGCGCGCGGGCGGCGAGCCCCCGGCCGTGCCGTCCGCCGGTGCTGATCCGCTGTCCCGGCTGGGCGCCGCCTGGCTCGCGGGCGACCGGATCGACTGGACCACTCTCTACCCGGGCGAACGGCGCCGACGTGTCGCGCTCCCGACCCATCCGATGCTCCGCAAGCGGCACTGGCCCGAGACGGAGCCCGCGCAACCCCCCACCCCGGCCGTGCCGACCCCCGCGTCCGCGACGCCGGTCGAGCACACCGACACCGAATACGCAGCCGTGGCTGTTCAGAACGAGGACGTACCGATGAATTCCCTGCTCCTGGACGAACTGCGGACCCTCGTGGCCACCCGGTTCAAGATCCACCCGGACGAGTTGGACGACAGCGTTCCCTTCCTGGAGATGGGTGCCGACTCGCTGCTGTTGCTGAGCATCCTCCAGCCGCTGGAGGAGCGATACGGCTGCAAGCTCTCGATGCGGCAGTTCTTCCGGGAGTTCCAGACGCTGGCCGAGCTGGCGATGTACCTGGAGAAGACCGCCGACGCCGACCGGCTGCCCACGGCCGCCGCCGCACCGGCCCCGGCGGCTGCCGCCGCCCCCGTCGCCGAGCCGGTCGCCCCGGCGGCTGCCCCCGTCGCCGAGCCGGTCGCTCCCGCGCCCGCGGCCCCGCAGCACGTCGCGCCCACGCCGGCCGCTGCCCCGGTCGTCGAACCGGCTGCGCCGCTGGTGCCCGCACCGGCGTCCGTCGTGCCGGTCGTCCCGCCTCAGGCCGGCCCGGCTGCCGAAGTCCCGATGTCCGCCATCGAGCGCATCGCCGCGGAGCAGCTGCGGGTGATGGGCCGCCAGCTCGACCTCATGAGCGGGGCGGCGACCTCCGTGCCGTCCACCGAGATCGTCGTGCCGGCTCCCGCCGCGCTCCGGGCCGCGAGCCCCGAGCCGGTCGCCGCGCCGGAGCTCGCGGCCCACCCGGAGCCGGCGGCGGTACCCGCCACGTCGGCACAGGCCGCCGCGCCGGCGAAGGCGGAGTCCGCGCCGGCCCAGACCGCCGCGCCGATCGTCCCGCTCGCCCCGCGCATGCGCTCGCAGACGCAGATCGCGGACACCGCCGCCCGCACCCGCTACCTGGAGGCGTTCACCGATCGCTTCTCGGCGAAAATGGCCCGGTCGAAGGAGTTCGCCCAGCGATTCCGCCCGGCCATCGCCGACAGCCGGTCCACCATCGGCTTCCGCATGTCCACCAAGGAACTGCTCTTCCCGATCGTCGCCGAGCGCGGTCGCGGAGCTCGGCTGTGGGACCTCGACGGCAATGAGTACGTCGACCTGACCATGGGCTTCGGCGTGCACTTCTTCGGGCACCAGCACGCGCCGATCATCGACTCCCTGCGTGAGCGCATGGACACCGGATTCGGCCTCGGCCCCCGGACCGAACTGGTCGAGGATGTCGCCGCGAGCATCCTGAAGCTCACCGGCATGGAGCGGGTCGCGTTCGTCAACACCGGAAGCGAAGCGGTCATGACGGCCCTGCGGCTGGCCCGCGCGGCGACCCGCCGGGACCGCATCGTCATCTTCTCCACCGGCTACCACGGCCATGCGGACCCCGTCCTCGCCGCCCCGACCTGGGTGGACGGCGAACTGCGGACCAAGCCCATCGCCACCGGCGTGACCCAGCGCAGCGTGGAGGACGTGGTCGTCCTGGAGTTCGGCACCGAGGCCGCGCTGGAGTACATCGAGCGGCACGGCGCGGAGCTGGCCGCCGTCATGGTGGAGCCGGTGACGACCCGGCACCCGGGTGACCAGCGGCCCGACTTCCTGCGCAAGCTGCGGGAGCTGACCCACCGGCACGGGGCGAAGCTGATCTTCGACGAGATGGTCACCGGATTCCGGGCCCACCCGGGCGGCATCCAGGGCCTCTACGGCATCGAGGCGGACCTCGCCACCTACGGAAAGATCATCGGTGGTGGTCTTCCGCTCGGCGTGGTCGCCGGTCGCGGCGGCGTGATGGACGCCATCGACGGCGGCGTGTGGAACTACGGCGACGACTCCTTCCCCACGGTCGAGTCCACCTTCTTCGGCGGCACCTTCTGCCAGCACCCGCTGTCGATGGTCGCGGCCAAGACCGTTCTGGACGAGCTGATCGCCTCCGGTCCGGAGCTCCAGGAGGCCCTGGGCCGCCGCACGGCCCGATTCACCGACGCCCTGAACGCCGACTTCAGCGCCCTTGAGGTGCCGATCACGGTGGACCGTTTCGCCTCGCTCTTCCGGTTCGAGCACGAGGCGAACATGGATCTGTTCTTCTACAACCTCCTGGAGAAGGGCGTCTACATCTGGGAGTGGCGCTGCTGCTTCCTGTCCACCTCGCACACCGACGAGGACCTGGCCTTCGTCCGCAAGGCGATCCGCGAGTCGATCGGCGAACTGCGCGAAGCGGGCCTGCTGGCACCGCTCTCCGCGTCGGCCCCCGCGCTCGCCCCGCTCCACGGCCCGGACGGCGCGGCGCTGCCGCTGCCCGATCCGGAGGCCGCCGTCGTGCTCCCCGCCCCGAGGCCCGCCACGGCCCCGGCGGTCGTCCAGGACCAGGACCAGGACCAGGACCAGGCCCTCACGTTCCCGGCGGGCCGGGCCCAGAAGCAGCTGTGGGCCCTGGCCAACGTGTCCGAGGACGGCTCCCTCGCCTACGACCTGCACGTCGACTTCTGGCTGGACGGCCCCCTGGACCGCGCCGCCCTGCGCACGGCAGTACGGGGCCTGCTCGCCCGCCATCAGGGCCTGCGCCTGACCATGGCCCCCGACGGCGAGACCGCACGGGTGCGCCCGGTCGCCGAGATCTCCCTGGACGACGTCCTCACCTTCGAGCGGGCTTCCGGCCCGGCCGAGATGGACCGTCTCCTCGACCCGGCCCAGCGGCACCCGTTCGACCTGGTGCGCGGCCCGCTGGTGAAGGTGCTGGTCGTGGAGTCCGCTCCGGAGCGGCACCTGCTGCACCTTCGGGTGCACCACCTGATCGCGGACGGCTGGTCCACCGTCCCGCTCCTCGGCGACCTCGCGGAGCTGTACACGGCGGCCTGCCGGGGCACGGAGGCCAAGCTGGACCCGGCCCCGCAGCCGGGTGACTTCCGCGCCTGGCAGGAGGAGCTGGCCGCGGCCCCCGAAGCCGCCGCTCACCGTGACCACTGGGCGACCCTGCTCAAAGGGGCCGGGGAGCTGACCCTGCCCGGCTCCGACCAGGGTCAACTGCCCACGTTCCGCAGCGAGCGCCGCACCCTCACCCTCGACACCGACTTCTTCGCCCGGCTGCGGCGGGAGGCCGCGGCCCAGGGCGTGACCCCGTTCGCCTACCTCGTGTCGGCCTGGGGCCTGCTGCTGCGCCGGATCACCGGACAGGAGGACGTGATCGTGCTGGCCCCCTCGGCCGGGCGCCCGCCGCACCTGGAGCAGCTGGTCGGCTACTGCACCAACTTGATGCCACTGCGCTTCCGCGTCGCGGGTGACGCCCAAGTGGGCCCGTGCGTGGAGGAAATGCAGGACCAGCTCCTGGACGCCATGGAGCACGACACGCATCCCTTCGCCGACACCGTCGCCGCCGTCGACGCGCAGGCCCCCGGGCTGGCCCGCCGCCTCTTCACCAACGTGATCGTCTTCGACCGCGAGGTCCCGCTGCCCGGGATGCACGGGCTGACGGTCTCGGAGGCCGCCGTGGCCCCGCGCCGCCACAGCCCGTACCCGCTCATGGTGACGATCACCGACACGGGCTCCGGTCTGCGCTGCGACTTCGACGTGCAGCGCGACGTGCTCCCCGCGGGCATGAGCGGGCAGGTCCCCGGCATGTTCCGGAATCTGCTGGCCGAGATGGTCGCCGACAGCGGCCGCTCCCTGGCGGCCATCGACATCCTGGACGAGGGCGAGCGCGCCCGGATCCTGGGGTGGGGCCGGGGCCCGGACGTCGAGCTGGGCGACCTGACGGTCTGCGAGCTGTTCGAGCGGCAGGCCGCCGCGACCCCGGACCGGACCGCCGTGGCCTGTGAGGACCGCGTCCTCACCTACGCCGAGCTGGACGACCGGGCGAACCGGCTGGCCGCGGTCCTGCGCGACCGGCTGCCGATCGGCCCGGAGAGCATCGTCGGGATCCGGCTCCCCCGCTCCGAGCGGTTCCTCGTCACCATCCTCGCCCTCTGGAAGTGCGGGGCCGCCTACGTCCCGCTGGAGCCGAAGCACCCGATCCGGCGCCACCTCAAGGTGCTGGAGCTGTGCCAGGCCGTCGGGGTCGTCTCGGAAGCCGACCACGAGCCCGAGGGCGACACCGACCTGCCGTGGCTGCGCTACGGCGACCTGGTGGCCGAGGGCGCCCGCCTGGAGTCCGCCGCCCCGGTCGCGGACCGGCCGATGGACGCGCCGGCGTACGTGATGTTCTCCTCCGGCTCCACCGGCGAGCCCAAGGGCATCGTGATCGAGCAGCGGGCCATGCTGAACCACGTCCTCGCCAAGATCGAGGACTACGACGTGGACGGTGACTCCGTCCTCGCCCAGAACGCCCCCAGCTCCTTCGACATCTCGGTCTGGCAGTTCGTGGCGCCGCTCCTGAACGGCGGCTCCGTGTGGGTCTACCCCGACTCCGTGGTGGAGGACCCGGCCGTCCTCATCCGCCAGGTGGACGAGCACCGCGTCAGCACCCTCGAACTGGTCCCGAGCTACCTGGCGATGATGCTGGACGAGCCCGCGCTCACCGGCGGGCAGGTTCTCTTCCGGGCCCTGCGGCACGTGGTGCTCCAGGCCGAACCGCTCAAGCCCTCGCTCGTCGAGCGCTGGTACCGGAGCTTCCCCGACATCGCCATGTCCAACGCGTACGGGGCCACCGAGACCGCCGACGACGTCCTGCACCCGCGAACCCGGGTGCCGGACTCCGACCTGACCCCGACCGGCAAGCCGATCCGCAACGCCTCGGTGTACATCGTGGACGAGGAGTTCCGACTGGTACCGCCCGGTGTCCGCGGTGAACTCCTGGTCGCCGGCGTGCCCGTGGGCCGCGGCTACCTGGAGCGGACCCCGGCCAACGCCTCGGCCTTCCTCCCGTACAACCCCGTCGAGCCGGAGCGTTCCGGACCGGTGTACCGCACCGGTGACATGGCCCGGTGGCGCGAGGACGGGGACATCGAGATCCTCGGCCGGGACGACCACCAGGTGAAGGTGCGCGGCCAGCGCGTCGAACTCGGCGAGATCGAGCGGGTCATGCACGGGCTCGACGGCATCGCCGACGCCGTGGTCAAGGACTTCCCGGCGCCCGAAAGCGCCGGCGCCCGGCTCATCGCGTACCTCGTGGGAACCTCGGGACGCACCCCGGACCCGCAGGCCGTCAAGGCCGAACTCGGCGAACGGCTGCCCGACTACATGGTCCCCGCCCAGTTCGTCGTCCTCGACGTCCTCCCGCTCAACGACAGCGGCAAGGTCGACAGGAAGGCGCTGGCCGAGCCGGCCGCCCCCACGGGCAAGGAAGCCCCCGCCACGTCCCGCCACTACCTGGACGACCTCGTCCTGCGCTCTGTCCGCGCCGTGATCGGACACGGGCAGGTGGGACTGGACGACGACTTCTTCCAGCTGGGCGGCAACTCGATCACCGCCGTCCGGCTGGTGCAGATGATCCGTGAGGAGGCGCAGATCGAGCTGCCGGTGGTCACCGTCTTCGAGCGGCCCACGCTGCGCGAACTCAGCGACGCCGTGCTCGGCGCGGCCTTCGACGCGTACGCCCCGATTCCGCGCGCCGAGGCCAAGTCCGCCTACCGGGCCTCGGCCTCCGAGGAGCGGATGTTCTTCCTGTGGATGCTGGACCCGTCCAGCCGCCTCTACAACATCCCCATGGCCTACCTGGTGGACGGCCCCGTCGACCTCGACCGGCTCCGAGCCGCCGTGGACGCGGTAGCCGCCAAGCACGACATCCTGCGGACCACCTTCGACATGGAGGACGGCCGGCTGGTGCAGCGGGTCCTGGACACCGTCCAGGTGCCCCTGACCGACCTGGGTGTCACGGACGAGTCGCTGGAGGACCTGGTGCGAGGCTGGGCCGCCCCGCACGACCTGCGGACCGGCCCGCCGCTGCGGATGGCCGTCGCCCGCCGCTCCCGGGGCGAGGAGCGCGTGCTGCTGCTGGACATGCCGCACATCGTGTTCGACGAAGGCTCGGTCGGCGCGTTCTTCCACGACCTGTCGGCCGCCTACCGGGGCGAGCAGCTGGAGCCCGCCGCGCTGACGTACAAGGACTTCGCCGAATGGGAGCACGTCTACCGGACTTCGGACGGCTTCCGGAAGGACCGCGCGTACTGGCTGGACCGCTTCCAGAACCCGCCGGCCACGGTGGACTTCCCGCAGCGCCCGCGCCCGGCAGTCCTCGACATGGTGGGCCGGCGTCACTCCTTCTCCCTGGACGCCGAGCTGACAGCCCGGCTCCGTGACTACTGCCGCACCCACCGGGTCACCCCGTACATGGTGCTGCTCGCCGTCTTCAACACCCTGCTCTCGAAGTACACCGGGCAGCAGGAACTGGTGGTGGGCACGCCGGTGGACGGCCGCTACCACCCGGCGTGCGCGGACATCATCGGTATGTTCGGCAACTCCCTGCCGCTGCGGACCGCGCCCGAGGACGGCAAGTCGTTCGAGACCTACACCAACGAGGTGCGCGGCGCCGTCCTCGAAGGGCTCCAGCACCAGGCTTACCCGTTCGAGGAGCTGGTCCGGGAACTCCACCTCCCGCGTGACCCGAGCCGAAACCCGCTCTTCGACTACATGTTCGTCTTCACCGACCTCAGCCACGCCCGCTTCGACATGGACGGTGCGGTCGGCACCCCGGCGCCGGTGAGCATCGGCGTCGCCCGGATGGACATGACCTTCTCCGCATACGAGCGGCCGGACACCATCGAGGTCATCCAGGAATACGCCACCAACGTGTTCGACCTCGACACGGTCGAGCAGATGGCCCACCACTTCACCCACCTGGTGCGCCAGGCCCTGGCAGCCCCGAAGCAGCCGCTGGCCGACCTCAGCCTCGTCACCGAGGACGAGCGGGTGCGCCTGACCTCCGGGCAGGGCACCTTCGAGGCGGTCCCCGACAACGAACTCACGCTGCACGAGCTGTTCGAGCGGGCCGCCGACGCCGAGCCGACGCGCACGGCCGTGGTGAGCGGCGCCGTCCGACTCTCCTACGCGGAGCTCGACGAGCGCGCCAACAGGCTGGCCCGGGTGCTGCGCGAAGACCTGGCCGTCGGACGCGAACACCCCGTCGGCCTCCTGCTGGACGAGCCGCACGACATCGTCACGGCCATGCTGGGTGTGCTGAAGGCGGGCGGCGCCTATGTGCCCTTCGACCGTTCCACGCCGCCGGCCCGGGTCCGCGACCTGCTGGTCCGCAGCGGCGCCGGCGTACTCATCAGCGACCTGCTGACGGAGGACGAGGTGCCCGAGGGCGTCCGGCTGTTGCGCCCGGACGCGCCGGAGATCGCGGCGGCGTCCGGCGACCGGCTCTCCAACGTCAACGCTGCGGCCGACCTGGTGTACATCATGTTCACCTCCGGCTCGACCGGCCGGCCGAAGGGCGTGCTCGTCGAGCACACCGGCGTCCGCCGGGTCTCCCACACCCCTGAGTACGTGCCGATCCTCGACGGCGAGCGCGTGCTGCAGGCCACGAGCTGGGGCTTCGACGTCTCCGCGGTGAGCATGTACGGAGCGCTGCTGAACGGCGGCACGCTGGTCTGCCCGTCCCGCGGGGAACTCCTCGACCCCACCCTGCTGCGTGAGCTCGTGACACGGGAGGAGGTGGGCCTGGCCTTCTTCAGCACCGCCTTCTTCCACATGCTGGCGGACGTGGCGATGGACAGTCTGGAGCCGATCCGCACCCTCGTCGTCGCGGGTGAGCGCATGTCGGCGGAGCACGCCCGCCGCACGGTCGCCCGCCTCGGCGCCGGCCGTCTGATCAACGCCTACGGCCCGACCGAGGGGACGGTCTTCGCCACTGCCTTCCAGATCGAGGAACTCGACGAGGACACCGTCTCCGTGCCCATCGGGGCCGCCGTGGACGAGACCCGCGTCTACATCCTCATGCCGCACGGTGAGCCCGCCCCCGAAGGCATCGCGGGCGAGTTGTGCATAGCCGGGCCCGGCGTGGCCCGCGGCTACCTCGGCGCCGAGGACACGACCGACGGCCCCTTCCAGCCCGACCCCTTCGTGCCCGGGGACCGCATGTACCGGACCGGTGACCTGGCCCGCCTGCTCCCCGGCGGCCTGGTGGACTTCATGGGCCGTCGCGACGACCAGCTGAAGATCCGGGGCTTCCGCGTGGAGCCCGCCGAGATCGAGGCCGCGCTGCGCACCTGCGCGGGGATCAAGGACGCCCGCGTGGTCGCCCGGGTCGCCGAGCACGACGGCGAGCTGGAGCTGTACGCGTACCTCGTCGGGGACGAGGGGCTGCGGATCCCCGCCGTGCGGGAGGAGCTGCGCTCCCTGGTGCCGCACTACATGCTGCCCGGTCACTACGTGGCCATGGACCGGCTGCCCCTCAACGCCAGCGGCAAGGTGGACAAGAACGCCCTGCCCCAGGCCGAGCGCTCCTCGGAGCCCCGCCCCGCAGAGGGAGACGGAGCCCGCACCGCGACGGAGGAGCGACTGCTCCGGGTCTGGGCGGACGTCCTGGACCTGCCCTCGGCATCGCCCTCCGACAACTTCTTCATGGTGGGCGGCCACTCGCTGAAGGCCGTGGCCCTCATCGCCGAGGTGCGCGAGATCTTCCACGTAGAGGTGCGACTGATCGACTTCCTGGCCGCCCCGACCGTCCACAGCCTCGCCGAGCAGATCGACAACCTGCTCTGGGCGGCGGGCGGCGCTCAGGACGCCGCGCCCACGGACACCCACGAGGAGATCGTGATCTGATGAGCACCCCCCATCCCGACAACCTCCAGGGGCTGATGTCCCGGCTGCGCGGCCTGGGCGTACGGCTGCGCGCCGACGGGGACCGGCTCGCGCTCGACGCTCCCAAGGGGGCGATCGACCCGGACCTCCTCGCGCTCATCCGGCGGCACAAGGAGGACCTGCTGCGCACCGTCGCCCGGGCCGGCGAGGTCCGGGCGACGGGCCCCGGCATCCCGGCCGCCGAGCCCGCCGAGTGGTACCCCCTCTCCGCCGCCCAGCAGCGCCTCTACTTCACGGCGCTGCTGGACCCGGAGGTCACGACCTACAACATCCTCGACGTGTTCCGGATCGACGGGTCCGCGGATCCGGACCGGCTGGAGCGGACGCTGCGCTCGATGGTGGAGCGGCACGAGGGCTTCCGCACCGCGTTCGACCTGCGGGGCGAGGATCCGGTCATGCGGGTGCTTCCCGAGGCCGGGTTCCGGCTGGAGCGGCTGCACGAGCCGGAGTTCACCCCGGAACGGTCGGGCGAGTTCGTGCGTCCCTTCGACCTCACCGAGGCGCCACTGCTGCGCGCGTGGCTGGTGGAGGTCCGTGCGGACCTGCACTACCTGGTCACCGACAAGCACCACCTGGTCTTCGACGGAGGTTCCCGGGCCGTGTTCTCGCGCGACTTCGTGCGGGCCTATCTCGGGGAGGAGGCCCCGCCGCTCGCCCTCGGCTACAAGGACTACGCGGTGTGGCAGGCCGACGGGGACGATCCGGCGCTGGGCCGCATGGGCGCGTACTGGGACGGGGTCTTCGCCGACCGGGCCGACGACCCGGCGACGGTGGCCCGGGCCCACCCGGAGCTGTGGGGAACCCCGCCCCGGCGGGCGCACCTGGACCTCGGCGCGAGCACGGTGGAAGCCGTCCGCCGGCTCTGCCGGGAGGGCGGATCCTCCGTGCCGATGTTCCTGCAGGCCGTGTGGCACACGGTGCTGCACGGCTACAGCGGCCAGCGGGAGATCGTGATCGGACACCCCGTGGACGTGCGGACCGGTGCGGGTCTGGAGGGCCAGATCGGGCTGTTCGTCAACACCGTGCCGATCCTTTCCCGGCCGCGGCCGGGGCTGCCGTTCATGCAGTACGCCCAGGAGATCCGCGACAGGATCATCGCCGGCCTGGACAACGGGCAGTTCCCCTACGACAGGATCGTCGACCGGGCCTCCACCCGTCGCAACGTCAACGAGGACCCCCTTGTGGACGCCTTCTTCAACGTGGCGCACGCGGACGTCGCCGGCGCGGGCCCGTGGGAGCGGACAGGGCTCCGCGAGGTGCCGGGCGACCCCCGGGCAGCGCTGCCGGAACTCCCGTGCCTGGCCTGCCGGTTCGACATCACCCTGAGCGTCATCGAGATGCCGCAGACCATCCGGCTCGCGCTGGAGTGCGTCACCTCCCTCATGGACGAGGAGACGGTGCGCGGCCTCACCGACGCCCTCGGCGAGGTCGTCGAGCGGGTGCTGGCCGATCCCGGGGTGACCCTCGGGGAGCTGGTCGGAGCCCACTGGCCGGCGGATCGAGCGTCCGAAGGATGATCACCGGAAACCCGCTCGACCTGCACTTCCCGGATGTGTTCTTCGAGATGGCCGGGCTCGTTCCGGGGGGTCGGATGATGTTGAAGCTGGAGGGCTTCAACATCACCGGCTCCATCAAGCTCAAGTCGGCGCTGTTCATGGTCGAGCACCTGGAGCGGCGCGGACTGCTGGTACCGGGTCGCTCCACCCTCGTCGAGTCCTCGTCGGGGAACCTCGGTGTCGCCGTCGCCCTGATCTGCCGGATGCGCGGATACGGGTTCATCTGCGTGACCGATCCGAACATCTCGGCCTCCAACCTCCGGGCCATCCGGGCGTACGGCGGCCGGATCGACCGGGTGGAGACCAAGGACGAGCAGGGCGGCTACCTGCGCACGCGCCTGGACCGGGTGGCCGAACTGCTGACGCAGGACCCGGACCGGGTCTGGCTCAACCAGTACGCGAACCCGGCCAACGCACGGGCCCACGCCCAGTGGACGGCCCGGCAGATCCTGCAGTCCGTGCCGCGCGTCACCCACCTGTACGTCGGCACCGGCACGACGGGGACGATGATGGGGCTGGCCGAGAGTTTCGCCCGGCTGTCCCCGCAGACCGAGCTGGTGGCGGTGGAGCCGGAGGGTTCCGTCACGTTCGGCGCCGCCCGGCCGGGGCGGCGCCGGCTGCCCGGCCTGGGTACCAGCAGCCGTCCGGCGATCGCGGACGCCGACCGCGTCCACCGCATCGTCCACGTGGCGGAGCGGGACGCGGTCCGCCGCTGCCACCGGACGCTGGAGGCGCACGGCCTGCTCGTCGGCTCGTCCACGGGCTACGTCCTGGAGGCCGTCGCGTCGGACGCCGACGGCTTCGCCCCCGACAGCGTCGTGGTGGGCATCTCGCCCGACTTCGGGGACAAGTACCTGGACACGCTGTACGCCCCCGAGTGGCTGGAGGCCAACTTCGAGGACGCCCGGGAGACCTTCCCGGGCGTCGGCGAGGACGGAGGGCCGGGCGAGCCGCTGTGCGGCCCGTTGAGCGAGATCCTCGACCACTCGTGGGGGGACGGGGAGGATCCGGCGCCCGAGCCGGCGCCGCGCTCCCACCTGCCCCTGCCCACACCCTGACAGAGAGAGACCAGTGACCCTTCCCAGCTTTCACGTGATCGGCGCCCCCGCGGTGGCCGAGATCCTCGCAGACCGGCACGGCGACATCGTCGACCTCGTGGCAGACACCTACCGGCTGCACGGCGAGGGCGCCACCACCAACCCCGACAGCTACTTCCTCCGGTTCGCCGACCGGCCCACCTCGCGGATCATCGCGCTTCCGGCGCGGGTGCAGGGCAAGGCGGACCTGGCGGGCATCAAGTGGATAGCCAGTTTCCCCGAGAACCACGACCGGGGCCTGCCCCGGGCCTCGGCGGTGGTCATCCTCAACGACATGGCGACGGGCATGCCGTTCGCCTGCGTCGAGGGCTCGGCCATCAGCGCGACCCGGACAGCCGCGTCGGCGGCTCTGGCGGCCGGGCTCCTGCACCCGACGAAGGACGTGGAGCGGATCGCCGTGATCGGGTCGGGCCCCATCGCCCGGACGGTCCTGGAGTTCCTGGCCGCATCGGGTTGGCGGGCGGGCCGGCTCCGGGTGCACGACCTCGTGCCGGAGCGCGCGGCGGCCTTCGCCGACCGGGCCCGTGAGCGGGGTCAGGAGGCCGAGCCGGTGGCGAGCGCCGAGGACGCGATCCGGGGCGCGGACCTCGTCGTGCTGGCCACCACCGCCGCCGAGCCCTACCTGCACGACGCCTCGCTGTTCACCCCCGGGCAGACCGTGTTGAACGTCTCCCTGCGCGACCTGGGCGTCCCGGTGATCCTGTCCGCCCAGAACGTACTGGACGACGTGGACCACTGCCTGAAGGCGGCGACCTCGCCGCACCTCGCCGAACAGGCCGGCGGCAGCCGGGAGTTCGTTGCCGGGACCATCGCCGACGTGCTGGCGGGGCGGCTGTCGCCCGACCCGGACCGGGTGCGGGTGTTCTCCCCGTTCGGGCTGGGCGTGCTGGACCTGGCGCTGACCGGCTTCGTCTTCGACGAGGCGGTGTCCCGGGGTCTCGGGACCCTTGCCGCCGACTTCTTCGGCCTCGACGGGTCCTGAACCGACCCGTTCCCCCAGGACCCCGTACCGAGCACCGCTCCTGGTACGGGGTCCTTTGCTGTGCCCCGAGTTACGACTCGGTGGCCACCGGCTCCTCCGGGGACACCTCGGACTTCTCCTGGTCGAGGGTCCGCAGCGTGCGCACCTGGGACAGCAGCGGCCAGACCATGGAGGTGACCAGGCCGACCGAGGCGACGACGAGGGTGTTCGCAAGGCCGAGCGCGGTGCTCGCCATGGCGCCGCCGACGAGGGCGCCGAGCGGGTTCACCCCCCAGCTCATGAAGCGGACCGAGGAGGTGATGCGCCCCAACAGGTGGTCCGGGACGAGCGTCTGCCGGATGGTGTTCACGCACACGTGCATGACCACGATGCCGAACACCCAGCTGAATTGGGAGATGCCGATGAGCGTCAGGCCCACGGGCTTGTCGAGGAGGTAGGCGAAACCCACCGGGAGGGCGGTGACGCCCGGCAGCGCGTAGCTCATGACCAGGGTCGGTCCGATGCCCAGCCGGGCGATCACACGCTGGTTCACCGAGGCGGCGATCAGCCCCGCCACACCGCCGAGCATGGTCATCACGCCCAGCGTCAGGGGGCTCATGCCCACCTCCCGGATGGCGTAGAGCAGGTAGAGCGCGGCGAACATGGCGCCGAAGAAGTTGAAGTGCGTCGACGCGACGGCCAGCGGCCACTGGTACCGGTCGCGGCGCAGCAGCTTCAGCCCGCTGACGATGGCGTCCCAGTGCCGTTCCTTCTCGGCGCCCTCCGGCTTCTCGGGGTGGGCCTTGGGCATGCCGAGGAGGGCGGCACTGCTGACGATGTAGGTGACCGCGTCGACCAGGAGGGCGACGGGGGCGCTGAGCCACTGGACCAGGGTGCCGGCGATGCCGGGGCCGGCGACGTCGCCGACGGCCTCGCTGCCCTCCAGCCACGAGTTGGCGGGGCCGATGTGCTTGGCGCCGACGAGCCGGGGCATGTAGGGGACCATGGCGCTGTCGAAGAGCAGGGTGAACGCGCCGACCAGGAATGCGGCGAGGGCGAGCACCCAGATGTCGAGGGCGTCGGCCCAGGCGAGCAGGGGGACCGCGACCAGGACGATCAGCCGTCCGAGGTTCGCGACGTGCATCATCAGGGTTCGCTCGTAGCGGTCGGCCCACACCCCGGCCGACAGCCCGAACACCAGGTTGGCGGCGCCCGCCGCGGCGGTGAGCAGACTGGTCTCCCAGGCACCGGCGTCCATGGTGAGCACGGCGAGGAGAGGCAGGGCGAGCGTGGTCACCTGAGCGCCGGTCAGGGATATGGATTCGGCGGTCCACAGGCGGAAGAAGCCAGTGGCCGCCAATTCTGATCTTTTGGGCACGGAGTGTGGTCCTCTGTTCGGATAAAGGCAGGAGAGGTCACCCGAGGGTGACGGGAAGACGGGAATAGCCCCGGAGGTTGAAGATCGGCCGCAGTTCGGCCTCGCCGTGGAGGGCGAGTCGCGGGAAGCGGGTGATCAGGGCGGGGAGGGCGACGGCTGCCTCCAGACGGGCGAGTGCCGCGCCCAGGCAGTAGTGGATGCCACCGCCGAACGATGTCGCCTTGGGTCCCTCGCGCCGAATGTCGAACCGGTCCGGGAGGGCGAACTGCCCGGGATCCCGGTTGGCCGCGCCGAGGAAGGCCACCACCCGGCTCCCCTCGGGGACCGGGACGCCGCCTATCTCCGTGTCGCGGATCGCGTGCCGCATGGTCCCCTGGACAGGGGCGTCGTAGCGCAGGACTTCCTCGACGGCCGCTTCGGCCAGGGTGGGATCGGCCAGCAGGGCGGCACGTTGTGCGGGGTGGCGCAACAGGGCCATCACACCGTTGGTGATGAGGTTGACGGTGGTCTCGAATCCCGCGATGAACAGCAGCATCACCGTCTGCAGCAGCTCGTCCTCGGTCAGTCCGCCGTCGCGGTCCCGCACGGCGATCAGGGCCGAGATCATGTCGTCCCGCGGTGACTTGCGGCGTTGCGCGATGAGGTCGGTGAGGTACGGGGCGAGTTCGCGGACCGCCTGGTCGGAACGCTCGTACGCCTCCTCGAAGGCGAAGAGGTCGAAAACGACCGAGATGGCC
This sequence comes from Streptomyces sp. NPDC048255, assembly GCF_040652415.1. Classification (NCBI taxonomy): domain Bacteria; kingdom Bacillati; phylum Actinomycetota; class Actinomycetes; order Kitasatosporales; family Streptomycetaceae; genus Streptomyces; species Streptomyces sp. NPDC048255. The sequence continues at coordinate 114,688 of NZ_JBEZMA010000007.1, forward strand.
GCGGTGGGGCCGCGCAGCCAGGTCCAGTCCGACTCCGGTACGCCGAGCAGCGCGCCGATCACCGACACGGGCAGCGGGAAGGCCATGAGGTCGTGGACGTCGACCGGGCTGCCGTCCGCCCCGGCGTCGGCCATCGCGTCGAGTTCCGCCGCGACCAGCGCCTCGATCCTGGGCGTCAGCTCCCGGATGCGCCGCGGGGTGAAGGACCCGCTCACCAGCTTCCGCAGGCGCGTGTGGTCCGGAGGGTTGCGGTGCAGGAGGGACTCGCCCATGACGACGTTGGTCGGACTGTCGCGCCAGTTGGCTTCGTTGAGGTCCATCCAGGCCGCGTCCTCGACTTGGAGGTCCGGGGAGCGCAGCGCCCTCGCGCAGTCCTCGTACCGGGTGAGGACGGTGACCCCGTACCGGCTCACGTGGACCGGGGCCAGCTCGCGCAAGCGGGTGTAGCGCGAGTAGGGGTCCTCCCGGCCCTGGCGGGTCTGGAGTTCGAGGAAGGCCGCGTCGGCCTCCGACGTCGTGTCCCAGGAGTCGCTCGGGAGCCGACCCGTGGTTCGGATGGGCAGGGAATCCAGCTCGCTCATGGCCTTGTCTCGTGGTGGGGGGAAGGGGGTGGGCAAAGCGATGGGGGATCAGTCGAAAAGCGACGGACCGGAAATGGGTGAGAAGAGTCCGATTTGCTGCGGCACACGCAGAATCAGGCGAGCCCGAAGCGCCGGGACGGGCCGCTGAAGTGCTTGGCGACGAGTGCGGAGACCGGTCCCACGCCGTCGCGGGCGATCATGGTGTAGTGGTTCCCGGGCACCTCGACCTTGGTGAGCCGGCCCCGTACCACCGGCTCCCAGTCGGAGACGGGGAGCGCGTCCTCGGAGGACTGCACGAGCAGCACCTCGGCCGAGACGGGCCGGGGGCGGTACTCCGTCGCGGCCGTCAGATTGGCCCGGAACACCTCGAAACGTCGCTGCATCTCCCCGAGCCACCACTCCCGGTCGCCACCTCGTCCCAGCCCCAGGTGGTCGAGCAGCGTGCCGAGCCGCTCCGTCTGGGAGAGCCGGTCGAAATCGGCGGGGAAGGACGATATCGGCGTACCCAGGGACGCCGTGACGTCGCGCATGTACCAGCGCGTGACGGTGGCCACGTTCGGGGGCTCGGCGAAGGGCTTCGGGAACTGCGTGTCGATCATGGCCACGCGCGCGGCGTCGCCCCGCCGCTCCAACAGCCGGGCCAGTTCGAAGGAGACGACACCGCCCATGGACCAACCGCACAGCAGGTACTCGTCGACAGGGCCGAGTTCGTCCATCACCGCGAGGTAGGCGGACGCCATCTCCTCGACCGACGTGTGCGGGACTCCGCCCGCTTCCAGGCCGGCCGCCTGGATGGCGTGCACCTGGAACTCCGGTGCGAGGGCCGAGGCCAGCACGGCGTAGACCGCGGCGCTGCCGCTGACGGCGTGCACGCAGAAGATCGGCCGCCGGCCGCCGGAGTCTCCGGAGCCGGTCGAAAGGGAGACCAGCAAGCCTCCGTGGGGTTGGACATGCACCGCCTGCGTCCCTCCCCCAAGAAGTGGCGATAGCTGCTGAGAGGGCAGGCGCGGGGATGCGTCGGCTGCCCGGTCGGCTGGTTGATCATATCGTCTGCATGCGCTGTCGGGAAGGTGCGAAGGCCGCCCGAAAACGGTCTCCCACCGGCACATATGCTCCGAAGGTGGGCCGGGTGACCGAAGCCCCGGAGGCGCGGCGACGGACGTCGCGGGGGAGGGACGACGAGCATGAACGAGACGAGTACGGCCGAGTCGGACCGATGGCTGAGGGTCCTGCGCCCGAGCCCGGGCGACGCCCGGCTGGTGTGCTTCCCCCACGCAGGCGGGAACAGCACCTTCTACCACCCCTGGGCCGGGCTGCTCCCGCCGCGGCTCGAACTGGCGGCGGTCCGCTACCCCGGCAACATGGAACGCAGCTGGGAGAGCTCGGCCCCCGACGTCGAAACGCTCGCAGACGGCGCGACCCGGGCCATCCTGAGCGACGGGGACCGCCCCGTGGCCCTGTTCGGCCACAGCCTCGGCGCGCTCGTGGCCTACGAGGTGGCGCAGCGCCTCGAGTACCGGGGGCGCCCGCCCGTGGCCCTGTTCCTCTCGGGCCAGGCCGCCCCGCACCACCTGCGGCGGGGCTCCGTCGCGCTGCGCGACGACGACGACTTCTGGGCAGCGATCACCACGCTGGGCGGGATCGACGAACAGGTCTCCGCCGTCGCGGAACTCCGGGCCCTGGCCCTGCCCGGGTTGCGGAGCGACTTCCGGATCGCGGAGACCTACGGACCGCGCCCGGTCCGGCCGCTGCACTGCCCCGTGATCGTGTTCACCGGAGACGCGGACCCCACTCATGCGCCGGCCGGGGCCGGGGCCTGGAACGACGCGGCCCGCGGGCTGTTCCGGATGCGGTCCTTCCCCGGCGACCACTTCTTCCTCGTGCCGTGGGCAGCCGAGGTCACGGGCACGATCGCGGCCACCGTGGCGGAACTGCTCGGCGCCCCGGCCGGCGCCGCCTCCTGAGCCGCCCCCTCCGGAACGGAACGGCGCCCCCGGACCGCGGGTCCGGGGGCGCCGGCAGAGATTCGTGCCATGTTTTTGCCTGGTTTTGGAACTGCGCCGAGTATTCGGTCATCAGGACTAAGGGATGCCCAGCCGTTCTGCCCCCAGGGGCAGTCATGACCGTTCGGAGCGAAGTTCGTGCACCAGTACCCGCAGCGCCCGGGGCCCGAGGGCCAGCCGTCGTACGAGGAGCCGTACCCGCGGTACGAGGAACGCCGCGGCGAGCAGTTCGACCAGCAGTACGGCCGGCCCTACGGCGGCCAGTACGACGGCCAGTACGGCGAGCAGCCCCCGGGCCCGCCCCCCGTCCCGCCCCGGCAGGACGAAGCCGAGGCCCCGCGGCCCAGGCGGTCCCGGCGCGGGGTGTGGATCAGCGCGGTGGTCGTCCTCGCACTGCTGGCCGGTGGTGGCGGCTTCGCCGCCTGGAAGCTCGACTGGTTCTCCGGCAACGGCGAGGCCGTGAGCTTCGGCAAGACCAACCCGCCCCCGGCCGCGGAGCCCAAGGGCTCGGGCGGGGCCTCGGCCAAGCCCTCCGGTGACCCCGACGTGCTCATGCCGGCCGGCCCCAAGTCCGACTTCAAGCAGACCGCCAAGCTCGAAGACGGCACGATCATCGCCAAGACCCGCCTCGCGGGGGCCAAGTCCGGCTTCGAGGGCGACGTCTGGGTGTGGGCGCCCAAGGAGTACGACGACCCGAAGTACGCCAAGAGCGCCTTCCCGGTCCTCATCGCGCTCCCCGGCGGCAACGGTTTCCCGGCCAACTACTGGTCCGACCGCAGCCTCGGCCTCCAGAAGGCGATCAGCGAGGGGGTCCAGGCCGGTACCAGCCTGCCGTTCATCGTGATCATGCCGGTGCTCAACCCGGACAACAAGTTCTATTACGACGGGTCCGACATACCCGGCCAGGCCAAGATGGGCACCTGGATCGCCGAGGACGTCCCGGACTTCACCCGGGCCAACTTCCGTACGTACAAGTCCCGTGACGGCTGGGCCTTCATGGGCTCCTCCTCCGGCGCCTTCGTCGGCATGAAGACGGTCCTCCAGCACCCGGACAAGTTCAAGGCCGTGATCGCCAGCGGTGGCGAGATCGTGCCCGACTCCCCGCTCTGGAAGGGCCACCAGGCGCAGATGGACGCGAACAACCCCGAGAAGCTCGCCAAGAAGCTGATCGACAGCAACGGCCCCGAGGTCTACATCAACTTCCAGATAGGCACCAAGGAGACCGGGAAGGAGCGGATGACGAAGTTCCAGCAGCAGTACGGCAAGGGACCCGTCAAGATGACCATCCGCGACATCCAGAACGGTGAGCACAACGGCTGGCACTACGTCCGGGGCATGAAGGAAGGCTCCCTGGAGTGGATCAGCAAGGTGCTCAAGGCCCCGAAGCCCGAAGCGGGCTGACCCGGCCGCGTGGTGCGCGCCACGCCACAGCCGTCCCAGGCAACCCATCCGGTCGTTCACACCTCTGTAGAGGGTGTAAGGGGGACCAATCGGTCCGGCCCGCGCTCCGAGGTGAGCGCCGGAGAAGGAACGGGACAATTCCGTGCAGCATGACCAGCAAGGCGACGGCGGCTCCTCGGCCAGGAGCAGCCGTCGTCCCAAGCGCCTGCGCCTCATTCTGATCACCGGTGGGCTCGCGCTCACCCTCGCCGCCGGCGGCGGCGCGGCCGCCTACAAGTACGGCTTCTTCTCGGACATAGGGGATCCGGTCTCCTTCGGGAAGGTCCAGCAGAAGGCCGCCAAGACCTCCGACGTCCGGCCGGGCGTGAGCATGCCCACCGGGCCGGCCGCCGAGTTCGTCCGCACCCACCGGATGCCGGACGGCACGCAGATCGGCAAGACCACCCTCGTCGGCAAGAAGTCCGGCTTCACGGGCGACGTCTGGGTGTGGGTGCCGAAGGAGTACCACGAGCCGAAGTACGCCAAGAGCGCCTTCCCGGTCCTGATCTCCCTGCCCGGCGGCCGGGGCTACCCCACGAACTACTGGGGGACGGGCCCCGGCCTCGGCCTCCAGCAGGCCGTGAGCGACGGGGCGAAGGCCGGCACGAGCCTGCCGTTCGTCCTCGTCATGCCGGTGACCAACGCCGACACCAAGCACCACTTCGACGGCTCGGACATCCCCGGCCAGCCCAAGATGGGCACCTGGATGGCCGAGGACGTCCCGGATTTCGCGAAGGCCAATTTCCGGACCTTCACCTCCCGCGACGGCTGGGCCTTCATGGGCTCCTCCGCGGGCGGGTTCAACGGTTTCAAGCAGCTCCTGAAGTACCCCGGCCGGTTCAAGGCGGCCATCGCGAGCGGTACGGACATCGTCCCCGACTCCCCGCTGTGGAACGGGAACACGCAGGCCATGGACGCGGACAACCCCGAGAAGCTCGCCGAGAAGCTGATCAAGGCGGGCGGTCCGGACGTCTACATCAACTTCCAGATCGGCACCGCCGAGACCGGCCGCGAGAAGGCCGAGAAGTTCATGAACGAGTACGGGAAGGGTCCCGTGCACACCTCGCTCCAGGTGATCCAGGATGGTGAGCACAACGGAAAGTCGTACGTGCGCGGCATGAGGGAGGGCTCCCTGGAGTGGATCAGCAAGGTGATGTCCGGACCGACCCCCGACCCCGCCGTGCGATGACCCCGGTGGTGAAGGGGGCATCGGCGGCCGCCGTCGCGGGGATCGCGGCGGTCTGCGCCCTCGTGGCCCTCAAGGCGCCGGCCGACCGCCAGGTGCACCCCTTCCCCACCGTCGGCGTGCTCATGGCCAACGGGGAGCACTGGTGCACGGCGAGCGTGGTCGACAGCCCCAAGGGCAACGTCGTCGCCACCGCCGCGCACTGCGTGGCCCCGGCCGGCGAGGACGGGAAACCGGGCGAGCTCGCCCACGACGGCCTGGCCATCGGCGAGCTCGCCTTCGCCCCCGCCTTCTCCGGCGAGGGCTCGGGCAGCCATCCGCTGGGGGTGTGGAAGGTCCGCTCGATCCACGTGGACGACCGCTGGACGAAGTGGGGCGAGGACACCGCCGACTTCGCCTTCCTCACCATCGAGCCGGACGAGGACGGGCAGAGCGTCCAGGAGGCCGTGGGCGGCGGTGCCGAGGCCCCGAAGCCCGACTGGACCTCCGGGTACGAACGGGACGTGACGGTCGTCGGCTACCCGGAGTCCGAGCACAACCCCCAGAACAAGCCCGTCTCCTGCACCACGCAGACCGGCCACGACGAGGACGACCCCGACATGCTCTACATCAGCTGCGCGGGGTTCTGGACGGGGACCAGCGGCAGCCCCTGGGTCGCCGACCGGGGCGGCCCGGGCCGCCCCGGTCGGCTGATCGGCGTGCTGAGCGGCGGGGACACGGACGTGGACTCCACGGCCGCGCTCTTCGACGAGCACGCCAGGGCGCTGTACGAGCGCGCGGCGCGCGGCTAGGTCCTGTCCGGGCGATCTTCGTGGATCAGCCCGCGTCGTCTGGTGCGGTGCATCGCAAGGCGGAGGAGCGCAGCTCGTACTCGGCCGTACTCGCGCGGTCCGACAACGCGGCGAGGTGCCGTGCCAGGCGGCGCGGGCCCGCGAAGATCGCCCGGACAGGGCCTAGTCCCCCCGACGGGAAGCGTTCAGGCCGGTCGATGCCGCCCCGGGCCAGGGCGCTACTTCCTGCGCTCCGTGCTGACGATCACGCCCACCGCCGCCACCACGATCGCCCCTCCGAGGACGATCGGCCAGGTCAGGGCCTCGTCGAGGATGAGCCAGCCGAGGGCGACGGCCACGACCGGATTGACGTAGGCGTACGTGGACACCAGCGACAGCGGCGCCGCCTGGAGCAGCCACACGTACGCCGTGAAGGCGACCAGCGAGCCGAAGAGCACCAGGTAGCCGAGGGCCAGCCAGGACGCGGTGGAGAAGGCGGCCGGGTCGAGTCCGCGGTGCTCGCCGCGCAGCAGGCCGACGAGGACGCCGCCGACACCGCCCGCGAGCATCTGGTACGCGCTCCCGGTGAAGGGGTTGCCCGGCAGCGTCAGCTTCGACGCGGAGAACGAGCCGAGCGACCACAGCACCGAGGCCGCCACCACCAGCAGCACCCCCCACAGCCGCACCGCCCCGCTCAGCCCCGGCAGGGTCAGCACCGCGAGCCCGGCGAGGCCGACGAGGACGCCGCCCAGGGTGCGCAGCGGCGGGCGGTCCCCGGTGCCCGCCCGCAGCACCACCACCCACATGGGGACGGCCGCCACCAGCAGCGCGGCCAGGCCGGACGGCACAGAGGTCTCGGCGAGCACGACCAGGCCGTTGCCGCCGAGGATCAGCAGCAGGCCGACCACCACCGTCGAGCGGAGCTGGGCCGGGGTGGCCTTGAGCGCGGCCGGTCCGAACCGCCAGGCGACCACGCCGGCCAGCAGCAGGCCGGCGGTGATGAAGCGGACCCCGGCCGAGAGGAACGGCGGCATGGTCTGCACGACGATCCGGATCCCGAGGTAGGTCGAGCCCCAGACGACGTACACGAGCACCAGGGCGGTCCAGACGGCGCCGGTGATCTGGCGGTGGGGGGCGGCCGGGGCCTTGCCCTCCACCGGGGTTGATGTGTGCATGTCCGGGATCCTAGATCGTTGGCCTATGCAGGCTCCGGTGGATTTACCGCTCGTCTCAGCCCTTGAGCAGGCCGTTCAGCTCCCCGTACGGGAGCGAGTGCGCGAGCGGACCGTAGGTGCCGCCGGAGAGCAGCTCCTCGGTGGCGCGGCGGACGACGGCGTACGCGGCCTCCGCCACCCACGAGCCGAGGCTGACGCGGGAGACGCCGAGCGCGCCGAGCTCGGCGACGCCCGGGGCGCCGGGGCCGGCGAGGATGTTCAGCGGGGCGTCGATGCCCTTGACCAGCTCGGCGACCGTGGCCGGGTCGGTGACCCCGGGGACGAAGATCCCGGTGGCCCCCGCCCGCAGGTAGGCGGCGGCGCGGGCGAGGGTCTCGTCGAGCCGGGTGGAGGCCTCGCCGAGGCCGAAGAGGTACGTGTCGACGCGGGCGTTGATGTACAGCGGGATCCCGGCCGCCCCGGCGGCGGCGCGGGCCGCGGCCAGCCGCTCCGCATGCTCGGCGGGGGAGCGGTTGCCGTCCTCGATGTTGATGCCCACCGCCCCGGCGGCCAGGACCCCCGAGACGGTCTCGCCGACGGCGTCGGGGCCGGCGCCGAAGCCGCCCTCGATGTCGGCGGTGACGGGGACGGAGACGGCGGAGGCCACCCGGGCGACGAGGTCCAGGGCCCGGTCGCGGGCCAGGGCGTCCCCGTCGGGCGCCCCGAGGGACCAGGCGACCCCGGCGCTGGTGGTGGCGACGGCGGCCGCGCCGGCGGCCTCGACGAGCCGGGCGCTGGCGACGTCCCAGGCGTTGGCGAGGGCCAGGGGCCGTGCGGGGTCGTGCAGGGAGGTGAACGCGCGGGCCCGGGCGGCAGGATCAAGCAGTCGAGTCATGCCCTCAGTTGAGCAGACGGCACCGCGGGAGGCTGGCGAATTTCCGACACCGAGCCCGTCGCCCGGCAGCAGCCGGGGCGGCGGGCGGGGCCCGGCTGGGCGGCCGTCCCGGCGGCCGGGTCCGGCCCGGGCCGGTGGGCGGGGGTGGGGCGCGGACACTCCGGAGCGGCTCCTCGGCTCGCGCACCGAGCCACGGCTGCGCGGGTGAGGCCTGGGTCGCGCGCTCGTCCGGCGGGGACCCTCCTGCGCGTCCCCACCCCACCTCCCGCCGGGCCGCGCCCCTACTTCGAGCCGCAGAGGGGCAGGACCGCCGTGCGGCCCTGGAGGGGGTCGCCCGGGGCGTCGGGGCCCACCGCGGCCCAGCAGGCCGCGGCCGTCGGTTCCACGAAGAGGCCGCGGCGGGCCAGGTCCTGCCGGGCCTCGCGCAGGCGGTCCTCCGGGACGGTGAGGAAGGTCCCGCCGGACTTGCGCACCGCGGCCAGGATCTGGCGGGCGCGCGGCGGCGCCGGGATCGCGATCCCCTCGGCCAGGGTCGGCCGCTGCTCCACCGGGGCCACGTCCTCCGCGCCCGCCGCGAAGGCCTCCGCGAGCGGGGCCACCGCCTCGGCCTGCACCGCGATCAGCGCGGGCGGCCGGACCCCGCGCCGGGCCAGCTCCTCCACGGCCAGCGCGGCTCCCAGCAGCAGGGTCCCGTTGCCCACCGGGACGACCAGGGCCTGCGGGAGCCGGCCGCCCAGCTCCTCCCACACCTCGTACACGTAGGTCTTGGTGCCGTGCAGGAAGTACGGGTTGAAGACGTGGCTCGCGTAGAAGGCCCCCGGCTGGTCCGCGGCCTCCCGGGCCGCCTCCGCCGCGGCCTCCCGGCCTCCCGGGACCACCCGTACGACCGCCCCGTGGGCGCGCATCCGCTCGGTCTTGCGGTCCGAGGTGCCCTCGGGCACGAAAACTTCACAATTGAGCCCGGCCCGCGCGCAGTACGCCGCCACGGCCGTCCCCGCGTTGCCGCTGCTGTCCGCCACGACCCGTTCCGGGGCCAGCCGCCTGGCCAGCTCCGCGAGCATCACCGCGCCCCGGTCCTTGAAGGACAGGGTCGGCATCATGAAGTCGAGTTTGGCGTGAACCCGTTCTGCCAGCGGTACCAGCGGAGTGTGACCCTCCGCCAGTGACACGGCGAACGCCCCCGGCAGCGGCAGCACGGGCGCGTACCGCCACAGGGAGTTCGGCCCGGCGGCCGGGTCCAGCGCGGTGGCCGGATCCGGCGTGAAGTCGAGGTCCCAGGGGCCGCCGCAGACCGGACAGCACCAGGGCGCCGTCCGGACGTCGGCGCACGTCCCGTCCTCGGGGCAGACGTAGCCGGGGAGTGCGTGCGTCATGTGCGGAACGCCTTTGCTCGATCATGGCCGCTGTATGGCACGGATGTTACGGCTGCGCGCTCCTCTTGTGGTAGGCGGCAGGGCTGGGTCAACCTTTCGGAGGCGACAGCCCGTTGGGCCATCTGCATTGTCATGACCATGCCTAAATCATGGCAGGAGGATGCCCCGGCGGCTGCGCTTAACCCCCCGCAACGCACCACCTATGAGGAGGACACCTCACATGTCCGTGATGCGTCACACCCGCCGGAAAATCGCCGGCATCAGCGCGACCGCCGTCGTGGCCCTCGCGCTCGGCGCGGCCGCCGCGTTACCCGCTTCCGCGGCCGACCACGGCGCGCAGGGCGTCATTGAGAACGCGGGCGCCGCAGGCTCCGTCCCCGGCAGCTACATCGTGACCCTGAACGACTCCGCGCGCTCCACCGCCGACAGCGGCAAGGCCGTCGCCAAGCGGTACGGCGCGAGGATCGACCGGACCTACAGCGCGGCCCTCAACGGCTACTCCGTCGAGGTCTCCGAAGCACAGGCCAGGAAGCTCGCCGCCGACCCGGCCGTCAAGTCGGTGGTGCAGAACCGGACCTTCACCGTCGACGCCACCCAGCCCAATCCGCCGTCCTGGGGCCTGGACCGCATCGACCAGCGCGCGCTGCCGCTGAACCAGAGCTACACCTACCCGGACAAGGCCGGTGAGGGCGTCACCGCCTACATCATCGACACCGGCGTCCGCAAGACGCACACGGACTTCGGCGGCCGCGCCTCCGACGGCTACGACGCGATCGACAACGACAACACCGCCCAGGACGGCCACGGCCACGGCACCCACGTCGCCGGCACCGTCGGCGGCGGCGCGTACGGCGTGGCCAAGAAGGTCAAGATCGTCGGCGTCCGCGTGCTCAACAACCAGGGCTCCGGCACCACCGCCCAGGTCGTCGCCGGCATCGACTGGGTGACGCGCAACGCCGTCAAGCCGGCCGTGGCCAACATGTCGCTCGGCGGCGGCGCGGACTCCGCGCTCGACACCGCCGTCCGCAACTCCATAGCCTCCGGCATCACCTACGCGGTGGCCGCGGGCAACGAGTCGACGGACGCCTCCACCAAGTCCCCGGCGCGCGTCGCCGAGGCCATCACCGTCGGCGCCACCACCAACACCGACGCGAAGGCGAGCTACTCCAACTACGGCTCGATCCTGGACATCTTCGCGCCGGGCTCCTCCATCACCTCCACGTGGGGCACGGGCGACACCGCCACCAACACCATCTCCGGCACTTCGATGGCCTCGCCGCACGTCGCGGGCGCGGCCGCGGTCTACCTCTCGCAGAACCCGGGCAGCACCCCCGCCCAGATCTCCGCGGGCCTGGTCGCCGCCTCGACGCCGAACGTGGTGACCGGCCCCGGCACCGGTTCCCCGAACCGCCTGCTCAACATCGGCAGCGGCGGCACCGTCCCGCCCGGCCCGCGGTTCGAGAACGCCGCGGACTTCGCGATCAACGACAACTCCACCGTCGAACCGCCGATCACGGTCAGCGGGGTCTCGGGCAACGCCCCGGCGACGCTGAGCGTCCCCGTCGACATCAAGCACACGTACACCGGTGACCTCAAGGTCGACCTGATCGCGCCCGACGGCTCCGTCTACGTCCTGCACAACCGGGCCGGCGGCAGTGCGGACAACATCATCAAGACCTTCACGGTCAACGCCTCCTCCGAGGCCGCGAACGGCGTCTGGAAGCTCCGCGTGAACGACAACGCGAACGTCGACACCGGGAAGATCGACTCCTGGGCCCTGCAGTTCTGAGGGCTGATCCGGGGGCGCTGATCCGGGGAGGCTGAACCGGCGCGCCGACCCAGGGCACCGCGTACGGCCGCGCGCACGGGACGGCGCACGGCAGCACTGCGTACGCCGCGATGAACAGGCGGGGGCGACCGGCGAGACGGTCGCCCCCGCTGCGTACTATTCGCGCATTCGTTCGCGCCCTCTGTGTTGGAGTCCCCGCCCCGTGAGCATGCCGCCGAGCCCTCCCCCCGGACCGGGACACCGCTGGTCGCCGCCCTCGCCGCCGCCGGCGTGGGGGCTTCCGCCCGGCTACGGACGGCCGCCCGCGCTCAACGGCTTCGCGCTCGCCTCCCTGCTCGTCGGACTGCTGTGCCTGCCGCCGCTCGGCATCGTCTTCGGGATCGTGGCCCTCGTACAGATCGCGAAGAAGCGGGAGCGGGGCAAGGCGCTCGCGGTCGTCGGGCTGGTGGTGTCCGTGGTGATGACGGGGGTGCTGGTCCTGACGGTCGACCGGGTGGCGACGGTGGTCCGCGACCGCTTCGACTCGGCCGGCGCGTTCGAGGACGTCGACGGCGAGCTCACGGACATGGAGGACCTGCGGACGGGCGACTGCTTCAACGTCCCCGGCGGGGACCTGATGCACGACCGGCCCCTGATGTACACGGTGGACTGCGCGCAGGAGCACCACGCCGAGGTCAGCTCCTCGGGCCCCTTCGACCCGGCGGGCCTGCCGGGGTCGCAGGAGGCCGAGCGCGACGCGGAGGCGGCATGCTGGAAGGCGCAGGACGCCTACGCGATGGACACCTGGGCCCTGCCGGCGTACGCGGAGATGTACTTCTACGCGCCCTCGCGCGAGTCCTGGCGCCGGGGCGACCGGCAGCTCCTGTGCGTGATCGGCACGACCGAGGAGGACCAGCGCGGCAGCCTGCGCCGGGACGCGGGCACGCTCACGCCCGCGCAGGTGTCCTTCCTGAAAGCGGCGAACGAGGTCGACCTCGTCCTGGGCCAGTCCCCGGAGACGGATCCCGCGAGCTCGCTCGCGGAACACCGGACCTGGGCGCGCGAGGTGTACACGGCGCTGGGGGCCGAGGTGACGGCGCTGGAGCGGGACCGGGCCGCGCCGGGGATGGAGAAGGCCGCCGCGGCCCAGCTCAAGGAGCTCGGCGCGGCGCGGGCGGCGTGGCTGCGAGCCTCGCAGGCGCCGACGCCGACCGAGTTCGACAAGCAGTGGGACCGGGCCGCGGCCGCGATGTCGGTCACCACGGAGCAGGCGCTGCGCGGTGCGTACGGGCTGTCGACGAAGATTCCGCGGTGGCTGGAGGAGCACCCTGGGCGTCCGGAAGTAGGTTCCGGACGCGGACCTTCGTCCGAGCAGGTCTGACGGCGTCGGCGGCGTCGTCCGCGTAACGCGCGGTAACGGGTTTGAGTGACCTGGCTTCATCACTTCGGGTGAAACTCTGGCCCTTGCTTGCGGTCTACAACCGTCGGTTGCCAGGGTGTAGCTGTCTGTCAACCTGATGGGAGTGGCCCGTGACTTTCGGTGAGCAGCCGGCCTATCTGCGCGTGGCCGGGGACCTGCGGCGGAAGATCGTCGACGGTTCCCTGCCCCCGCACGCCCGGCTCCCCTCGCAGGCCCGGATCCGCGAGGAGTACGGGGTCTCGGACACCGTGGCGCTGGAGGCGCGCAAGGTCCTCATGGCGGAGGGTCTGGTCGAGGGCCGGTCCGGGTCCGGGACGTACGTGCGGGAACAGCCCGTCCCCCGGCGCGTGGCGCGCTCCGGCTACCGCACGGGCGGCGCCTCCACTCCCTTCCGGCAGGAACAGGCGGACGCGGGCGCCCGCGGCACGTGGGAGTCGAACAGCGAGCAGTGGGCCGCCCCGGCGGAGATCGCCCACCGGCTCGGCATCGAGCCCGGCGAGCGCGTGATGCGCACGCGGTACGTCTTCCGCGACGCCGGCGAGGCGATGATGCTGTCGACCTCCTGGGAACCCCTGGCCGTGACCGGCCGCACGCCCGTGATGCTGCCCGAGGAGGGCCCGCTGGGCGGCTCCGGGGTCGTCGACCGGATGGCCGCGATCGACGTGGTCGTGGACAACGTGGTGGAGGAGGTCGGCGCGCGGCCGGGCCTGGCGGAGGAGAACCTCCTCCTCGGCGGGGTCCCGGGCCACGTGGTGCTCGTGATCGGCCGCACCTACTTCGCGTCCGGCCGCGCCGTGGAGACGGCCGACGTGGTGGTCCCGGCGGACCGCTACCGCCTCGCGTACCACCTCCCGGTGCGCTGACCCGTCCCCCGCCGGCCCAGGCTCCCGGGGCTCCGCCCCAGCCCCGGCGGGGCTCAGAGATTCGGGGGCTCTGCCCCGGACCCCGCGCCTCGAACGCCGGCGGGGCCGGGTTGTGCTCGGCGGGCAGGGTTGTGCTTGGTGAGGCCGGCTTGTGCGCCCGCGCTGATGCCCAGAGGCCGACCCCTCGCGCATGGCGGGCGGCATCAGCCAAAATCCGGCCCCGCCGGCGATTGAGGCGCGGGGTCCGGGGCGGAGCCCCAGGACCGGCGCCGCACCCATGTGCCGTGGTCATCCTGACGGGCCGCAACCCGGGCCGTGTGCGCCGGGTCGGACCGGCGCACACGGCCCGCTCGTACGCATGGCCGGATGCGTACGCCTGCGAGGTACCTCTTCGTGAAAAACCGTATCCGCTGAGTAAAGGTCGGGCGTACGCTCGGGCATATGCGCAATGCGGTTTCCCGGGCAGGTACGTCGGCGGAGGGTGAAACGCGATGAACGACAGCGGTGCCCTGCTCCCGTGGCTGGTCATACGTCAGGACGACAACGGCAACCGCTACCGGGTGGGCCGGTACCCCACCCGGGCCGAGGCCCAGAAGGTCGTCGACAGCCTCGACGACCGAGGACACAAGCAGCTGTACTGGGTCGAGCGGATCGGTCAGACCGCCACGATGAACTGAGCATCCAGCGTTGACATAGGCTCCGCCCATGACGGTACGAGTGGTCGTGGGCGGAGCCCTTTGTCATGAGGGGCGCCTGCTGGCCGCCCGCCGCAGCGCACCCCCGGAGCTCGCCGGACGCTGGGAGCTGCCGGGCGGCAAGGCCGAGCCGGGGGAGTCCGTCCCCGATGCGCTGGTGCGCGAACTGCGCGAGGAGCTCGGCGTGGAGACCGAGGCGCTGGAGCGGATCCCGGGGGAGTGGCCGCTGAAGCCCGGCCTGGTCCTGCACGTGTGGACGGCCCGGCTGGTCTCGGGGGAGCCCGCGCCGCTGGAGGACCACGACGAGCTGCGCTGGCTCGGACCGGAGGAGCTGGAGTCGGTGGACTGGCTCGACCAGGACCGCCCCGCGGTCGCCGAGGCCGGACGCCGACTGCGCGGCTGAACATCCGGCGGGGCCGGGGTCGGCGCACGGCCGGGTCACGGGGGCGCGTGGCGCTTGCGCTGTAGGCCGTCTGCGCCACAGTGCGCCGGTGGGTGGCGGATCGAGTGGTACGGCGCCCCAAATATCGGGTATGTCGCTATTAATCCCTATCTCGTCCCCCTTTCGTCCCAGACGAACCGGACTGGGGTCGCTGCTGGCCCGGGAAGTGATCGGCGTGATCGACACAGACGGTGAATGCGCCGAGTGGGCCTTCCCCGCCGAGCCAGGTGCCGTCCGCACCGCCCGCCACGCCGTACGGGGAACCCTGCGCGACTGGGGTCTCGACTCCGTCGGAGACGTGACCGTCCTGCTGGTCAGCGAGCTCGTCACCAATTCCCTGCGCTACGCGTCCGGCCCGATCGGCGTCCGGCTGGAGTGGCGAAATCCAGCCGCCCGGGGCTCCGCGGGCGGCGCCGCGCTGCTCGTGGAAGTTTCCGATCCGCTTCCGGATCCGCCCCGCGAGAAGGTCGCGAAGCCGGACGACGAGGGTGGCCGCGGGCTGCACCTCGTGGCCGTCTCGGCACAGCGCTGGGGGACACGGCACAAGAAGTCGGGCAAGACTGTGTGGTTCGAGTTGGCACTTCCTGGTGAGTAACAAGGTGAAGGGTGGCCGACCGTCACACGACGTGGCTCGAAACTAACGAGACCTTGCTGTGATCGTGAACGCCGTGCCGTCCGGGGCCGTGGTGCTGAATACTTCGGTCATGGCCGGTCCGGTTGCGGTGAGCTGGAGGGGACGGTCGCGTGAGCGAGATACCTGCGCAGGCACATCAGGCCCGTGTGCCCGGGGAGACATGGCACGACTCCCTGTGGCACAGCAGCCCGCCTGGCTCGATATATGACTACATAAAGGTCGCTTCCTTCTCGATCGGACCCGACGGGCTCGTCGACCAGTGGAGCCTGCGCGCCGAGGAACTCTTCGGGCTGACGGCCGCCCAGGCGGTGGGGCGCGACCCGGTCGACGCCTTCATGCCCCCCGAGTTGCGCGAGGGCGGGCACCGTAAGGTCGCCGAGATCCTCGACGGCAAGGAGTGGACCGGCCTGATCCCCTTCCGCATGCCGGGCGGGGACGGCGCGCACGGCGTGGCCGAGATCTATGTGATGCCCACCCAGACCGAGACCGCCGAGCGGGCCGCACTGTGCGTCGTCGTCGACGTGCGCGCACTGCGCCGGATCGAATCCGATCTGGCGGCTTCACAGGCCATATTCGGCCAATCTCCCTTCGGCTTCCTGCTCTTCGGCACCGACCTCACCGTGCAGCGGGCCAACCGCCGCTTCGCGACCGTCTTCGGGGGCGCCGCCGAGGAGCACCGCGGGCGCACCGTGCACGACTACCTGCCCGCGCACGAGGCCGACCGGATGGCCGAGGCCCTGCGCCGGGTCCTGGAGACCGGGGAATCGGTCACCGACCTCCGGATCACCGGAGCCGCCCCCGGCAGCCGCGAGGACCGCCACTGGTCCATCAACCTCTACCGGGTCCACGGAGGCACCGGCCGCCCCGTCGGCGTCGCCGGCATCGGTACCGACGTCACCCGCCGCCACCTCGCCGCCCGCGAGGCCGCCGGGGTCCGGCGCAACCTCGCCCTGCTCAACGAGGCCGGGCACCGCATCGGCAACTCCCTCGACCTGGAGACCACCGCCCGCGAACTCCTCGACGTGACCGTCCCGGGCTTCTGCGACCTGGCCGCAGTCGACCTCTACCAGGGGCTGCTGCTCGGCGACGACGACCGGCCCGCACGGCCCCAGGGCCCGGGCGTGCCCAGCCTGCCCGGCCAGGGCCCGGCCCGGACGCCCTCCGCCGCGCTGCGCCGGGTCGCCTTCGCCTCCGCCGTCTCGGACGCCCCGCTGTCCGGTCCGGGCGCGCTGGTCTCCGTAGGCGATGTCCACCGCTACCCGGCGGCGTCCCCAGGCGCGCTCGCACTGCGCACCGCGCGGCCGCGGCTGATCGAGGGCGGGGGGCCCGAGGACCTCGTGCAGTCCACCCTCGTCGTCCCGATGGTGGCCCACGACACGGTGGTGGGCCTCGCGCAGTTCTCCCGTACGAAGGGCAGCGAGCCCTTCGGCGAACGGGACCGGGCGGTCGCCGTCGAGCTCGCCGCGCGGGCCGCCGTGTGCATCGACAACGCGCGGCTCTACCGCCGCGAGCACGAACGGGCGCTGATACTGCAACGCAGCTTGCTGCCCCCCGGGGACCCGGAAGCCGCCGGGCTCGACATCGCCTGCCGGTACCTGCCGGGCAACGCGGCCACCGAGGTCGGCGGGGACTGGTTCGACGTCATCGAACTGCCCGGCCACCGCACCGCACTGGTCGTCGGCGACGTGATGGGACGCGGCCTGCGGGCCGCCGTCGCGATGGGGGAACTGCGGACCGCCGTACGGACCCTCGCGCTGCTGGACCTCGAACCGGCGGAGGTGCTGACCGCCCTCGACGAGATCGCCCGCGGCCTCGGCGCGCCCGGCGGCTCCCAGCAAGCCTCCCGGGCCGCCCTGCACTCGCGGGACGCCGACCGCTCGGAGGTCTACCTCGCCACCTGTGTCTACGCGGTGTACGACCCGGTGACCCGGCGCTGCACGATCGCCAACGCGGGCCACATGCCGCCCGTCCTGGTCGAACCCCCCGACGAGGGCGGTGCGCCGCGGCCCGCCCTGCTGCTGGAGGTACCGCCCGGCATGCCGCTGGGGGTGGGCGGCGAGCCCTTCGAGGAGGTCGAGGTGGAACTGCCGGAGGGCGCCCTGCTGGCCCTCTACACCGACGGGCTGGTCGAATCCCGCGACCATCCCCTGGAGGAGGGGCTGCGCGGCCTGCGGGAGGCCCTCGCGGACCCGGTACGGCCGCTGGAGGACGTCTGCGACCACGTGCTGAACACCCTGGACACCCGGCACGGGGAGGACGACATCGCCCTCCTCATGGCGCGGGTCCAGGGCCTGCCGGTGGACGCCGTCGGCGACTGGCAGCTGCCGCGCGAGGCCCGTTCGGTGGGCCGGGCCCGCGAACTGGCCCGCGCCAAGCTCCCGGCCTGGGGCCTGGAAGGGCTGCTGGACACCACCGAGCTGCTGGTCAGCGAGCTCGTCACCAACGCCCTGCGCTACGGGGAGGGCGAGATCCGGCTCCGCCTCCTGCTGGACCGGACGCTGGTGTGCGAGGTGTGGGACGCGAACCTGGTCCAGCCGCGGCGCCGCCGCGCCCGGGACACGGATGAGGGCGGCCGCGGCCTCCAGCTGGTGGGCCTGCTCTCGGCCGGCTGGGGCACCCGGCGCACCCACCGCGGCAAGACGGTCTGGTTCGAGCTCCCGCTCCCGGGTGCGGCGGCCGAAGCCGTGTCCGAGCTCTCGGCGGAGCAACTGCTGAGCATGTACGGGTAGGACGAGGCTCGGCTGGATTGCCCGCAGGGCAATTCCAGCCTCGCCGGCGATTGAGGCGCGGGGGTTCGGGGGCGGAGCCCCCGCAGCGGCGCCGCACCTCGCACACCGCACCCCCCCGGGAGGGTCAGGCAGCCCGGCCCTGCTTCAGCGCCGCGAGGCGGGCCTCGATTTCAGACGTCTTGCCGAGGTCTTCCAGGGACTCGAACTGCGCGTCCAGCGAAGAGGCGGCCAGTTCCTGCTTGCCCATCGCCATCGCCTCCTCGCGCCGCACCTTCTCCTCGAAGCGGTTCAGATCGCTCGTCGGGTCCATGACGTCGATGTTCTTCACCGCGTCCAGCATCGTGTTCTGCGCCTGCGCGGTCTTCGCCCGGGACACCAGCTCGTCGCGCTTCGCCTGGAGCTCCGTCAGCTTGTTCTTCATCGAGTCCAGGCCCGACTTGAGCTTGTCCACGACGTCCGTCTGGGCGGCGATCGTCGGCTCCGCCGTCCTCGCCTCCTTCTCCGACTGCATCTGCCGGCCCAGCGCCACCTTCGCGAGGTTGTCGAACTTGTCGGCGTCGGCCGTCGCGCCCGACGCGCGCAGCTCGTCCGCCTTCCTGCTCGCCGCGAGGGCCTTGCCGCCCCACTCGGAGGCCGCCTCCACGTCCTCCTTGTGGTCCGCCTCCAGCATCCGGAGGTTGCCGATGGTCGTCGCCACGGCCTGCTCCGCCTCCGAGATGTTGTTCGTGTAGTCGCGGATCAGCTGGTCCAGCATCTTCTGCGGGTCCTCGGCCTGGTCGAGCAGCGCGTTGATGTTCGCCTTGGCGAGCTGGGTGACGCGGCCGAGGATGGTCTGCTTGCTCATGACGGTTCTCTCCTGCGTGAGGTGCGTGAGGGATGGTCCGGTGCCCGCCGCTACGGGCCCTGGGTCCTGCCGGGTGCGTGCGCGGTGACGGGCGACGAGGTGTCAGAAGCGGCCGCCACCGCCCATGCGGCCGCGGGTTCCGCCGCCGCCGAAGGAGCCGGGGCCGCTGCCGCCGCCCCCGAAACCGCCTCCGAAGCCACCCCCGCGCCCGCCGAAGCCGCCGCCGCGCAAGATCTCGCCGAGGATGATCCCGCCGAGGACGGCCCCGCCCCGGCCGCCGCCGGACCGGCTTCCGCCGTACGGGTCCTGGTAGCCCCGTACGTCCTGCTCCGCCAGCTGCTGCGCCTGCCGGGCGAGGGAGTCCGCCTGCTGGGCCTCGGCCAGCGCGCCCGCCGGGTCCGAGCCCGTCAGGGACACCGCCCGCTCCAGGTGCCGTCCGGCCTCCGCCAGCCGGGTACGGGCCTGGCTGCCGACGGCGCCCCGGCTGGTGGTGACGTAGTCGGTGGCCGCGCCGATCGCGCTGCGGGCCGAGAGCAGGGCCTGGTCCAGCAGGGCCACGGCCCGCTGCCGGCCCGACTCCCGCTCGCGCGCCCCGGCCAGCGCCTCGTCGAGGGCCGCGTCGGCCTCCTCGATGCGGCGCAGGGCGTCGATCGGGTCGTACCGCCCGGCCGTCTGCTCCTCCCGTACGTCGGCCATCACGGCCCGCGCCCGGCCGATCCGGCCGCGCAGGTCCGCCGTGGAGGTGCCTTGAGCGGTACCGGTCAGCAGCCCCTCCGCGTCCGCGAGGTCGGTCTGCGTCTCGTTCAGGGCGCCCGGCAGCTTCCCGGCCGCCTCCGCGAGCTCCTGGGCCCGCCGCTCCACCGCGTCGACCAGGGTCGCGGCCTGGTCCACCGCGCCCTCGGCGGCCCGTACGTGCACGGCCGCCTTGCCGTTGTCCCCGGCGTCGACGGCCGCGCGGGCCTCGCCGAGGCTGGTCGTCGCGAACAGCAGCCGGTCCTTGGCCTGTTCGGGGTTGGAGGCGACGGGCGCGGCGGCGGAGTCCGCGTACCGCTGTGTCATCGCGGCCAGCGTCGCCCCGGCCGTGGTGGTGCGTCCCGTCAGCGCCCGGAAGTGCGCCTCCACGGTCGCCAGCGCCTGCGGGGCGTTCTTCTCCAGGTCCCGCAGCCGGTCGAAGTCCGCCGATTCGGCGTCGAGCCGCCGGTTCGCCTCGGTGCACCGGGCGACGATCTCGTCCAGCATCCGGCGCCGTGTGGGGTCGTCCTCCGGGTAGGCGTCGTCGAGCTGCTGGCGCAGCCGGAAGGCGTGCGTCAGCTCGTCCTTGGCGTACTTCACGGCCTCGACGAAGGGTACGACCGCCTCGTCGCCGAACTGGGCCGAGGCGAAGCCGATTTCCTCCGTGCTGGTGCGGACCGCGTCATCGGTCTCCACCAGCAGCGCCTTGGCCTTGGCGTCCAGTTCCGGCAGCTCCAGCTGAGCCGCCCCCTGCGTGCCCCAGCCCGGACCGGTCGTCGTACCGCGTCCGGCGGAGCCGATGCCGGCGTCCTTGCGCTTGCGGCGGCGGTACGCGTACGCGGCGAGCGCCCCGGCCGCGCCGACCGCGACCACCGGGAGCACGAAGTCCCCGGCCCCGCTCTCCCCGCCCCCATTGCCGCCCGGGTCGGCCTGCCCGGGCGTGATGGTGGGCACGGGAACGGGCAGCCCGCCGAGCACGGCGTTGTAGCCGTCGGCCGCGCCGATCGCGGCGCCCGCCCAGTCGTTCTGCTTCAGGGCCGGCTCGATGGCGGTCCGCGCGACGGTGGCGAGCTGCTCCTCGGTGAAACCGGAGTCGACATCGGCCGAATAGGCGTACTGCCGGGCCCCGGTCGCGACGGCCAGCAGGACGTCGTTCTGCCCGAGGCCGTTCTTCTCCGCGGTGGCGTCGGCCCAGCTCTGCGCGGAGCGCCCGGAGAAGTCGCGGACGTACGTCACGAACAGCTGGATCCTGCGGTCGGCGTACAGCTTGTCGAGCGCGGCGGTGACGGCGGGCGCGCGGTCCCCCAGCGCCCCGACGCGGTCGGTGATCTGCCCCTCCTGGGACAGGGTCACGGGATCCTCGGCCCGGGCGGGCGGCGCCCCGGCCACGCCCCAGCCGCCGAGCGCGAGGAGCGCGGCGGCCAGCGCGAGGGCGGCCCGTACGGATATCCCGGCGGTGGCGCGACTCTTGGTCCTGCTGCTCGGCGCAATCACATTTCGGAGGGTATGGGCGGTTTCCGGCCCCCGCACCCGGAGTGATCAACGCGCCCGGCGGCACGCACCGGGCGGTGTCCCGCCGGATCGGCGGGACACCGCCCCGCGCTCAGGGCAGGGCGATCGCCGTCAGCGTCGGCAGCGGGAGCACGACGCTGTCCCCGGTCAGCACCGCGTCCCGGCGGCCGATGTGGAGATCGCTCCACTGCCAGCCCGGCTTCAGCGTCGCCAGGTCCAGGGCGGTCAGGAACGGCGGCTGGGAGGCCCGGCCGAGCCGGGCACGGCTGCCGCGCGCGGACTTCACGTACAGCCGCCCCTGCCGGATGCCGAGCAGTTCCAGCGCGCAGCCGCCGTCGTGCTGCGCGAGCCGCTGCCGCGCCCGCTCCCGGCCGGTCAGCGCGTCGAACGCGTACACCACGTCGCCCTTCTCCTGCCGGCGCCAGCCGGCGGCGTACACCACGGATCCGGCGGTCAGCACGGACGCGGGGGTGCCCAGTTCGACCGACCACAGCTCGCCGCCGCGGCGCCGGTCCAGGGCGCGCAGCACCGGTCCGTCCAGCACGGCCACCGGGCCCCCGGCCACCTGCGGGGCGCCCGGCGGCACCAGGACCCGCCCCGCGCCGCGCTGCCAGGTCCACAGCAGCGCGCCGTCGGCCAGGTGCAGGCCCATCAGCGTGTCCTGGCCCGCCAGGACGAGGCAGTCCCGGTCCACCGTGGTCGTCAGGGAGGAGTGGTACGGGCCCGGGCGCTGCCAGCGCACCTCGCCGGTGGACGCGTCCAGGGCCGTCAGCCGCTCCCGGCCCGCGTGCAGGACCAGCCCGCCGGCCGCCACCACCGGCATCCGGTCGCGCCCGGCGGGCCCCGCCTGCGGCAGGTCCCGCCACCAGCGCACCCGGCCGTCCCGGGGCTCCCGGGCCAGCAGCCGCACCCCGGAGCCCGCGCGCTGCTCCAGCGCCACGCAGACCGTGCCGGCGTCGGCCGCGCAGAAGGCTGCCGTGTCCCCCGGCAGGGGCGCCGCCGGCACCCCGTCGTCGGCGAAGGCCGTCCAGCGGGTGCCCCCGCCGTCGGCCCGTACGGAGCCCACCTCGTCGCCCGAGGTCCACACCACGCTGTCCCCGGCCGCGCACAGGGCCAGCGGGACGGCGTCCGTGAACCACCGGCGTGCGCCGGGGAATCCGGGGGCCTGCGGGCCCGGCCGGGTCGCGGAGTCCGCGCGGACGGCGCCCGCCACGGCGACCGCCACGTCGTGCGGAGGCGGGCTGCCCGGGTCCGCCGCCGCCTCCGGCAGCCAGGGCGAGTGACTTGCGGCCACGCACTCCCGGGCGATCCGGGCCAGCTCCCGGGCCCGCTCCGGGGCGTCGGGCAGGTCCCGGGCGGCGACCGCGCGCTCGCGGGCCACCGCCAGGTCCAGGAGGCGGTGCGGTTCCTGCGCGAGCCGGGCCCGGGCCTCCGACAGGGCGGTCCGCGCCCGCTCCACCTCCTCGTCGCCGGAGTTCCGGCCGTGCAGGAGCAGCAACGAGTCCGCCTGGTCGCGCAGTTGTCCGGCGCGTACGGAATCAGCCCGATTTGAGTGCCGGCCCGCCTCCACGATCAGCTGGGCGGCCCGGTCGTCCACGTAGTACGAGAACGCCTGCTCCGCGCGGGCGAAGGCTTTGGCCGCGCCCGCCGGGTCGGCGGCGGCGCGCTCGCCCACCACCGCGCACAGCGCCAGGACCTTGCTGCCATCGCGCCTGTCCAGCCGCTCGGCGAGGCGCAGTGATGCGGTCAGGTCCGTACGGGCCACTGCCGCGACGAGGCCGGCACGGGCCGTCGCGCGCAGGCCCGTGTCGCGGATCCGGGCGAGGTGCTCCTCGGCGAGGGCGAGGTCGGTGGCCGCGGTGGCCACGGCCACCCGGGCCCAGATCCGGTCCCCGGCGGGGTGGTCCGCGAAGTGGCGCAGGGCGAGCTGCGCGGCGCGCTCGGGGGAGACCCGGGCCAGTTCCTCCGCGACCATCCGCAGCGGGGCCCGGCGGTTCGAACCGAAGACCGTGAACAGGGCCTGCTGGGCATCGGTGAGCAGCCGCCCGGTGCGTGCGGGGGCGTGCCGGGCCGTGCGCCGTGCGAGGAAGGTCAGCAGATCGGCGATCCGGGCCCCGTCGCCCTGGCCGTCGGTCCACGCGCAGCGCTCCGCGCCCGCCAGCAGCCGGCCCGCGAGGGGGGCGTCGAAGCGCGCGGCCGCGTCGGCGGCGACGGCGAGCCCCTCGACGCGCAGGTGCTCCCAGCCGGGCGACGCGGTCCACAGGGTCTCCTCAGCCTCGTGCAACAGCCCGCGGACGAACTCCTGCACCGCGTACGGAACCTCGGCGCCCGCGGCCGCCGTGGCCGCCGTGGCCGCGATCGCGGCGGCAGCCAGGTCCGCGGCCGCAGCCGGATCCGGAGCAGCAGCCGAGGCCCGGGGCCCCGACCCGCTCCGGGCCCCGCTCCCGCCGGCCCCGCCCCGGGCCCCGCTCCCGGTCCCGCCGACCCCGTGCCGGACTCCGGTTCCGGCCCCGCTCCCGCCGGCCCCGTCCCGAGCTCCGCTCCCGGCCTCGTGCCCGCCCGCGCTCTGGGACCCGCTCCCGGCCTCGTGCCCGGTGCCGCTCCCCGTCCAGCTCCCCGTCCCGGCCTCGCGCCTGCTCGCGCTCTGGGCCCCGGTCCCGGCCCGGGACCCGCTCTCGGCGTCGCGCCCGGTCCCGGTCCCGGCCTCGTACCCGCCCGGGCTCTGGGCTCCAGTCGCAGCCCGGGACCCGCCCTCGGCTTCGCGGCCGGTCCAGCTCCCCGTCCCGGTCCCGGCATCGTGCCCGCCGGCGCGCTCGGTTCCTGTCCCAGCCCGGGACTCGCTCTCCGTCTCGCGCCCGGTCCCGGTCCCGGTCCCGGTCCCGGTCCCCGTCCCCGTCCCCGTCCCGGTTTCGGCCTCGCGCCCGCCCGGGCTCTGGGCCCCGGTCCCAGCGCGGGACCCGCTCCCGGGTTCGCGGCCGGTCCCCGTCCCGGTTCCGGCCTCGTGCCCGCCCGGGTTCTGGGCCCCGGTCGCAGCCCGGGACCCGCTCTCGGCTTCGCGCCCGGTCCCGGTCCCGGTCCCCGTCCCGGTTTCGGCCTCGCGTCCGCCCGGGCTCTGGGCCCCGGTCCCAGCGTGGGGCCCGCTCTCGGTCCCGGTCCCCGTCCCGGCCCCCGTTCCCGTCCTCCCGGTCCCGGTCCCGGCCTCGTGCCCGCCGGTGCGCTCGGCCGCGGTCCCAGCTCGGGACCCGCTCTCGGCCCCGCGCCCGGTCCCCGTTCCGGTCTCGGCCTTGCGCCCGTCGCGCCCGCCCGGGCTCTCGGCCCCGGCCCCGGTCCCGGTCCCGGTCCCGGCCCCGGTCCCGGTCCCGGTCCCGGCCCCGGCCCCGGGCCCTGGCGGCGCGGCCCCGCTCGCCGGGCCTGCGGCGGCCGCAGCCGCGGCCAGAGCGGCAGCGGGAGCGGCTGCTCCGGAGGCGGCAGCGGGCGCCGCGGCTTCGGAGTCCGGGGCGGGCCCGGGCCCGTTCGCCGTGCCTGCCCCGGCCGTCGGGCCGGGGCTCCGGGTGACGGCGTACCCGGGGGCCGCCGGGGCCGCACCGCCCGCGGCCGGGTCCCCGTGGTGCCGGTCCCGGCCGTGCCCCCCGCCCCCGCCCGCGAGGGCAAGCCCGCGCAGGGCCTTCCCGACGGCCTCCGCCGACTCCGGCCGGTCCGCCGGCTCCTTGGCCAGCAGGCGCCGCACCAGCCGTTCCAGCTCCGGAGCCACCGGGAAGCCCGCCTCCCGCAGCGCGAGCGGTTCGTCCTCGATGTGCCGGCGCATCAGCACGTACGGGGACTCCGCCACGCCGAACGGCGGCTCCCCGCTCAGCAGGGCGTACAGCACGCACCCCAGCGCGTACAGGTCGCAGCGCGCGTCGACGTGCTCGCCCCGCCACTGCTCGGGCGCCATGTAGGGAGGGGTGCCGAACATCCGGCCCGTGACCGTCCAGCCCCCGGTCGCGTCCGCCGAGTGGGCGATCCCGAAGTCGCAGATCTTCAGCCGCCCGCCGGGCAGCAGGAAGAGGTTGCCGGGCTTCAGGTCGCGGTGCACCACCGCCTGTTCGTGGGCGGCGGACAGCGCCTCCGCCGTCTGCGCCGCCAGGCCGACCGCGGTCTCCTCCGGCAGCCCGCCCGGCGTCCGGCCCAGCAGCGACGCCAGGTCCTCGCCCGCGAGCAGCTCCATCACGATGAACAGCCTGCCCTCGTGCCGGCCCACGTCGTGCACCACCGTGATCCCCGGGTGCTGGAGCCGCGCCCCGATGGTGGCCTCGCGCCGGAACCGGCTCACCACCTCGTCGTTCGTCGCCGTGTCCAGCAGCACCTTCACGGCGACGGCCCGGTCCAGCGTCAGGTCGTACCCGCGCCACACCTCGCCCATGCCGCCCTGCCCGAGCCGCTGGTCCAGCCGGTACCGGCCGGCCAGTCGATCCCCCACCCGCACCGCAATGCCCCCTGACGACACGTCATCCGACGTCATCCCAGGGGGCATTGTGTCCTGCGAAGTGAACGGCTGGGGGCCGCTACGAGGACGGACGCCGCCCGATCCTGCTGCCCAGCCACACCAGCGGGTCGTACTTGCGGTCCACCGCCCGCTCCTTCAGCGGGATCAGGGCGTTGTCGGTGATCTTGATGCCCTCGGGGCAGACCTCCGTACAGCACTTGGTGATGTTGCAGTAGCCCAGCCCGTGCTCCTCCTGCGCGCTGCTCTTGCGGTCCAGGCCGGCCTCCGCCGCCGCGTCCAGGGGGTGCATGTCCAGTTCCGCCACCCGCATCAGGAAGCGCGGACCGGCGAAGGCGTTCTTGTTCTCCTCGTGGTCACGCACCACGTGGCAGGTGTCCTGGCACAGGAAGCACTCGATGCACTTGCGGAACTCCTGCGAGCGCTCCACGTCGATCTGCTGCATGCGGTACGCGCCCGGGGCCACCCCCTCCGGCGGCACGAAGGCCGGAACCTCCCGCGCCTTCTGATAGTTGAAGGAGACGTCCGTGACCAGGTCGCGGACGACGGGGAAGGCGCGCAGCGGGGTGACCGTGATCGTCTCCTCCCGCTCGAAGGTCGACATCCGCGTCATGCACATCAGCCGCGGCCGCCCGTTGACCTCCGCGCTGCACGAGCCGCACTTGCCCGCCTTGCAGTTCCAGCGCACCGCGAGGTCCGAGGCCTGGGTGGCCTGGAGCCGGTGGACGATGTCCAGGACCACCTCGCCGTCGTGCACCTCGACGGTGAAGTCGCGCAGCTCCCCGCCCTCCGCGTCGCCCCGCCAGATCCGGAAGCTCGCGTCGTACGTACTCATTCGTACAGCTCCTCTTCGGCGAGGTACTTGACCAGCTCTTCCTTCTCGAAGAGCGCGAGCAGGTCGGAACGGATGGGGTCGGTGCGGGTGCGGACCAGGGCGATCCGGTCGGCTGCCGGGTCCGAGGGCGCGGGGTCCACCGGGCGGCACAGCAGGTTCACCGGCCGCCAGCTCCGCTCCATCGCCGGGCAGTCCTCGCGGGTGTGCCCGCCCCGGCTCTCGGTACGCTCCAGGGCCGCGCGCGCCACGCACTCGCTGACCAGCAGCATGTTCCGCAGGTCCAGCGCCAGGTGCCAGCCCGGGTTGAACTGCCGGTGGCCCTCCACCCCGGCCCGGGCGGCCCGTACGCGCAGCCCCGCGAGCTTCTCCAGGGCCTCGGCCATCTCGCCCTCGCGCCGGATGATGCCGACCAGGTCGTTCATGGTCGTCTGGAGCTCCTGGTGGAGCGTGTACGGGTTCTCCGCGCCCTCGGCGGCCTGGAAGGGCGCCAGCGCCTCCGCGGCCGCCGCGTCGACCTCCTCCTGGGAGACCGCCGGGCGCTCACCGGCGGCCGTGGCGTGCTCCGCCGCGTGCAGACCCGCCCGCCGTCCGAAGACCAGCAGGTCGGAGAGGGAGTTCCCGCCGAGGCGGTTCGAGCCGTGCATCCCGCCCGCGACCTCGCCCGCCGCGAACAGGCCGGGGACGCCGACGGTGGCCGCGGTGTCGGAGTCCACCGCGATACCGCCCATCACGTAGTGGCAGGTCGGGCCCACCTCCATCGGCTCCGCGGTGATGTCCACGTCCGCCAGCTCCTTGAACTGGTGGTACATCGAAGGAAGGCGCCGGCGGATCCTCTCCGCGGGCATCCGGGTGGACACGTCAAGGAAAACCCCGCCGTGCGGGGAGCCACGGCCCGCCTTCACCTCGGAGTTGATCGCCCGGGCCACCTCGTCGCGGGGCAGCAGTTCGGGCGGCCGCCGGTTGTGGTCCGGGTCCTCGTACCAGCGGTCGCCCTCCTCCTCCGACTCCGCGTACTTCTCCTTGAAGACGTCCGGGACGTAGTCGAACATGAACCGCTTGCCCTCGCTGTTGCGCAGCACCCCGCCGTCGCCGCGCACCGATTCGGTGACGAGGATGCCCTTCACCGAAGGCGGCCAGACCATGCCGGTCGGGTGGAACTGCACGAACTCCATGTTCAGCAGGGGCGCGCCCGCGAGCAGCGCCAGCGCGTGGCCGTCGCCCGTGTACTCCCAGGAGTTGGAGGTGGTCTTGAAGGACTTGCCGATCCCGCCGGTGGCCAGCACGACCGCCGGGGCCTCCAGCACGAAGAAGCGGCCGGACTCGCGCTCGTAGCAGAAGGTCCCCGAGACCCGCTGCCCCGCGGCGGAGCCGCTGTCGGACCCGCTCTTGAGGACCCTGGTGACAGTGCACTCCTGGAAGACCTTGAGCCGGGCCTCGTAGTCCCCGTACTCCTTGAAGTCCTCCTGCTGGAGCTGGACGATCTTCTGCTGGAGGGTGCGGATCAGCTCCAGGCCCGTGCGGTCGCCGACGTGCGCGAGGCGCGGGTACTCGTGGCCGCCGAAATTGCGCTGGGAGATCTTCCCGTCGGGGGTCCGGTCGAAGAGCGCGCCCCAGGTCTCCAGCTCCCAGACGCGGTCCGGGGCCTCCTTGGCGTGC
This sequence comes from Streptomyces sp. NPDC048255, assembly GCF_040652415.1. NCBI lineage: Bacteria > Bacillati > Actinomycetota > Actinomycetes > Kitasatosporales > Streptomycetaceae > Streptomyces > Streptomyces sp. NPDC048255. The sequence goes on from NZ_JBEZMA010000007.1 coordinate 142,703, forward strand.
AGCTCGGCCATCCGCCACTGGTTGAGGAACTTGCCCCCGCGCATGGTGTCGCGGAAGTGCACCTGCCAGTTGTCCCCCTCGTTGACGTTGCCCATGGAGGCGGCGATGCCGCCCTCCGCCATCACCGTGTGGGCCTTGCCGAAGAGGGATTTGCAGATCACGGCCGTACGGGCACCCCGCTCGCGGGCCTCGATCGCGGCCCGCAGCCCGGCGCCGCCCGCGCCGACCACGACCACGTCCCACTGCTGCCGTTCCACTTGAACCATGTCAGAAGATCCTCGGGTCGGTGAAGGCGCCGCTGGCCAGCAGGTACACGTAGAAGTCGCAGAGGGCCACGCTGATCAGGGAGGCCCACGCCAGCTGCATGTGACGGGTGTTGAGCCGGCTGATCCAGCCCCACAGGCGGTAGCGCACGGGGTGCTTCGAGAAGTGCTTCAGACGGCCGCCCATGATGTGCCGGCAGGAATGGCAGGACAGGGTGTAGGCCCAGATCAGCACGATGTTGACCAGGAACAGCAGGGTCCCCAGGCCCATGTGGCCCCACGCGTAGTGCTCGTCGCGGAAGGTCAGCACCGTGTCGTACGTCAGGATCCCGGCGACGGGCACCGCGGCGTAGAAGAAGTAGCGGTGCAGGTTCTGCAGGACCAGCGGGAAGCGGGTCTCGCCGGTGTACTTCGTGTGCGGCTCGGCGACGGCGCAGGCCGGGGGCGAGGCCCAGAAGCCGCGGTAGTAGGCCTTCCGGTAGTAGTAGCAGGTCAGCCGGAAGCCGAGCGGGAAGACCAGGATCAGCAGGGCGGGGGACAGGCCCCACCAGCTGCCGAAGAGGTCCCAGTTGGGTCCGGCGCGCATCTCCTGGCAGTTCTCCGCGAGGCACGGCGAGTAGAACGGCGAGACGTACGGGGCCGCGTAGTAGTCGGCGTTCGCGAAGGCCCGCCAGGTCGAGTAGACGATGAAGGCGAGCAGCCCGGCCGCGGTGCCGGCCGGGGCCAGCCACCACCGGTCGGTCCGCAGGTGCCTGGCAGCGATCGCGGCCCGGGAGGCGTCGTGGACGCCGCCGGGCCGCTGCCGGGGTGGTTGTGTGCCTGTGGCCAAGGGGGACTCCGGGTGGAGTGATGAGGGGTGGCCCAGGAGGCCCAGCCGCGGACGGCTGGGCCAGATGGGTGATGGGCGGGGAGGTCCGGGCCGGCCGGAGGCACCGGCACCCGGCCGTCAGGGGCCGGGCGCCGGCGGCTCCGCCGGGGGCGTTGCTCCGCCGTCAGGGGGCGTGACGGTCGCGGGCGCCGAGGCCCTCGTCGTCGGAGTCCGTCCACAGCGAGCTGTCGTACGGGGTGTCCGGGACGGTGACCATCCGGGACGGATCCGGCGGGGCCGCCGTCCTGGAGTCGGCCGACCGCTTGCTCCCGGCCTGCCGCTCCAGTTGCTCGACCTTGCGCGTCAGCTCGTCCAGGTTGCGCCGTACGGCGCTGAGATCGTCTTGCAGGGACATGATTTGCCCTCACTTCCGCGGGTGCGGTGGCAACGCTCATGTGCGCCTGCGAGTGTCGCGCTTCCCGTCCCCGGTTGTGAAGGGACGTGCAGCGATTGCGGGCGCGCAGGCGTGATCTGTGCGCCCCTCCCTGCCCCCCATTCTCATCCCTCTTCCGGGCGAACGCTCGTCCGCCGCGCGCACCCCGTTGGTCCGCACGGGTGGGCTTCGCGGCGTGGCGCGGGGCTGCTGCGAGAGGCCGGGCGGGGCGTCGATTTCAGTGGGATCCGGCAACCGATGTGATCAGCTCCATATACCGCCAAACGTGATCATGCTTCCCTCACGCCCTGCCCCGGAGGTACCACCCATGTCCCAGAGAAGGCGCAGGTCCTTGGCGCTCCTGACCTCGGGAGTCCTCGCACTGCCGCTGCTCACGGGCTGCGGCGCGGGCGACGACGAGGGCGGCCCGGCCGCCGCCGGGCAGGACATCGCGACCACGGCCCGCGACAAGGTGGCCGACGGGGGCGTGCTGCGCTGGGCCGTGGACTCCCTGCCGAACACCTTGAACACCTTCCAGGCCGACGCCGACGCCACCACCGCCCGCATCGCCGGGGCAGTCCTGCCGCAGCTGTTCGTCCTGGACGCCAAGGGGCGGCCGGTGGCCAATCCCGACTACCTGGAGAAGGCGGAGGTCGTCGAGCGGGAGCCCAAGCAGGTCGTCCTGTACAAGCTGCACCAGCAGGCGGTGTGGAGCGACGGCCGGGAGATCGGCGCCGCCGACTTCGTGGCCCAGTGGCGGGCCCTGAACGGCAAGGACTCGGCGTACTGGACGGCCCGGAACGCGGGCTACGACCGGATCGAGAAGATCGAGCGGGGCAAGACCGACCTGGAGGTCCGGGTCACCTTCTCCAAGCCGTACGCCGACTGGCGCGCCCTGTTCACGCCGCTCTACCCCAAGCAGGTCACCGGCACCCCGGACGCCTTCAACGAGGGCGCGCGGGGCACCCTCAAGGTGACCGCCGGACCCTTCGGCCTCGGGGCCATCGACAAGAAGACGGGCACCGCGGCCCTGACCCGCAACCCGCGCTGGTGGGGCCAGCCGCCCAAGCTGGACACGCTCGTCCTGACGGCCGTGCCCCGGGCCGGGCGCCCGGCCGCGCTGGCCGCGGGCAAGATCGACCTGGCGGAGATCGACCGGGCGGGCGCCGACCGCATCGCACTGGCCCGCCGCGACGCCAAGGGCAGCGCCGGCGCGGGCAGCGGCGGGGCCCCGGCCCACGGCCCGGCCGCCGCGGTGACGCCGGCGCAGGCCACCCTGTCGTGGGCGATCGCCTTCGGCGCGGACGAGGAGAAGGCCGAGGCCGAGCAGGAGAACCGGCTGAAGAAGGCCGAGGCGGCGAAACGGTACGCCGCCGAGCAGAAGGCCCTGCGGACCTTCACCGTGCGCAAGTCCCTGGAGCCCGCCTACACCCAGCTCGCCATGAACGGCGCCTCCGGCCCGCTGGCGGACGAGCGGGTCCGCCGGGCGGTGGCCCGGGCACTGGACCGCAAGGCACTGGCCGAGGCCGTACTGAAGCCCCTCGGCCTCCCCGCGAAGCCGGTCGGCAGCCACCTGGCGCTGGCGGGACAGCGGGCGTACGCCGACAACAGCGGCGCCCTCGGCGGCCAGGACACCCAGGCGGCCCAGGCCCTCCTCGCGGACGCGGGCTGGCGCCGCGGCGGCAAGCTCACCGAGCCCTCCGGCGCCAAGGCGGGCCCGGAGAGCGCGCCGCAGGACGACGCGAAGACCCCGTCCGGGCCGGGCACCGGCAACGACGGGCTCTACATCGTGGGCCAGGACGACGGGCACAACGGCGAGCTGCGCTCGGCGACCGCGGACCTGGTCAGGGCGCTCCCGGCCGGGCCGGCGGCGGGACCGGGAACCCTCCCCGGCGGCCACGGCTCCGGCGCCACGGGCACCGACGCCGGCGCCTTCGCCGCGTACGCCCCGCGGACCGGGCCCTCCCCGGTCCTGGCCCCGGCTCCCTTCGCGGCCCAGCAGGAGGCCTCGATCCTCGCCCAGGCCGCCGCGCTCGCCCAGGCCGCCCAGCCCGCCCCGGCCGACGACGGCAAGCGCACCCCGGGCCGCGACGGCGAGGCCGCCGACCCCGCCAAGGCCTCGCCGCCCCCGGCCAAGCAGGCCGTCCGCACCTCCGGGAACATGCTCGCCAAGGACGGCAAGCCCCTCACCCTGCGCTTCGTCCTCCCGTCGGGCCCCGGCTCGGAGGCCCTGCGCACGGTCGGCGAGCGGATCACCCGGATGCTCCAGAAGCTCGGCGTGCAGACCGAGATGACCAAGGTGGCCGACGAGAGCTTCTTCAAGGACCACATCGCCTCGGGCCAGTACGACCTGGCGCTCTACTCCTGGCCCGCCACCGCCTACCCGGCCACCGACGCCCGGCCCATCTTCGCCAAGCCGGAGCCGGCCGCGGACGGCTCGCTGCTCGTCGAACAGAACTACACCCGGGTCGGCACCGACCACATCGACCAGCTGTTCGACCAGGCGGTCGGCGAGTTGGACGAGGAGCAGTCCCGCGAGCTCATGCGCAAGGCCGACGCCCGGATCTGGGCCGCCGCCGGCTCCATCCCGCTCTTCCAGCGCCCCGAGCTGGTCGCCGTCAAGCCGTCCCTGGCCAACGCGGGCGCCTTCGGCCTCGGCACCCCCCGCTTCCAGGACATCGGCTGGAAGAAGCCGCCGACCGCGAAAGACAAGAAGAAGAAGTAGTGACAAAGGGGCGCCCGGCAGGTTGCCCCGAGGATCTCAAGCTCAGATGTGACTCAAGTTCCTTGCCCGCCGGATCTTCGGCGGGCAAGGTCATGGATGCCCGTTGACCCGCATGAACACTGGCCCGACCGGCGGCCGAGCACCCCCACCCCGCGCTCGGCCGACCTCATTCGTACGGCCTCTTGACAGACCCCCCGGCAGGCGGTTCCCGCTGCGCGACGTACCATGGGGTAAGGCCGTGGCAGGTTTTCGCCCGGTCGAGGCGCGCGTGCCAGGCCGTACGCGACGCCATCCACGATCCCGGGAGAAGCGCCGAAGTGCCCACGCGCCACGACATCCGTAACGTCGCCATCGTCGCCCACGTCGACCATGGCAAGACGACCATCGTCGATGCCATGCTCAAGCAGGCCGGTGCCTTCGCCGCCCACCAGCACCTCGACGACCGCATGATGGACTCGAACGACCTGGAGCGTGAGAAGGGCATCACGATCCTCGCCAAGAACACGGCGGTGAAGTACCACCCCAAGGACGGCGGGGCGCCCATCACGATCAACATCATCGACACCCCCGGCCACGCCGACTTCGGTGGTGAGGTCGAGCGCGGTCTGTCGATGGTGGACGCCGTCGTCCTGCTGGTGGACGCTTCGGAGGGTCCGCTGCCCCAGACCCGCTTCGTCCTGCGCAAGGCCCTGCAGGCGAAGATGCCGGTCATCCTCTGCATCAACAAGACCGACCGCCCGGACTCCCGGATCGACGAGGTCGTCAACGAGACGTACGACCTCTTCCTGGACCTGGACGCCGACGAGGACCAGATCGAGTTCCCGATCGTCTACGCCTGCGGCCGTGACGGCGTCGCGTCGCTGACCAAGCCCGAGGACGGCACCGTCCCGGCGGACAGCACCAACCTGGAGCCGTTCTTCTCCACCATCCTGGAGCACGTCCCCGCCCCGGTGTACGACGAGGAGGCCCCCCTCCAGGCCCACGTCACCAACCTGGACGCCGACAACTTCCTCGGCCGCATCGCGCTCGTCCGCGTCGAGCAGGGCGAGCTGCGCAAGGGCCAGACCGTCGCGTGGATCAAGCGTGACGGCAGCATCTCCAACGTCCGCATCACCGAGCTGATGATGACCGAGGCGCTCACCCGCAAGCCGGCCGAGGTGGCGGGCCCGGGTGACATCTGCGCGGTCGCCGGTTTCCCCGAGATCATGATCGGCGAGACCCTGGCCGACCCGGAGAACCCGATCGCCCTTCCGCTGATCTCGGTGGACGAGCCGGCCATCTCCATGACCATCGGCACCAACACCTCCCCGATGGTCGGCCGCGGCGGCAGCGGCAAGGGCGCGGACGCCAAGTCCGCGGTCAAGGACCGCAAGGTCACCGCCCGCCAGGTCAAGGACCGTCTGGACCGCGAGCTGGTCGGTAACGTCTCGCTCCGCGTCCTCGACACCGAGCGCCCCGACGCCTGGGAGGTCCAGGGCCGCGGTGAGCTCGCGCTCGCCATCCTGGTCGAGCAGATGCGCCGCGAGGGCTTCGAGCTGACCATCGGCAAGCCGCAGGTGGTCACGCAGGAGATCGACGGCAAGGTGCACGAGCCGGTCGAGCGCATGACGATCGACGTCCCCGAGGAGCACATGGGTGCGGTCACGCAGCTCATGGGCGTCCGCAAGGGCCGCATGGACAACATGTCGAACCACGGCTCCGGCTGGGTCCGCATGGAGTTCGTCGTCCCGTCCCGCGGCCTCATCGGCTTCCGTACGGAGTTCCTCACGAACACCCGCGGTACCGGTATCGCCCACTCGATCCACGAGGGCCACGAGCCGTGGTTCGGTCAGCTGGTGACCCGTAACAACGGTTCCCTGGTCGCCGACCGCGCCGGCTCGGTCACGCCGTTCGCGATGATCAACCTCCAGGAGCGCGGCGTCCTGTTCACCGACCCCGGCACCGAGGTGTACGAGGGCATGATCGTCGGCGAGAACTCGCGCTCCGACGACATGGACGTGAACATCACCAAGGAGAAGAAGCTCACCAACATGCGTGCGGCTTCCGCGGACAACACGGAGAACGTGATTCCGCCCCGCAAGCTCTCCCTGGAGCAGTCCCTGGAGTTCTGCCGCGACGACGAGTGCGTCGAGGTGACCCCGGAGGCCGTCCGCATCCGCAAGGTCGTCCTGGACCAGAAGGAGCGCTCGCGCACCGCGTCGCGCGCCAAGTCCGCGAAGTAGTACCCGAGTGGTCCGGCCGCCCCACGGGCGCGGCCGGGCACCGGAATCGGAGCAACCCCTCCCGTCATGGAGACCCATGACGGGAGGGGTTGTTCGCGTTTGTCAACCGAATATTTGGGCTCCAGTGTCCGCATACCGACCGTGACACTCCGGAAGACGTCATAACCGTCCGTTTCGCGGGTGTCTGTCTCTGATCCCTTTGTCCGGATTTCGGGTTTCTGGCAGGGATCGATGTTGTGAAAACGAGACCACTTAAGTGTGGTTTACGGCCTAGGCGTCGCCGAGGATGGCTCCATTGAGCTCGGGTCAATGGGTCATGCGCTGTGGGGAGCGCCGACTCACGAGCACACTATGGGCAGGAATTCGCTCGCCGTCAGGGGTGTCGGCGGCGTTTTTTTGCCCCTCAAGCCAATCAGTGGACTCATGAGGAGGAAACCCATGCGTGGTGCCAAGAGCGCCAAGTGGGTCGTGGGGGCGATTGTCGTTGCCCTGGCCGCGACCGCCTGTGGCAGCGGTGACAAGGACAACAAGGGCGACGGTGGTGTCGCCGGCGGCGTGTTCCGCATGGGCAACACGGAGCCCGACACGATCGACCCGGGCCGTGCGCACGAGTCCACGGGCATCCTGGTCTCCAACGCCCTGTTCACGGGCCTGTACGCCAACACGCCGGACGGCAAGGCCGAGCCGGCGCTCGCCGAGTCGGCCACGCCGAACGACAACTGCACCTCCTGGACCTTCAAGGTCAAGCAGGGCACCAAGTTCTCCAACGGCGAGGAAGTGAACGCCGAGGCGTTCTCCCGCGGTTGGGCGCGTGCCGCTCACAAGGCCGCCGCCTCCGACGTCGCGTACCACTTCGCCGACATCAAGGGCTACAAGGAGCTGAAGGACGGCGCTGCCAAGACCTTCAGCGGCGTCACCACTCCGGACGCTTCGACCATCAAGGTCGACCTGTCCCAGGCGGACTGTGAGTTCGTCCTGAAGACGGCCCACGGCGCGTACAGCCCGGTCCCCACGACCGCCAAGGTCGGCGAAGAGGACAAGGCGTTCGGCGAGTCCCCGGTCGGCAACGGCCCCTTCAAGATGAAGGGTGCGTGGGAGCACAACAAGCAGATCACCCTCGTCCGTAACGACGACTACGGTCTCGAGAAGGCCTCGCTCGGCGAGGTCCAGATCAAGCTCCTGAACGACAAGACCGCCCACCAGCTCGAGTTCGAGCAGTTCCAGGCGGGTGCGCTGGACTACGCGCACATCCCGGTCCCGCAGCTCAAGGCGGCCGAGACGAAGTTCAAGGCGCAGAACAAGTGGCTCGCCAAGGACACCATGGGCATGAACTGGATTCTGCCGATCGGTGACACCGCGCCCCTGAACAACAAGGACGCCCGTCTGGCGATCTCCTACGCGATCGACCGCGAGGCCGTCGCGAAGGGTGTCTTCCAGGGCTTCCAGACCCCGTCGACGACCATCGTGCCGCCGGCCATCCCGTCCGCGTACCAGAAGGACCTGTGCACCTCCTGCATCAAGCAGGACGTCGCCAAGGCCAAGGAGCACGCCGAGAAGGGCGGCCTGAAGCCGGGTACGGAGATCAAGTTCCTCTTCAACACCGGCGCGGGCCACGAAGAGTGGGTCCAGGCCTTCGCCAAGCAGATCGAGGACGTCCTCGGCGTCAAGGTCAAGCTTGACGGCAAGGACTTCCCGGGTCTGCTCGAGGAGCAGAAGACCCCGGGGGCGACCGGCATGTACCGCTTCGCCTGGGGTGCCGACTACCCGACCGCGGACAACTTCCTCTTCCCGCTGCTGCACTCGACCTCGATGGCCAAGGACGAGAACGGCAAGGTCACCGGTGACAACCGCGCCCGCTACAACAACCCCGAGTTCGACAAGCTGATCGACCAGGCCCGTGCCACCAAGGACGACGCCGCCCGCATTGCCCTCTACAAGCAGGCTGAGAAGATGGCCATGGACGACATGGCGCTGATCCCGACCTTCAACCGTTCCCAGTTCCGCCTGATGGCGACTGACAAGTTCACGGGTCTGGACGACATCAACTTCAACGAGGACCCGATCCTCGAGAAGATCCAGCTCAAGAAGTAACCGGTCCGGCGGTAGATCCGCCAGGAGCGTTGCGCGTCGCGGCCCCCCGGAAAGCCGGTGGGCCGCGACCCCGCTCAGCAGGCCGTTCTTACTTCGGCACCCCTCACATTCGCGGGCCCCGCCCGCCCGCCGAGAGCCGGTCCGTCGCACGGGCCGGAGGCCGCTGTTCCCAGAAGCGGCCAGGTAGAGAGGCAAAACATGGGAAGGTACGTCGCCCGTCGCCTCGGGCAGATGGTCATCACGCTCATCGGCGCGACCATGGTCCTGTTCACGTGTCTGTTCGTGCTCCCCGGAGACCCCGTGGGCTCGATCGCCGGCAGTGACAAGGCACGTGACCCCGCAGTGGTCGCAGAGCTCCGTGAGCGCTACGGACTCGACAAGTCCCTGCCCGAGCAGTACGTGAACTACGTCAAGAAGGTCACGACCGGTGACCTCGGGGAGGACTACATCCAGCGCCGGGAGGTCTCCGAGATCCTCGGTCCGAAGCTGGCCAACACCGCAAAGCTGGCCGCCTTCGCGATCGTTCTCATCTCCATCTTCGGCATGGGCGTGGGCATCATCGCCGCGCTGTACAGATACAGCGCACTGGACGTCACCACGACTTTCTTGACCACCGCCCTGGTCGGCTTCCCCACCTTCGTCATCGGCTTCCTGCTGAAGAAGTTCCTCGCGCTGGAACTACAGTGGCTGCCGATCGACGGCGACTCCTTCGACGCCATGATCCTTCCCGCGCTGACCCTGGCCCTGGTGGACATCGCCTTCGTCGCCCGCCTCACCCGCGGCACCATGCTCGAGGTGCTGCGCGCGGACTACGTCAAGACCGCGGTGGCCAAGGGCCTTCCGCGCCGACGGGTGCTGTTCAAGCACGTCCTGCGCAACTCGGTCATCCCCGTCGTGACCTATCTGGGCATCGCCTTCGGCGCCCTGCTCGGCGGCGCGCTGATCACCGAGACGATCTTCAACTGGGACGGTGCCGGTCTGGCGCTGGTCCAGGCGGTGCAGCAGCAGAACAATCCGATCGTGATCGGCGTGGTCACCTACAGCGTCGGCATCTTCATCGTTCTCAGCCTCCTCGTCGACATGCTCTACGCAGCACTCGACCCGCGCATCCGCCTCAGCTGACCGTCCCCAAGGAGATTTCCCATGACTGAGCTCGTCAAGAGCCCGGCGCTCGGGGACGAGGCCCCCGCGCCGGAGAAGGCCGTCGTGTCCGCCACCCCCAAGCAGATCAGCCAGTGGGGCGAGATCCGCCACCGCTTCGTGCAGAACAAGCTGGCCGTCGTCGGCCTGTGCATCGTCACCCTGCTGTTCCTGACGGCGGCGTTCGGCGGCTTCATCGCGCCGTACGACCCGCAGGACCAGGACCTCATGAACACCCTGGCGAGCCCGGGTGGAGAGCACCTGATGGGCACCGACTCGCTCGGCCGCGACGTGTTCTCCCGCCTCATAGCCGGCACCCGCATCGCCGTCCTCGTCGGTCTCGCGTCGATCCTCTTCGCCGTGCTGATCGGAGTCCTGCTCGGCGCCGTCGCGGGCTACTTCGCCCGGTTCGCCGACCCGGTCATCATGCGCATGGCCGACGTCTTCCTCGCGTTCCCCATGCTCATCGGCGCCATGGTCATCATCCTGGTGACCGGCCGCGGCATCACGCCGGTGATCATCTCGCTGGCGATCTTCTCGTGGGCCACGGTCGCGCGCCTGCTGCGCAGCTCGATCCTGTCGGTCCGCGAGATGGACTACGTGCACGCCGCCAGGGCGCTCGGCGCCAGCGGCCCGCGGATCATCCGCAAGCACATCCTGCCCAACTCGCTGACCGCGGTGCTGGTCTACGCGACCTTCAACGTCGGTACCGCGATCATCGGTGTGGCCGCCCTGTCCTTCCTGGGCGCCGGCGTCCCGGTGAACATCCCCGAGTGGGGCAACATGCTCGCCGACGGCCAGGCGTACATCGGGATCCAGGACCATCTGTGGATGTTCCCCAGCCTCTTCGTCGTGGTCACCGTGCTCGGCTTCGCCTTCGTCGGCGACGGCCTGCGTGACGCGCTCGACCCGAAGCTGCGGTAGGGCCGCCCGATGCTCCGAAACAACATCAGCAAGCAGGACGAAGGTGGCGGCGTGACCACGTCGGAGATTCTCAGCGGAACGGAGACGGACGCCCGTCCCGGCACCCCGCTGCTGGAGGTGGACAACCTCCAAGTCGAGTTCAAGACCCGTGACGGGGTCGTCAAGGCCGTCAACGGCGTGAGCTACAGCGTCAGTTCCGGCGAGACCCTCGCCGTGCTCGGCGAGTCCGGCTCCGGCAAGTCCGTCACCGCTCAGGCGATCATGGGCATCCTCGACAGCCCGCCCGGACGGATCGCCGGCGGCGAGGTGCGCTTCCACGGCAAGGACATCCTCAAGATGTCCGACGAGGAGCGCCGCAAGCTCCGCGGCAACAAGATGGCGATGATCTTCCAGGACGCGCTGTCCTCCCTGAACCCGGTCTACTCGGTCGGCAACCAGCTCGGCGAGATGTTCACCGTGCACCGCGGCATGTCCAAGAAGGACGCCAAGGTCAAGGCCATCGAGCTCATGGACCGCGTGAAGATCCCCGCCGCCAAGGCGCGCGTGGGCGACTACCCGCACCAGTTCTCCGGCGGTATGCGCCAGCGCATCATGATCGCCATGGCGCTGGCCCTGGAGCCGGACCTGATCATCGCCGACGAGCCCACCACGGCTCTCGACGTGACCGTCCAGGCCCAGGTCATGGACCTGCTCGCGGAGCTCCAGCGCGAGATGAACATGGGCATGATCCTGATCACCCACGACCTCGGCGTCGTCGCCGACGTCGCGGACAAGATCGCCGTCATGTACGCGGGCCGGATCGTCGAGACCGCTCCGGTCCACGAGATCTACAAGCGCCCGTCCCACCCGTACACCCGCGGCCTGCTCGACTCGATCCCGCGCCTGGACCAGAAGGGCCAGGAGCTCTACGCGATCAAGGGCCTGCCGCCCAACCTGCTCAAGGTCCCGACCGGTTGCGCGTTCAACCCGCGCTGCCCCAAGGCCACCGACCTCTGCCGTACGGAGATCCCGGTACTGCACCAGGTCACCGAGCAGGACGGCACCGAACTGCCCGGCCGCGGCAGCGCGTGCCACTTCTGGAAGGAGCAGATCCATGGCTGAGCTCACCAAGAACGCCACCGAGCGCGAGCCGATCCTCCAGGTCCGCAACCTGGTCAAGCACTTCCCGCTGACCCAGGGCATCCTGTTCAAGAAGCAGGTCGGCGCGGTCAAGGCGGTCGACGGGATCTCCTTCGACCTCTACAAGGGCGAGACCCTCGGCATCGTCGGCGAATCCGGCTGTGGCAAGTCCACCGTCGCCAAGCTGCTGATGAACCTGGAGACGGCCACCGCCGGCGAGGTCTTCTACAAGGGCCAGGACATCACCAAGCTGTCCGGCAAGGCCCTCAAAGTGGTCCGCCGCAACATCCAGATGGTCTTCCAGGACCCGTACACCTCGCTGAACCCGCGCATGACGGTCGGCGACATCATCGGCGAAGCCTTCGAGATCCACCCCGAGGTGGCTCCCAAGGGCGACCGCCGGCGCAAGGTCCAGGACCTCCTGGACGTCGTGGGCCTGAACCCGGAGTACATCAACCGGTACCCGCACCAGTTCTCCGGCGGTCAGCGCCAGCGCATCGGCATCGCCCGCGGCCTGGCCCTCCAGCCCGAGATCATCATCTGCGACGAGCCGGTCTCCGCGCTCGACGTGTCGGTGCAGGCGCAGGTCATCAACCTGATGGAGAAGCTCCAGGACGAGTTCGACCTGTCCTACCTCTTCATCGCGCACGACCTGTCCATCGTCCGGCACATCTCGGACCGCGTGGGCGTCATGTACCTGGGCCGGATGGCCGAGATCGGCACCGACACGCAGATCTACGACCACCCGACCCACCCGTACACCCAGGCGCTGCTGTCCGCCGTCCCGGTCCCCGACCCGGACGCGCGCGAGGGCCGCGAGCGGATCATCCTCACCGGCGACGTCCCGTCCCCGGCCAACCCGCCGTCGGGCTGCCGCTTCCGCACCCGCTGCTGGAAGGCCCAGGACAAGTGCTCCACCGAGGAGCCGCTGCTGGCGATCCCGGAGCGCTTCAAGGGCCAGGACACCTTTGCCGCGCACGAGTCGGCCTGCCACTTCGCGGAGGAGAAGGCCGTCCTGGCCGTCTGACCCCCGCAGGCGTACGTCCTTCAGGGCGCCCGGTACCGGATTCCTCCGGTACCGGGCGCCCCGGCGTTTCCCCGCCGAAACCCGGTTGCGCCCGCCCGAGGCCCGGGCCGAGAGTGGGCCGATGACCGCCATGCTGACCGTCCGGCCCGCCGGGCCCGGGGACGCGTCCGACATCTGCGCCCTGCTCAACGCCGTCGACGTGATCGAGATCGGCCGTCCGGAGACCGACCTGGGCACGGTCGAGGCGGACCTCCACCACCCCGACGTCGACCTGGCCACCGACTCCTGGCTGGCCTTCCACGGCGGCCGGCTCGTGGCCTACGCCATGGTCTGGGCGGACTCCGGACCCGGCCGCGTCGACGGGGACCACTACGTACTGCCGGACCACCACGAGGCCGCCGTACGGCTCCTGGAACTCATGGAGGCCAGGGCCCGCGAGATGGCCGCCGGCCCGGGCCCCGGCGTCCTGCGGATCCAGCTCAACGTGGCGCCCACCCTCGACCTCGGCCTCCTGCGCGGGCGCGGCTACCGGACCATCCGCCACTACCAGGTCATGACCCGTACGGTGACCCCCGCGGCCGACCTCCCGCCCGCCCCGCCCGCCGGGCTCACCCTGCGCCACTGCGCCGCCGACGAGGCCGACCGCCGCCGGGCCCACGCCCTGGTGGAGGAGACCTTCGCGGCGCACTTCGGCCATGTGGACCGCGACCACGAGGCCTGGCTGGACCACCTCGACGCCCGCGACCTCGACTGGTCCCTGGTCTGGATCGCGAGCCTGCCCGGGCAGGGCGACGTAGCGGTCCTGCTCACCCGCGACGACCGCACCAGCATGGGCTGGGTCAGCCACCTCGGCGTGCGCAAGGAGCTGCGCGGCCGCGGCATCGGCGGCTTCCTGCTGCGCCACGCCTTCGCCGTCTACGCGGAGCGCGGCCGGGACACCGTCGGCCTCGGCGTGGACACCCGCAACGAAACCGGCGCACTCGCGCTCTACGAGGCACACGGCATGGGCCTGCACTACGCGGTCGACACCTGGGAGCTGCTTTTGCACCCACAGGGGTGAAGGTGCGGGACGCGCGGGTGGAATCGGGCCGACCGTGAGTCCGCGGGCAGACACATGGGGTGACATTGGGCGATACGCTTTGAGCCTGCCTGCGGGCAGCGGTCAGGGCTTGGCCGTCACGAGGTTCCACGGAGCCGAGTGAGAAGTCCCCCGGACCCGTCCGGGGGAAGGAGTCACAGGAGGCACTCCATGCGTGGAGGCGGAGCCATCCGGGTCCAGTGGGCCGCGTGCGCCGTGGCCGTCGCCCTCGCGGCGACGGCCTGCGGCGGCGGGAGCGACAGCGGCGGAGGCGGTGGCGGTGCGGGCGTCGTCTCGTCCTCCTGGGGTGACCCGCAGAACCCGCTGGAGCCGGCCAACACCAACGAGGTGCAGGGCGGCAAGGTCCTCGACATGCTCTTCCGGGGCCTGAAGCGGTACGACGCGAAGACCGGCGAGGCCAAGAACATGCTCGCCGAGAAGATCGAGACCACGGACAGCCAGAACTTCACGATCACGCTGAAGGACGGCTGGAAGTTCAGCAACGACGAGCCCGTCACCGCCCAGTCCTTCGTCGACGCCTGGAACTACGCGGCGGACGTGCGCAACAAGCAGAACAACGCCTCCTTCTTCGCCGCCATCGTCGGCTACGCGGACGTGCACCCGGCATCCGGGGAACCCAAGGCGAAGACGATGTCCGGACTCGTCGTCAAGGACCCCAGGACCTTCACCGTCGCCCTGAAGCAGAAGTTCTCCACCTGGCCCGAGACCCTCGGCTACCAGGCCTTCTCCCCGCTGCCCAAGGCCTTCTTCACCGACCACGCCGGCTGGCTGAACAAGCCCGTCGGCAACGGCCCGTACACGGTGGACTCCTACACCAAGGGCACCGGCATGAAGCTGCGCAAGTGGGACGGCTACCCCGGTGAGGACAAGGCGCAGAACAGCGGCGTGGACCTCAAGGTCTACACCGACAACAACACCGCGTACACCGACCTGATCTCCGGGAACCTCGACCTCGTCGACGACGTCCCGGCGCAGCAGCTGAAGAACGTCAAGGACGACCTCGGCGACCGGTACATCAACCAGCCGGCCCTCATCATCCAGACCCTCACCTTCCCCCTCTACGACCCCCAGTGGGGCAAGGAGGGCATGGAGAAGGTCCGCCGCGGCATCTCGATGGCCGTCAACCGCGACGAGATCACCAAGCAGATCTTCCACGAGACCCGCACGTCCGCGAAGGACTGGACCTCACCGGCCCTCGGCGACAAGGGCGGCTTCTCCGCGACCGCCTGCGGCGAGGCCTGCACCTTCGACCCCGCGGCGGCCAAGCAGCTCATCCAGGAGGGCGGCGGCCTGCCGGGCGGCAAGATGACGCTCACCTCCAACGTGGACACCGGCTCGCACCGCGACTGGATGGACGCCGTCTGCAACAGCATCAACAACGCCCTCGGCGAGGGCCCGGTCTGCACGGTCAACCCCATCGGCACCTTCGCGGACTTCCGCAACCAGCAGAGCTCCTACAAGCTGACCGGCCCCTTCCGCTCCGGCTGGCAGGCCGACTACCCGCTGATCCAGAACTTCCTCCAGCCGCTCTACTACACGGGCGCCTCCTCCAACTACGGGAAGTTCAGCAACCCGGACTTCGACAGGCTCGTCGACGCGGCCAACCAGGAGAGCGACGCGGCCAAGGCGACCGCCACCTTCGGCGACGCCCAGAAGATCCTCGCCGAGCAGATGCCGTCCATCCCGCTCTGGTACCAGAACGGCAGCGCCGGGTACTCCGAGCGGCTCTCGGACGTGAGCCTCAACCAGTTCAGCGTCCCGGTCTACGACCAGATCAAGGTCAGCTGACCCGCCGACGGATCTCCCGGCCGGCCCCCCGCCGCTCGCAGGGGGCCCGCCGGGCCCACCGACGCTGATCCCACCGACAGCATGGAGCACTCCATGGGACGTTATGTGATCCGGCGGCTGCTCCAGATGATCCCGGTGTTCATCGGCAGCACCTTCCTGATCTTCTTCATGGTGTACGCGCTCGGTGACCCGGTCGCGGCCCTCTTCGGCGACAAGGCTCCCGACCCCGCCACCGCCGCGCGCATCCGCAAGGACCTGTACCTCGACCAGCCCCTGTGGAAGCAGTACCTCCACTACATGGGCCAGATCTTCCAGGGCGACTTCGGCACGGCCTTCAACGGCCAGCAGGTCACCTCGCTGATGGCCACGGCCTTCCCCGTCACCCTGCGCCTGACCGTCGTCGCGATCGCCATCGAGATCCTCGTCGGCATCACCCTCGGCGTGGTCAGCGGCCTGCGCCGCGGCAGGGCCGTCGACACCAGCGTGCTGGTGCTCACCCTCGTCGTGATCTCCGTGCCCACCTTCGTGACCGGCTATCTGCTCCAGTACCTCTTCGGCGTCAAATGGGGCTGGGTCCGGCCCACCGTCTCCCCGGACGCGCCCTGGAACGAGCTGATCCTGCCCGGCATCGTCCTGGCCCTGGTCTCCCTCGCGTACGTCACCCGCCTCTCGCGCACCTCGATCGCCGAGAACGTCAAGGCCGACTACGTGCGCACCGCCGTCGCCAAGGGCCTGCCGCGCCGCCGGGTCATCACCCGGCACCTGCTGCGCAACTCCCTCATCCCGGTGGTCACCTTCATCGGCACCGACATCGGCGCCCTGATGGGCGGGGCCATCGTCACCGAGCGGATCTTCAACATCCACGGCGTCGGCTACCAGCTCTACCAGGGCATCCTGCGCAACAACGCCCCCACGGTGGTCGGGTTCGTGACCATCCTCGTCATCGTCTTCCTCCTGGCGAACCTGCTCGTCGACCTGCTCTACGCGGTCCTGGACCCGAGGATCCGTTATGCCTGAGCCCGAGAGCCCCGAAGGCCCCGGCGGCTACGACCCCGTGGGCCCCCGCCCCCACGAGGCGATCTCACCCACCGGCCAGGGGGGCGCCATGGACCTCGCACTGCAGGAGGCCGAGAGCCTGGAAAAGGTCCCGGGCCCCGGCCCGGGCGCACCGGCACGGGA
The DNA here is from genome assembly GCF_040652415.1 of Streptomyces sp. NPDC048255. Lineage (NCBI taxonomy): Bacteria > Bacillati > Actinomycetota > Actinomycetes > Kitasatosporales > Streptomycetaceae > Streptomyces > Streptomyces sp. NPDC048255. Next base: position 159,521 of record NZ_JBEZMA010000007.1, read on the forward strand.
GCGCGCCCGCTCCCTGTGGTCCGACGCCTGGCACCAGCTGCGCCGCAACCCCGTCTTCATCCTCTCCGGGCTGCTGATCCTCTTCCTCGTCGTCATCGCCATCTGGCCCCAGCTCATCGCGAGCGGGGACCCGCTCCAGTGCGACCTGTCCAAATCGCAGCAGGGCTCCGCCCCCGGCCACCCCTTCGGCTACGACACCCAGGGCTGCGACGTGTACACCCGTACCGTCTACGGGGCCCGCGCCTCCATCACCGTCGGCGTGTGCGCCACCCTCGGCGCCGCCCTGCTCGGCTCCGCGCTCGGCGGGCTCGCCGGCTTCTTCGGCGGCTGGAGCGATTCCCTGCTCTCCCGTGTCGCCGACATCTTCTTCGGCATCCCGGTGATCCTCGGCGGCCTGGTGTTCCTGTCCGTCGTCACCAGCACCACCGTCTGGCCGGTGGTCGGCTTCATCGTCCTGCTCGGCTGGCCGCAGGTCGCCCGCATCGCCCGCGGCTCGGTGATCACCGCCAAACAGAACGACTACGTCCAGGCCGCCCGGGCCCTCGGCGCGGGCAACGCCCGGATGCTGCTGCGGCACGTCGCGCCCAACGCCGTCGCGCCCGTCATCGTCGTCGCCACCATCGCGCTCGGCACCTACATCGCCCTGGAGGCCACGCTCTCCTTCCTCGGCGTGGGCCTGCGCCCGCCCACCGTCTCCTGGGGCATCGACATCTCCAACGCGGCCTCGCAGATCCGCAACGCCCCGCACATGCTGCTCTACCCCGCGGGCGCGCTCAGCCTGACCGTGCTCGCCTTCATCATGCTCGGCGACGCGGTGCGCGACGCCCTCGACCCCAAGCTGCGCTGAGGAGCCCCGCACATGCTGCTCGAAGTCCGCGATCTGCACGTGGAATTCAAGACGCGCGACGGAGTCGCGAAGGCGGTCAACGGCGTCAACTACTCGGTGGACGAGGGCGAGACCCTCGCCGTCCTCGGCGAGTCGGGCTCGGGCAAGTCGGTCACCGCGCAGGCCGTGATGGGCATCCTCGACATGCCTCCGGGCCGGATCGGGGGCGGCGAGATCCTGTTCAAGGGCAAGGACCTCCTGAAGATGAGGGAGGAGGAACGCCGCAAGGTCCGCGGCGCCGAGATGGCGATGATCTTCCAGGACGCCCTCTCCTCCCTGAACCCCGTGCTGAGCGTCGGCGCGCAGCTCGGCGAGATGTACGAGGTCCACCGCGGGATGTCCCGCAAGGACGCCAAGGCCAAGGCCGTCGAGCTGATGGACCGGGTGAAGATCCCCGCGGCGAAGGAGCGGGTGGGGGACTACCCGCACCAGTTCTCCGGCGGCATGCGCCAGCGCATCATGATCGCGATGGCGATGGCCCTGGAACCCTCCCTGATCATCGCGGACGAGCCCACGACGGCCCTGGACGTCACGGTCCAGGCCCAGGTGATGGACCTGCTGGCCGAGCTCCAGCGCGAGCTGAACATGGGCCTGATCCTGATCACCCACGACCTCGGCGTCGTCGCCGACGTCGCCGACAAGATCGCCGTCATGTACGCCGGCCGGATCGTCGAGGCGGCCCCCGTCCACGAGATCTACAAGGCGCCCGCGCACCCGTACACACGCGGCCTGCTCGACTCGATCCCGCGCCTGGACCAGAAGGGCCAGGAGCTGTACGCGATCAAGGGGCTGCCGCCCAACCTGCTGGCCATCCCGCCCGGGTGCGCCTTCAACCCGCGCTGCCCGATGGCGCAGGCCGTGTGCCGCACCGACGTGCCGCCGCTCTACGAGGTGACCGAATCGCCGGTACCGCGCGCCAGCGCCTGCCACTTCTGGAAGGAGTGCCTCCATGCCTGAGTCCCTTCTGGAAGTGAAGGACCTCGTCAAGCACTACCCGCTGACCCGGGGCATCCTCTTCCGCAAGCAGATCGGCGCGGTCAAGGCCGTCGACGGGGTCTCCTTCGAGCTGCGCCCCGGCGAGACGCTCGGCATCGTCGGCGAATCCGGCTGCGGCAAGTCCACGGTGGCCAAGATGCTGGTCAACCTGGAGCGGCCCACCTCGGGCGCGATCTCGTACAAGGGCGAGGACATCACCAAGCTGTCCGGCAAGGCCCTCAAGGCGGTCCGCCGCAACATCCAGATGGTCTTCCAGGACCCGTACACCTCGCTGAACCCGCGCATGACGGTCGGGGACATCATCGGCGAGCCGTACGAGATCCACCCCGAGGTCGCCCCCAAGGGCGACCGGAGGCGCAAGGTCCAGGAGCTCCTGGACGTGGTGGGACTCAACCCGGAGTACATCAACCGGTACCCGCACCAGTTCTCCGGCGGCCAGCGCCAGCGCATCGGCATCGCCCGCGGCCTGGCCCTCCAGCCCGAGGTGATCGTCGCCGACGAGCCGGTCTCCGCGCTCGACGTCTCCGTCCAGGCCCAGGTGATCAACCTCCTGGAACGCCTCCAGAGCGACTTCGACCTGTCGTACGTGTTCATCGCGCACGACCTCTCGATCGTGCGGCACATCTCCGACCGGGTCGGGGTCATGTACCTGGGCCGGATCGTCGAGATCGGCACCGACGCCCAGATCTACGAGCACCCGACCCACCCGTACACCCAGGCCCTGCTCTCGGCCGTGCCCGTCCCCGACCCGCAGGCCCGCGCCCACCGCGAGCGGATCATCCTCACCGGTGACGTGCCCTCACCGGCCGACCCGCCGTCGGGCTGCCCCTTCCGCACCCGCTGCTGGAAGGCCGAGGCCCGCTGCGCGGCGGAGGTGCCGCTGCTCGCCGTCCCGGCGGTCTTCCCCTCGGGGCCGGCCGCGCACCCTTCGGCCTGTCACTTCGCGGCGGAGAAACAGGTGGTGCCGCACACGGAGCCGCCGCCGTCGGCACCGCCGTCGTGGCCGCCGGCCGCACCGCCGGCCTCACCGCCGTCCTCGCAGCCGGACCCGCCCGGTCCGCTCGCGAAGGAGTAGATCACCTCACCGCTCATTTCCAGCCACCCGTGCAGGGGTGACCCGGTGACCCGGGTCACCCAGTCAACTCCGTTTACACGGAGGCAACTTGCCCGTTTCTGCCCCGAGATATGGGCCGTGCAGCCTGGGTGTCGTGCGGCCGTGCGGGTGCCGACAGCCGGCCGGGGAGGCGTCACGCCTGTCCGGTCGGCCACCCCCGTGCCCCTCCAAATGCGCGGCATGCGCCCCTCGTGCTGCCGGATTTCGATCGATGCGCTGGCACGGATAGTTATGATCCGTAGCACGCGGTGGGTATGACTCCTGCCGAGCACGAATACGCGTACCGATATCCGCTCGACGTGGAGGTGAAACGCCGTGGCACTCTCGATCTCCGCCGTGGTGCTGCTGGCGATCATCGTCTTCCTGCTGGTCCGCAGGTCGGGCCTGAAGGCAGGACACGCGGTGGTCTGCGTGCTTCTCGGCTTCTACCTGGCCAGTTCCACCGTGGCGCCGACCCTCAGTCAGCTCACCTCGAACGTGGCCAGCATGATCAGTGGTCTCAAGTTCTAGGACGCTGCTCGTAGGCTCGCATATTTCCTTAGGTATCCGTAGTGATCGTGTTGAGACTCTCGTCGTGATGTCCGCCCGGTGCGGGTGTCGGATGTGAGTTCGCGGATCGAATGGGTGACCTTTCGTCGGAGGTGTCGTTGATCGGATGACAGCACCGTGGCGGGGAGGGTGAGCGTTGAGTCGGAAGGCGCCGCTCGCCGAGGCTGGGACCACGCGGACCGCTTGTGCCCGCGGCCTGTTGCGGACGGGTGTGGATGAGAAGACCGGTGAACTGCTGGCCACCTCGGTGCTGGCGGAGCGTGTCGGCTGGGCGGTCTCTCTGGTGGCCGGCATGGCCGCCGAGCTGCTGGCCGCCCACTGGAACACAGGCGATGTGGATGCGCTCGCGTCCGGCGAGGATGCTGGCGGGCGGAAGCTGCCGTCGAACGCGTGGATGGCGCTGCGCCGTCTGGGCTGGACCGTCGTGCCGCCCGAGGGTATTCGTGTCAATGACCGGATCGTCCGTATGGCGCAGGAGCAGGCCGGGCGCCTCCTACGGTCGGCAAAATGGCGCGGCGATCTCACCGTCGCGGTGATCGAGACCTGGCCCGCCGACCCTGCCAAGCGCACGGGCCGAGAGTGGGAGGCGGTGCGCGCGGCGGTGCCGGGAGGGCAGCATCTGCCGTCCACCGTCATCAAGTCCCGCACCCGGCAGATCGCCGTGTTCATCAAGAAGCACGATGTGATGCCGGCCGATGTGTTCGAGGTGGAGAGCGCGCCCAGGGCCGTTCGGACGTTGCCGCTGTCGGCCTGTGACGGGCAGCAGGCCACCATCGAGCGGGCGGATGATCCGCGCCGTGCCCTGCTGCGGTTGCAGCTTCCGATCCGCCCCGACCCGCGGTCCTACAAGGACTGGACGTGGGTGGCCTGCCCGATCAAGCTGCCCCCGACGATCCCGGCAGGCGCGGTGCTGCACCTGCCCAACCTCCGCCCGCACCAGGGGTGCGTCCGTGTCGATCTCGTCTATACCCACCTGGTCCCGAAGGCGGCCCGCAGTGGGCACACGGTTGCGCTGGGTGTGGACTGGGGCCTGAATACCCTGCTGTCCTGTGATTCGCCCGTCTTCACGGCGACGGGCGAATCACCGCCCTCGGGGTCGGCGGCATTCTCCGGGCCGCCGGAATCATCGCCAAACAGCACCGGCTGCGCCGACTGTCCGAGCACCTGCGTGCCAAGGCAGACCGCTATCAGCGACTCATCGACGGACGTGCCGTCACTAACGTGCGATTGGAGACCAAGCACGGCGTCTTGGCCGACCAGATCCGTACGGTGTCCGACCGGCGCTCAAACCTCAACGACTCGCTCGCTGCATCCGCCGCCAGATGGACGGTCGATCAAGCCATCGCCGCCGGGGCGAGCGTCATCTACGTCGAAGACCTCCGCTCGATGGAGGCCCGCGGCATGGGCCGCACCCTCAACACGCGCCTGTCCCAGCAGATACGCGGGAGGATCGTGGACCGTATGCGGCATCTGGCCGCCGAGACGGGCATCGCCGTCGTCACCGTCCCCGCGCGGAACACCTCCAAGCACTGCCCGCGATGCCTTACCCCGCTACGGCATCGCAAAGCCCCCGACCGGCCCACCACACCCGGCTGGAAATGGGCCGTCTGCCCCGGCTGCGGATGGCAGGGAGACCGTGATCACGGTGCCTGGCAGCGCATCGCAGCGCGCGGCCTTACCCACCAGACGAAGACGATCGTGACTGACCGCACCACCGGCAGCATGGTCATCCGCACGGTCGTGGACACACTCGAAGCAGGCGCGGTCATCGCACCGACCACCGATCAGACCAGCCGACGGGACCGGTCCAAGACCGGACCCACCCGGCACAAGACACCACGTCCGACGCCCAGGCGACGCCGGACACCCTCCCCTGCCGGGCCTCAGGGCCCGGCAGGCCAGCGTCCGGAGGGACACGCTCACACGGACCGGCCCCGACTGCCCCGCGCAGCCAACCGGCACCAGGACGTGACAACGATCAGTACACCCACCACCAGGCCACACCCGGCCGCGAGGAGCAGCAAGAGGCGCGGGATTCCACCTCCACGCCCACGCCACCCCTCCACGATGGGAACCCATCCTCGAACCAGACATACGTCCGGCTCAGGATCACTCACCTGATCTGAGACGCTAGGCCCATGAACGGTCTTCCCGCCCGTCGTCTGCTGCTCGTGCACGCGCACCCGGACGACGAGTCGATCAACAACGGCGTCACCATGGCCAAATACGCGGCCGAGGGGGCCCTCGTCACCTTGGTGACCTGCACCCTCGGCGAGGAGGGCGAGGTCATCCCGCCGGAACTCGCCCACCTGGCCGCCGACCGCGACGACGCCCTGGGCGCCCACCGCGTCGGCGAGCTCGCCGCCGCCATGGCCGAACTGGGCGTCACCGACCACCGGTTCCTCGGTGGCCCCGGCCGCTTCCGGGACTCCGGGATGATGGGCGCCCCCCAGAACGGGCGCCCGCAGGCCTTCTGGTCCGCCGACGTGGACGAGGCCGCCGCGTACCTCGTCGAGGTGATCCGCGAGGTGCGCCCGCAGGTGCTCGTCACCTACGACCCGGACGGCGGGTACGGGCACCCCGACCACATCCAGGCCCACCGGGTCGCCATGCGCGCCGCGGAACTGGCGGCGGAGAGCGCCTACCGACGCGACCTCGGAGCGCCGCACGCGGTCGAGAAGATCTACTGGAACCGCGTCCCGCTCTCGGTGGTCGAGGAGGGCTTCGCCGCGCTGCGGGCGGCCGGGCGCGAGACGCCCTTCCCGGGGCTGGCCACACCGGCCGACGTGCCGGGGGTCGTCGCCGACGAGCGCATCACCGCCGAGATCGCCGGTGAGGAGCCCTACGCGGCCGCCAAGGCGGCCGCCATGCGGGCCCACGCCACCCAGATCGCCGTGGACGGGCCCTTCTTCGCCCTCTCCAACGACCTGACGCAGCCGCTGTTCACCGGTGAGTACTACGAACTGGCCGCGGGCCGGCCGGGCGCCGCGCCGGGCGAGCGCGAGCACGACCTGTTCGCGGGGGTGCGGGCATGACCGGGACGCTGACACCGGGGCGGATCGCCGCCTGTCTGGGCCTGTTGGCGGCCGGCGCGCTGACCGGCGCGGCCGGCTGGCTGGTGGTGGACCTGTGGTTCCCCGCCGGACTGCTGCTCGGACTGCTCGCCCTCTTCGGGGTGTTCCTGGCGGGCCGGATCACCCTCGGGGTCGGGCTGGGTGTGGGCCCGGCCGCGGCCGGGTGGTTCCTCGCGTACGTGATGCTGAGCGTGCCGAGGCCGGAGGGAGACTTCCTGCTCAGTTCGTCCGGTATCGGCATGTACGCCTATCTTTTGGGTGGAACCGTACTCGCTGTGATCTGCGCCACGATGCGCGGCCCGCAGGATCGTCCGATTCAGGCCGCGCGGCCTGCCAAGTGACGTGGTGTCGGACCCCGTAGGGGGACCGGTCCCAGGCGGTCCGAACGCCCCTTGAGAGGGGTTTGACCCGGGTCATGGGGAACCTCTGATTCCTGGTGGTCAGTTGCGCCCGGGCGGTGGCCAGTATGGTGGACGGGCCGCCGAGCTGCCCGCGCACGGTATGACGGGCGGCGGAGCCAACCGGGAGAACCTGCCTTGAGTCGTGAAACCGACAGTTCGTCCTCCGGGCCCCAGGGGCACGGTGGAGCCGCCTACCCCTCGGGTACGCCGCCGTATGGAACCGGCCAGTATCCGTCCACGGACGCTGCGGCGACCGCCCCGGAGGAGAACCCTGTGACGTCGAAGCCTTCCACGCCCGATTCCGACGGGCCCAAGACCGAGACCACCCTGACGACCCGGATCCGGATCAACATCCCGGGTTCGCGGCCGATCCCGCCGGTGGTCGTGCGCAAGGCCATGGGAGCCGACGCCGCCGACGCGGCGGCCGCCGGGGCCGAGGACCGGCAGGCCCCGCAGCCGCCGGCGCCGTCGGCCGCGGAGCCGAGGCTCACGCCGCGGCCGAAGCCCCAGCCGACCCGGATCGAGGCCGCGCCGGAGCCGGCGCCCGGGCCGGGCCCGGCCCCCGCGGCCGAGGGGGAGGCGCCCAGCAACTGGTTCGCCCCCCGCAAGGCCCCGGCACCCGCGCCCGCGCCGCCCGGGCCCGTGCAGGCGTCCGCCCCCGCCCCGTCGCCCGCGGCCGCCCCGCCGCCCCCGCCCGTACCCGGCGCGGGCTACGCCCCGCCGCGCACCTCGCCGCCCCCGCCGGTGCCGGGCGCGAGCTACGCCCCGCCGCGCACCACCCCGCCCCCGCCGGTCGCGGGCTCCGGCGCAGGCTACGGCCAGGACCCGATGGGGCCGGGCCGGGCCCAGCCCCAGCCCCCGGCCCCCGCGGGTCCGCACGCGGGCGGCCCCGGCGTGGGCTCGACCCAGGGCTTCCCGGCGTACGGGAGCGGCCAGGAGGACGGCGGCCCCGTCACCGAGGCGTTCCCCGTCTACGGCAGCCAGGGCGGCGTCCCCGCCGGCCCCACCGGCGGCCCCGGCTTCGGGACCGTCCCCGTCGACGGGCCGCGCCCCGGCGAGACGCCCCGCTGGCCCGGCCCCGAGCTGGACACCCCGGCACCCCTCCCCGTACCGGCGCCCGGACCGGCCCCGGCGGCCGCCCGCCCGGCGGCCGCGAAGCCGAACGCCGTGGCCAAGCCCGCCAAGAAGGGCCGCTCCAAGCTGGTCCTCCTCGGCGGCGGCCTCGTCGCCCTGCTCGGCGTGGCCTACGGCGCCGGGCTGCTCCTGAACCACTCCGACGTCCCCAAGGGCACCACCGTCCTCGGCGTCGACATCAGCGGCAGCCGCGACGAGGCCGTGGCCAAGCTCCAGAAGGCCTTCGGCACCCGCGCGACCGCTCCGCTCCAGCTCAGCGTCGGCGGCAAGCAGGTCGAGCTGAAGCCCGAGAAGGCCGGCCTGACCCTGGACAGCCAGACCACCGTCCGCAACGCGGCCGGCAGCGACTACAACCCCGTCACCGTGATCGGCTCGCTCCTCGGCAACGAGCGCAAGGCCGACCCGGTCCTGCCGCGCGACGAGGAGAAGCTCCAGGTCGCGCTCCAGGAGCTCGCCGCCACCGCCGGCACGGCCACCGAGGGCACGATCACGTTCGACACCGGCAAGGCCGTCGCCGTCCCCGGCACGGCCGGCAGCACGCTCGACGTGGACGCCTCCGTGGAACAGGTCGCCCAGGCCTTCCGCGACATGGTCGCCACCGGCAAGTCCACCGCGGTCGAACTGCCCGTCACCACCAAGGCGCCGGTCATCGACCAGGCCGAACTCGACCGGGCGATGAAGAGCTTCGCCGAGCCGGCGATGTCCGCGAACGCCGTCGTCAAGGCGGGCGGCAAGAGCATCGCCTTCGGCAGCAAGTCCCTGCCCCGCATCCTCAGCATGCAGGTCGTGGACGGCCACCTCGTCGAGAAGTTCGACCTGGAGGCGCTGAAGGAGACCTACGGGAACACCTTCGACGGAGTCCTGATCACCCGGGGCACCGGTGCCAAGACGGCGGTCACCCCGCAGGACGTCGCCGGCGCCCTCGGCACGGCCCTGCGCGGCAAGAACACGGCCGAGCGCACGGTGGTCATCGACACCAACGCCAGCTAGACGCCCCCAGGGCACCCGTTCCACGGAGCCCCCGCCCCGCACCCCGGGCCGGGGGCTCCGCGCGTCGCCCGTTGCCGCTCTGCCTCGCGGCGCCGTTGCCCGGACTCCGCCCCGGACCCCGCGCCGCTCCGACCAGCGGCGCCGTTGCCGGGGCTCCGCCCCGGACCCCGCGCCTCAATCGCCGGCGGGGCTGAAATTGCCCCGCGGGCAATCCAGCTGCGCCCGGGCTGCCTGCGGGCAATCCAGCTGCGCCGGGCTGACGGCAGCGGCCCAATCCAGCCCCGCCGGCGTTTGAGGCGCGGGTCCGGGCATCGCCCGGGAGGCTCCGCGCAGCGGCCCGCACCGCCTCGGCCTGCCCTCCGCGCAACGGCCCGGCCCCGCCCCGCCCGGCCCCGCGCAGCGGCAGCGGCAGCGGCGGGGACTCAGTTCAGCAGAGCGCGAGCGGAAACGGCCTCGGCGCGGATGCGCGACGCCGCGTCGGTGTCCACCGCGGCGACCACCTCCGCGTACGCGTCCAGTTCCGCGGCCCCCTCCTGGAAGGAGCCCCGCTCCACCAGCAGCCGCGCCCGCTCGTAGCGCAGCGACGCCGGGTGCGACGGCAGCAGCAGCGACAGCTCCAGCGCCCACAGGGCCACCGCCGACTCCTCCGGGCGGGCGGAGGCCCAGGCACGGATGTTGTTCAGGATCCGCAGGACGATGTCCAGCGTCCTGGCGGGCGTACGCGGCCCCGCCGCCAGTTCCGCAGGCCCCGCACCCAGCGAGGCGCCGCCCGCGAAGGGGTCCACCACCACCCCGTCCTCCGGATCCCCGAAGCCGACCACGAAGTGTCCCGGCAGCCCCAGCCCGTACACCGGCGCCCCCGCGCGCCGGGCGACCTCCAGCCACACCACCGACAACAGGATCGGCAGCCCCCGCCGGCGCCGCAGCACCTCGTGCAGCAGCGAGGACGACAGCCGGTCGTAGTCGGCCGGGGTGCCGTGGAAACCGAGCTGCCCGCCCAGCAGTTCCGTGACCGCCGAGGCCCACTGACGGCCCTCCCGCAGCCCGTACGGCAGCATCCCGGCCAGCCGGTCCAGCTCGATCTGGGCCCAGTCCATGGCCCGTTCGTCCAGTTCCGGGTCGGCCTCCGCCGCCAGCAGCAGGCACAGCACGGCGAGGTCCGGGCGCTCCGAGCGGGCCTCCGCCGCGAACTGCGCCCGCCGCTCCGCCCGGCTCACGACGCCGCCCGGTAGTGGTGGTACGTGTGGTGGGTGGCGAAGCCCAGCCCGTCGTAGAAGGCCCGCGCCGCCGCATTGTCCGTCTCCACCTGGAGCCACGCCGCCGACGCGCCCTCCTCCAGCGCCCGGCGCGCCAGGGCCGCCATCACCGCGGTGGCCAGGCCCTCCCGGCGGTGCGCGGGGTCGACCGTCACCGCCGCGAACCCGGCCCACCGCCCGTCCACCACGCACCGCCCGATGGCCCGGCCCCCGGGCAGCGCCGCGAACCACACCGACGGCCCCTCGACCAGCATCCGCCGGGCCAGCGCCGGGTCGGTGACCTTGCCGTAGCGGGCGAGCCAGTCCTCGTCCGGGGCACGGGTCAGACGTACGGCGTCGGCGGCGGGCGCGTCCACGTCGCCCACCGGCGCCAGCGCCCCGATCCGTACCTCCGCCGACACCTCGGACGTCCAGCCCCGGCGTTCCAGCTCCGCACACAGCAGCTCCTGGGTGCCCGCGGCCCCCGTCGCGGCCTGCACATACGCCGGAAGTTCTCGTTCCGCGTACCAGGAGGTCACTCGCGCGAGTGCATCGTCCAGCGGTATCCCGGGGTCGCCGAGCGGCAGGACGGAGTTGGCGCGCCGGGTGAAACCCTCGGCCGCCCGCAGCGTCCACTCGCCCAGCGGCTCGCTCTCCAGCGGCTGCCAGGACCGCGCGGCGACCCGCGTCAGCTCCTCGAAGGAGGCCGCCGGACCCCGCCTGCGGGCCGGTGCCGCGGGCACGACCTTGCCCGCGACCAGCGCAGATTCCGCGATACGGACGGACTGCCCGTTCTTTTGTGTGATCAGCAGCACACCCTCGTCCCAGGATGTGAGAACCCCTACGGTGTCGGTGAACTCGGGGGATCCCCTCAGCCCGGCCTCCACTCGTCGTACAGACACTCGTTTTCCCACGTCAGCCGGGGTGATACGGACCTCCAGCAGCCCACCTGCAGTGATTTCCACAGCTCTGTCCGCCCCTCCTGTTCGGATCGTGCCCGGGAACGGAGATACTAGGTGCGGGCATCGACGACGCCGCGCTCCCGCGCGATATGGAAAGCCCTACCGAGGAGGAACGAGAGCGTGACCTACGTCATCGCGGAGCCTTGTGTCGACGTCAAGGACAAGGCATGCATCGAAGAGTGCCCCGTCGACTGCATCTACGAGGGCCAGCGGTCCTTGTACATCCACCCGGACGAGTGCGTCGACTGTGGTGCGTGTGAGCCGGTCTGCCCGGTCGAGGCCATCTTCTACGAGGACGACACTCCGGAGGAGTGGAAGGACTACTACAAGGCGAACGTCGAGTTCTTCGACGAGCTCGGTTCGCCCGGTGGTGCTTCCAAGCTGGGCCTGATCGAGCGCGATCACCCCTTCATCGCTGCGCTGCCCGCCGGCATCAACGGCGAGCACTGACCTTTCACGGCAGAAGCGCCCCTCGGTCCCGTCCGGCTTGCCCGCCGCACGGGACCGAGGCGTTTGTCCGTCCGCAGCCCCCGTCACCAGAGAGAGCAGAGCGCACCGTGGCCGCAGTATCCGACCGTCTTCCCGTCTTTCCCTGGGACAAGCTGGAGCCGTACAAGGCCACGGCGGCGGCCCACGCGGACGGCATCGTCGACCTGTCGGTCGGCACCCCCGTGGACCCGGTGCCCGAGCTGATCCAGCGCGCCCTGATCGGCGCCGCGGACTCCCCGGGCTACCCCACGGTCTGGGGCACGGCCGCCCTGCGCGACGCGATCACCGGCTGGGTGCGCGGACGGCTCGGCGCGAGCGCCGCCGGACACCGCAACGTCCTTCCGGTGGTCGGCTCCAAGGAACTGGTGGCCTGGCTGCCGACCCAGCTGGGCCTCGGCGCCGGCGACAAGGTCGCCTACCCGCGGCTCGCCTACCCCACGTACGAGGTCGGCGCGCGGCTGTGCGGCGCCGAGGCGGTCGTCTACGACGACCCCACGGAACTCGACCCGGCCGGGGTGAAGCTGCTGTGGCTCAACTCCCCGTCCAACCCCACCGGGAAGGTCCTCTCCAAGGAGGAGCTGATCCGGATCGTGGCCTGGGCGCGCGAGCACGGGATCCTGCTCTTCAGCGACGAGTGCTACCTGGAGCTGGGCTGGGAGGCCGAGCCCGTCTCCGTCCTCCACGACGAGGTGTGCGGCGGCTCCTACGAGGGCCTGGTCGCCGTCCACTCCCTCTCCAAGCGCTCCAACCTGGCCGGCTACCGGGCGGCCTTCGTCGCCGGTGACGCGGACGTCCTCGGCGAGCTGCTCCAGATCCGCAAGCACGGCGGCATGATGACCCCCGCCCCGGTGCAGGCGGCCACGGTCGCGGCCCTCGGCGACGACCGCCACGTCGAGGAGCAGCGCGCCCGCTACGCCGCCCGCCGCGCGGCCCTGCGCACGGCCCTGGAGGCGCACGGCTTCCGGGTCGAGCACAGCGAGGCGAGCCTCTACCTGTGGGTGACCCGGGACGAGCCCTGCTGGGACACCGTCGCCCACCTGGCGGAGCTCGGCATCCTGGTCGCGCCGGGCGACTTCTACGGAGAGGCGGGCGCGCGTTTCGTCCGCGTCGCCTTCACGGCCACCGACGAGCGGGTCGAGGCTGCGGTCAAGCGCCTCGGCTGAGGCGAGGCGCCTGGGCCGAGGCCCTCCGAACAGCCCGAAGGGGCCGGGAGTTCGTGCTCCCGGCCCCTTCTGCGTCTCCTGGACGGTCAGCCGGCCAGGCCGCCGGGGAGACCACCCGGAAGACCGCCGGGAAGGCCACCGGGAAGACCGCCGGGAAGACCGCCGGCCAGCGGCAGCGCGTCGGTGGGCAGGCCCTGCGTGGCGGCCGGGAGGTCCTGCGTGGCGGGCAGTCCGCCGAGGAGGCCGCCCGTGGTCCCCGCCAGGTCGGCGGCCGGAACGGCCTCCGTGGCGGTGCCCGCGGCGTCCGTGGCCACGTCGGTCGCGGCGGTGGCATCGGCGGTGTCCGGGGCGGTGAGCGCGCCCAGCTGCGGCACGGACTCCAGACCGGCGGCACTGGCCACGCCGGCCGCACCGACCACGGGCGCTGTCCCGGCTGCGAGGAGCAGCGCGGCACGGGCGATCCGACGGGTCAGGGGGAGGGTCATGATGCTCCTAAGCGGTAGCGGCTGAGTACGCCGTGTACAACCGCTCGGGGGGCGGGTGGAGTTGCGGAGCCGGTTGGTAAAGGATCGGTAACGCATCGTTTAATCGGCTTCCGCGACAAATGCATCGGATCCCCGCCCACCAGGGATTCCTTGCCCGTACGGCCCTCTTGGCGGGGCCGCGCGGTCACCCCCGCAGGGGTGACCCCTCGTACGCGTGGCCGGACCGGCCCGCCGGGCGTGTCGCCGACGTGCGCCGGGTGTGCCGCGCCGACGGGCAGCGCGGGGTGCCCGTGCCGACGGGCAGCGCGGGCCGCTCAGCGGGCCACGAAGATCCGTACCTCGCCGTCGGAGGCGTTGTGCGCATCGCCGTCACCGGACTTGCCGATGCCGCCCTTCGGCTGCCACTGGCCCCGGGCCTTGCCGCCGATCCAGCCCTCGTCCCCGTACGAGACCCGGGCGATGCCCAGCTCGTGCGACCGGGCCACCGCCCAGTTGGCCATCGCCCGGCCGCGCCTGGCCTCGTCCGGGCCGCCGTCCCGCTTCAGCCGGAGGCTGATCTCGGGCTCCTGGACCCCGACCAGCTCCGTCGCGCTGTCCGGTGAGCCGCCCGCGCTGCTCGCGCCGCCCAGCGCCTGCTTGCCGAAGGCCCGTACCAGCTCCGCCCTGACCGTCTCCGGGTCGCCGCGCAGCGGCGCCGGACCCGAGCAGAACAGCGCGCCGCCGTCGCCGAAGGCCGCCGTCAGGACCGTCGCGTCGGGCTCGTGCTTCGCGTACGCCTGCGGGTAGCCGCTGCGCTGCACCTTCTGCGCGGCCACCGTCAGCGGCAGCCGCGAGTACCCCGGGACGTCCACGAGGTGGTCGTAGAAGATCCCGGCCGAGTACACCGGGTCCGTGATCTGCTCCGGGGTGCCCCAGCCCTGCGAGGGCCGCTGCTGGAAGAGGCCCAGCGAGTCACGGTCGCCGTGGTCGAGGTTGCGCAGCGAGGACTCCTGCATCGCGGTCGCCAGCGCGATGGTCACCGCCCGGTCCGGCAGCCCCTTGGAGATGCCGACGGCGGCTATCGTCGCCGCGTTCGCCGCCTGTTCGGGGGTCATCTCGTACTTCTGCCGGCTGTCCGCGCCCCCGGTGGCCGTGCAGTACGGGGCGCCCGCGCCCCCGTTGGAGTCCCGTTGCACGGCGAAGTAGCCGATCACCGCGATCAGCACGAGGAAACCGACGGCCGCACGGAGCGGCCTGCGGCGACGAGGGCGAGGGCGACGGGTCTCGGACACGCGGCCCACCGTACTTGAGGCATATGACGCGTCCATCGGCCGGACGGCGAGGCGGTGTCCCATCCCGGGGGGTTAGGGTCGGTTCCATGCCCGCATCCGAGCTGGACCTCACCCTGGACGCCGCCGAGCTGACCGCCCGGCTCGTCGACATTCCTTCCGTGAGCGGCGACGAGAAGGTGCTCGCCGACCTCGTGGAACACGCGCTGCGCGCCCTGCCGCACCTCACCGTGGACCGCTACGGCAACAACGTGGTCGCCCGTACGCACCTCGGCCGCGCCGAGCGCGTCGTACTCGCCGGCCACCTCGACACCGTGCCGATCGCCGACAACGTGCCGTCCCGCCTCGACGAGAACGACGTGCTGTGGGGCTGCGGCACGACCGACATGAAGTCGGGCGTCGCCGTGCAGCTGCGTATCGCGGCGACCGTGCCCGAGCCCAACCGCGACCTCACCTTCGTCTTCTACGACCAGGAAGAGGTCGCCGCCGACCTCAACGGTCTCGGCAAGGTCGCCGCGGCCCACCCCGACTGGCTGACGGGGGACTTCGCGGTCCTGCTGGAGCCCTCGAACGCCGAGGTCGAGGGCGGCTGCCAGGGCACCCTGCGCGTCCTGCTGCGCACGGCCGGCGAGCGCGCCCACTCCGCGCGCAGCTGGATGGGCTCCAACGCCATCCACACGGCCGGACCGATCCTGGCCAAGCTGGCGGCGTACGAGCCCCGCAGGCCGGTCATCGACGGCCTGGAGTACCACGAGGGCCTCAACGCCGTGCGCATCGAGGGCGGCGTCGCCAACAACGTGATCCCCGACGCCTGCACGGTGACGGTCAACTTCCGTTACGCCCCGGACCGCAGCGAGGCCGAAGCGCTGGCCCACGTACGGGAGGTCTTCGCGGACTGCGACATCGCCGAGTTCGTCGTCGACGACTCCTCCGGCGGCGCCCTGCCCGGCCTCTCCCACCCGGCGGCGGCGGCCTTCATGGAGGCCGTCGGCGGCCGCGCCATGCCCAAGTTCGGCTGGACGGACGTCTCCCGCTTCAGCGCGCTGGGCGTCCCGGCGGTCAACTACGGCCCGGGCGACGCCCTGCTGGCGCACAAGGTCGACGAGCGCGTCGAGACGAAGGCCATCCTGCACTGCGAGGAACGACTCCGCGCCTGGCTCAGCACCCCGCCGCCTGGGCAGTAGGGCTTGAGTCACGGTGCATCACTGGCTGTGATGCACCGTCCGCGTCCGGCCACCCCGCTGACGCAGGTCGAAGTTCCGGAAGATCCTCCGCTCGAAGGCCGCCTCCGACACCCATGAGGCCGCCTCGTTGCAGGCGCGCAGGGTCGCGGCGAGTGCCGACGCCTGCGAGGGCGTCGGCAGGAGCTTGACCTGCACAACGAGCTTCATGAGACGTGAAGCTATGGGGGCGTACGTGGGTCCGTTCGCCGATCACCCGTTCCTCACCGGTTTTGGTGGCCCATGGGGCGTCTGTTCGCTTCTCAAGTCCGTCCGGCCACGCCAGCAACCTGTCGAGTTCCGATTTTCGTCACTCTGCTGTGTCTACCCTTGGCCGAACGATCAGCAGGAGGGAGCACATCATGGGCAACCCTGAAGGGTCCGCTCGTCGTCGGCCCGAGGAGCAGCAGCTCGGGCCGGTGCTGAGGAGGCGGAGCCAGATCAAGGCGGGCAGTACGACGGACCAGCGGCTGCTGGACTCCGCCGGGCCCTCCGAGTGGGTGCACACCGATCCCTGGCGGGTCCTGCGCATCCAGTCGGAGTTCATCGAGGGCTTCGGCACGCTCGCCGAGCTGCCGCCCGCGATCAGCGTGTTCGGCTCGGCCCGCACCCCGGCGGGGACGCCGGAGTACGACGCGGGCGTACGGATCGGCGGCGCGCTGGTGGACGCCGGCTTTGCGGTCATCACCGGCGGCGGCCCGGGCGCCATGGAGGCGGCGAACAAGGGTGCGCGCGAGGCGGGCGGCATCTCGGTCGGCCTCGGCATCGAGCTGCCCTTCGAGCAGGGGCTCAACCAGCACGTCGACCTCGGGCTGAACTTCCGGTACTTCTTCGTCCGCAAGACGATGTTCGTGAAGTACAGCCAGGGCTTCGTGGTCCTGCCGGGCGGCCTCGGCACGCTGGACGAGATGTTCGAGGCGCTGACGCTGGTACAGACGCAGAAGATCACCCGCTTCCCGATCGTGCTGTTCGGCACGGAGTACTGGAGCGGGCTGATCGACTGGCTGCGCAACACGGTGATCGCGCAGGGCAAGGCCTCGGAGAAGGACCTCTACCTGTTCCACGTCACGGACGACGTGGACGAGGCGATCGCGCTGGTGACGAAGGAAGTCGGCAAGTAGCCCCGGGGCCCGGGCCTTTCAGGGCCCGGGCCCTGTCGTTCCTGGGCGGGCCCAGGGCCGTTTCCGGGCGCGGCTCACGCCAGGCCGGCGGCTCAGGCCAGGCCGCGGCGGGCTACCGCCGGGGGGCGGTGGCCCTGGATCGAGCGGACCATGTCGAGGACCTGCTTCGTCTCCGCGACCTCGTGGACCCGGTAGACCTGCGCGCCCAGCCAGGCCGAGACGGCCGTCGTGGCCAGGGTGCCGAGCAGGCGCTCCTTGACCGGCTTGTCGAGGGTCTCGCCGACGAAGTCCTTGTTGGACAGGGAGACCAGGACCGGCCAGCCCGTGTCGGCCATCTCCGACAGGCGGCGGGTGGCCTCCAGCGAGTGCCGGGTGTTCTTCCCGAAGTCGTGGCCCGGGTCGATCATGATCGCGTCCCGGCGGACGCCCAGCGAGGCCGCCCGCTCGGCGAGGCCGACCGTGACCCGCAGGATGTCGGCCATCACGTCCTCGTACGCGATCCGGTGCGGCCGGGTACGCGGCTCCACCCCGCCCGCGTGGGTGCAGACCAGCCCGGCGCCGTAGCGCGCGGCGACCTCCGCGAGCTTGGGGTCCACCCCGCCCCACGCGTCGTTCAGCACATCGGCCCCGGCCTCGCACACCGCCTCGCCGACCTCGTGCCGCCAGGTGTCCACGCTGATCACCACGTCGGGGTGGCGGCGCCGGACCTCGGCGACGAAGCCGACCGTACGCCGTGCCTCCTCGGCCGCGTCCACGTGCTCGCCCGGGCCCGCCTTGACCCCGCCGATGTCGATGATGGCGGCGCCCTCGGCCACCGCCTGCTCGACGCGGTCCAGGGCCGGCTCGTCGAGGAAGGTCGCGCCCTGGTCGTAGAAGGAGTCCGGCGTCCGGTTCACGATGGCCATGATCACCGGCTCGTGGGTGTCGAACTCGCGCCTGCCCAGTCGCAGCATCCTGCTCTTTCCTCCTTCGGCGGCCCTTGCGCCTCGTCTGCGACCTTAACCTGGTGGCCGGAGTCTCTCAGGGGAGTGATCGTGTTCTTCTTCTTGATGATCGCGCTGGTCGTGGTCGTGGCGGCGGTCACCCTCGCGGTGATCGGCGGCGGTTCGGAGGCCGTCCTGCCGGAAGCGGAGCCGGACCGGGTCGCGGACGGGCTGCCGGAGAGCCGCCCCGTCGTACGGGCCGACATCGACGCGCTGCGGCTGCCGGTCGCGCCCCGCGGCTACCGGATGGCCGAGGTGGACGACGTACTGGAGCGGCTGGCGGCGGAGCTGGCCGAGCGCGACGCCCGGATCGCCCAGCTGACGGCCGTGGTGGCCGCTGCGGCCTCCGCGGGCCCGGCGGACGAGGACGGCCACGTCGACCTCACCAAGCACGGTGAGCGGTGAGCGACACCGTCGCGGGTACGGACGGGCGCCGGCGCTGCCCTTGGGCGCTGGCGACGGCGGACTACACCCTCTACCACGACACGGAGTGGGGCCGCCCGGTCCACGGCGACGACGCGCTGTACGAGCGGCTGTGCCTGGAGGCCTTCCAGTCGGGGCTGTCCTGGCTGACGATCCTGCGGCGGAGGGAGGGCTTCCGTAAGGCCTTCTCCTCGTTCGAGATCGCGGCCGTCGCGGAGTTCGGACCGGCCGACGCGGAGCGTCTCCTCGCCGACGAGGGGATCATCCGCAACCGGGCCAAGATCGAGGCGACCCTGGCCAACGCCAAGGTGCTGGCCGGATGGGAGCCGGGCGAGCTCGACACCCTGATCTGGTCCCACGCCCCGGAGGAGCCCGGCCCCGCCCCGCGGACGCTGGGGCAGGTCCCGGCGGTCACCCCGGAGTCCACGGCCCTCGCCAAGGCCCTGAAGAAGGCCGGCATCCGCTTCGTCGGCCCCACCACCGCCTACGCCCTGATGCAGGCCTGCGGTCTGGTCAACGACCACCTGGCGGACTGCGCCTCCCGCGACGCGGCCTGAGCCGGGCCGGCGGGCGGCACCGGGTGAGGTGGCTGCCGCGGCCGGGTGCGTAACGCCCCGGCCGCGGGCCTGGGCGGGCCAGGTCGTGTCGTCGAAGTGCCGTCTGGCTGGTGGGGTCCGGCACGCACGCTCGCCGCGTTGTCGTCGGTCGCCGATGCTCCGCATCGACTCCCTCCTCCGCCTTGCGATCGCACGCACCAGACCCCACCAGCACCGCCTTACGGGCGGCCGACGCCACTTTGACGACACTCCCTAGCGGCCGAGGTACTGCGGCGGCTGCTTCGCGAGGAACGCCTGCACGGCGATGCCGTGGTCGGCGGAGGCCCCCGCGCGGGCCTGGAGGGCCTCCTCGCGCTCCAGGGCCTCGGGGAGGGAACGGGAGGCCCCGTACGCCAGGGACTCCTTCAGGGCCGCGTAGGCGACCGTGGGGCCCGCGGCGAGGGCGCGGGCCACCGACTCGGCCTCGGCGTGCAGGGAGTCCGAGGGGACGAGGCGGTTGGCGATGCCCAGCTCGTACGCCTCCTGGGCCTTGACCGAGCGCGGGAAGAGCAGCAGGTCGGACGCGCGCGAGCCGCCGATCAGGCGGGGGAGGGTCCAGGAGACCCCGGAGTCGGCGGTCAGGGCCACTCCCGCGAACGAGGTGTTGAAGGACGCGGTGTCGGCGACGACCCGGAAGTCCGCCGCCAGCGCGAAGCCGAAGCCCGCCCCGGCCGCGACGCCGTTCACCCCGGCCACCACCGGCTTCGGCATCTCGGTGAGGGCCCGGACGATCGGGTTGTAGTGCTCCGCGACGGTGTCCATCGTCAGCGAGGAGCCGTTCTCGCGGTCCGCCGCGAGGTTCCCGATGTGCTCCTTGAGGTCCTGGCCCACGCAGAAGGCCCGGTTGCCCGCCGCGGTCAGCAGGACGGCCCGTACGGCGGTGTCCTCGGCGGCCGCACGGACCGCGTCGCGCAGTGCGACCTTGGCCTCCGTGTTCATGGCGTTCATCGCGTCCGGACGGTTGATCGTGATGGTCGCGAGTCCGTCGGTCACTTCGTAGAGCACGCTGTCGGCCATGGCAGGGGGTCCCCCTTCGTCGCGGGCTTGGCTACCGGCCGGTACCGGCCGGTGCAAGGGCCAGCATGGCGGACCGGACGGGAACGGCACATGTGATGTGCGTCAAAGAAAGCGGATGCCGTTCGCCAGGGGGAGCGGCGAAGTATCGCAGGCGGGTCCCCGAAATGAGTGGTTTTGGTCGAGCGCGTTGCACAAGCGTTCCCGAGCGATGTTGGTCATCGGGTCCTGACATGCGGGATAATGGCTGGGAAGCAATGTGTTCGATGCCGGGTATTAGGCGCCTGAATGGGGCCGTCGGCTGACGATGAGCTGGTTTCAGGAAGGGGAACGAGCATGGCGGCCATGAAGCCGCGGACGGGCGACGGCCCGCTCGAGGTCACCAAGGAGGGGCGGGGCATCGTCATGCGCGTACCGCTCGAGGGCGGCGGTCGGCTTGTCGTCGAGCTGACCCCGGACGAGGCGGACGCCCTGGGTGACGCCCTGAAGAAGGTCGTCGGCTGACCCCCCAAGGACGCTGACTGCACTTTCACAGATTTCTTCGCTGCCCCGACCGCGATCTGCGGCCGGGGCAGCGTTGTGTCCGCCTGCTTGTCGCCTTCGGGGCGCCGATGCTCCTCGCGGTCCCGGTCGCCGCGGCCGTCGGCTGGTCCCGGCTGGTCCTGCGGGCGCACACCGCCGCCCAGCTCCTCGCCGGCGCCGTGCTGGGCGGCACGACGGCCCTCGCCTTCGCTCTGCTGCGCTGACGGCGGGGGGCGGCCCGAGGGGGGTGCCGGAGCGGTCTACGGGGACCCGGCTCCGCGGGGCGGTCCTACGCAGGCCCTGCGCCGGTCCTGCGGGTCGATCTAAGGGGCCTCAGCGCCGCACGGCGCACAGCAGCCCGTCGCCCACCGGGAGCAGCGCGGCCTCCAGCGCCGGGCTCTCCCGGACGCTGCGCAGCAGTTCGCGGACCCGGAGCACCTCCACCGGCTGGGCCGCGGAGTCGACCGTACGGCCGTCGGAGAACACTCCCTCGAAGCACACGAGTCCGCCCGGGCGCAGCAGCCGCAACGATTCGGCGAGGTAGTCGAGGGACTCGGCGGGGTCGCCGTCGCAGAAGACGAGGTCGTACCCGCCGTCGGCGAGCCGGGGCAGGACGTCGAGGGCGCGGCCGGGGATGAAGCGGGCGCGGTTGCCCGCGAAACCGGCCGCGCGGAAGGCCTGGCGGGCGAAGGCCTGCCGGTCGGCCTCGGGATCCACCGTGGTCAGGACCCCGTCGGGGCGCATTCCGTGCAGGAGGTGGATGCCGGAGACGCCGGTTCCGGTGCCGATCTCGGCGACCGCCTTGGCGTCCGCGGTGGCGGCCAGCAGGCGCAGCGCGGCCCCGGTACCGGGGGAGACGGAGCGCAGGCCCGCTTCCCTGGACCGGTCGCGGGCCCATCGCAGAGCGTCGTCCTCGGCGACAAACGCGTCGGCGAACGCCCAGCTCGTCTGCCGGTTGCCGGTAATGACCCTCTCCTGTCCCCATAGTTGGCGCAACGGTGACTGTATCCGTTGACGTCGGGAACCCGCAGATGGGACCGGGCGTTGTGAGGGGTGGAGGCGGGATAAGAGGGGACGGTGCCGGGCAGATCGACGGCTCGGAGCCGGTCCGGGGCCCAAATCCCGTGCAAAGTTACTGCAAAAATGCTTATCCGGAGCTGACGGAGGGGGTGGCTATGGTAGGGACTCCACTGGACACCACCAGAGCCGACAGGGGAGGTGCGGCTGCGCCTGTGGATCGTGGGGGCGTACTGAGACGCCTCTTCTGGTCGGCGGGTGAGCCGAAATCCGTGACCAACATTGCTGACCGCTTCCACACCGCAGACACCGCAACCACCGCGACCTTTGCCGCCGATGCGGGCTCCCAGGCGTGGACACCTCCCTCGTGGGAGGAGATCGTCAGCACGCACAGTGCGCGGGTGTACCGCCTTGCCTACCGTCTGACGGGTAACCAGCACGATGCCGAGGACCTGACTCAAGAGGTCTTCGTCCGCGTCTTCCGCTCGCTGTCCACGTACACGCCGGGCACGTTCGAGGGCTGGCTCCACCGGATCACCACGAACCTGTTCCTGGACATGGTCCGCCGCAAGCAGCGGATCCGTTTCGACTCGCTCGCCGACGACGCCGCCGAGCGGCTGCCGAGCCGTGAGCCGTCCCCGCAGCAGGTGTTGCACGACACGCACTTCGACGCGGACGTGCAGCAGGCGCTGGACACCCTCGCGCCCGAGTTCCGCGCCGCCGTGGTGCTGTGTGACATCGAGGGTCTGTCGTACGAGGAGATCGCCGCCACGCTCGGCGTGAAGCTCGGCACCGTGCGCAGCCGTATCCACCGGGGCCGTTCGCACCTGCGCAAGGCGCTCAAGCACCGCTCTCCCGAGGCACGCGCGGAGCAGCGCGCGCTCGCGGGGGTGGCCGTGGGCGTTCCGGGCGCCGGGGGAGAGGGCGGAACCGAGTGAGCGGAGCCAGTCCTTCTCCTGCCGAACAGCACCTTGGCGACCGGCTTGCCGCCCTGGTGGACGGGGAGCTGAAGCACGACGCCCGCGAGCGGGTCCTGGCCCACCTGGCCACCTGTGCCAAGTGCAAGGCCGAGGCCGACGCGCAGCGCCGTCTGAAGACCATGTTCGTGGAGAGCGCGCCGCCGCCGCTGTCCGCCGGGCTGCTGGCACGCCTCCAAGGGCTGCCGGGCGCCGGGCCCGAAGGTCCGGCCGGACCCACGGGGCCCTCCGGTCCGCCGGGTGCCGCGGGGCCCGATCCGCTCTCCTCCTTCGCCTACGCCCTGCCGGCGGCTGCCGCCGCCCGCCCGCAGCAGGAGGGCTTCCGGATCCACGAGGTGGGCCGTCCGCGCCGCCGTCTCGCCTTCGTCGCGGCCGGGGCCGTGTCGCTGGCCGCGCTCGCGCTCGGCGGCTCGCTGCCGCTGGAGACCGTGGACCCGAACGCCCGGGGTGATTCCCCCGCTCCCGCCTCCCGGCCCGGCCCCGCCGTGTCGGTGGCCGACGCGGCCGTCCGCGACCGGCTGCCCACCCCCGGAGCCGTCCTCACCCTCCTCCCGCCCCCGCTGCCGCCGCTCCACCCCTCCCCACCGGCCTCGGCCCGTCCGGTCTCGCTCCTGCGCTGAGCCGGGACCTGGTTGAATCTGCGGCACATGCGCATGAGTACGCGGGGAGCGCCCATGGCCGACAGGCAGCAGACCGATCCGGCTCCGTCCTGGTGGAGCCGGCCCGAGGGGCCGGCGGACCCCCACCACGACGGGGTCCCCGCACCACGCCCCGAAGGTGCCCAGGCCGCCGAGGACGCGGCCCCGGAGGCGGCTCCCGCCGCTGACGCGGCCCCGGACCCGGCTGCGGCCTCCGCCCCGGCCCCGGCCCCCGCCCCGGCGGCCGCCGGGGACCTCCGGCAGCACCAGGACCCGTACCAGGCCCCGTACGAGACCCCGTACGGGGACGGGCCGGCCGCGCGGGGGCCGCGCTACGACCCCTGGGACGACCAGCCCTTCCAGGCCGTGGACCGGGGCAAGCAGCCGCGCCAGATCCGGCTGTGGCACCTGGCCTCCCTCGGCGCGGGCGTGGCCCTGCTCGCCGGCGGGATCGGCGGCTACGCCGGGGTCCTCGCCGAGCGGCAGAGCAACACCCGCCTGGAGCTGCCCCAGGCGGCCGCCGCGGACAAGGGCCGGGCGCCCGAGAGCGTGGCCGGGATCGCGGCCACGGCGCTGCCCGGAGTGGTGACCCTGCACGTACGGGGCACCGCGGGCAGCGGCACCGGCACCGGCTTCGTGCTCGACCAGCAGGGCCACATCCTGACCAACAACCACGTCGTCGGCGACGCCAAGGAGATAACGGTCACCTTCAGCACCGGCGAGAGCGTCACCGCCGAGCTGGTGGGCCGGGACTCCGGCTACGACCTGGCCGTGGTCAAGGTCAGCGGGGTGCGCGGGCTCCAGCCGCTGAGCCTCGGCAACTCCGAGAACGTGAAGGTCGGCGACCCGGTGGTGGCCATCGGCGCGCCCTTCGACCTGTCCAACACGGTCACCGCGGGCATCATCAGCGCCACCGGCCGGCCCGTCACGGCGGGCGGTGACAAGGGCGACGGCAGCGACATCAGCTACGTCGACGCCCTCCAGACCGACGCCCCCATCAACCCCGGCAACTCCGGCGGCCCGCTCCTGGACGCCGCGGCCCGGGTGGTCGGCATCAACAGCGCGATCCGCGGGGCCGACAAGGGCGACCCCACCCGCCAGGGCGGCAGCATCGGGCTGGGCTTCGCCATCCCCATCAACCAGGGCAAGCGCGTCGCCGAGGAGCTCATCCGCACCGGCCGCGCCACCCACCCCGTCATCGGCGTCACCCTCGACATGGAGTACACGGGCGACGGGGCCAAGGTGGGCGACAAGGGCGAGGACGGCAAGCCCTCGGTGGTCGCGGACGGGCCCGGCGCCCGCGCGGGGATCAAGGCCGGTGACGTGATCACCAAGGTGAACGGCCAGCGGGTGCGCGGCGGCGACGAGCTGATCATCAAGATCCGGGCCCACCGCCCGGGCGATCCGCTGACCCTCACCGTGCTGCGCGAGGGCCGGGAACGCACGCTGGAGGTGGTCCTCGGGTCGGCGAACGGCTCATGAGCACTCCATGACGCGCGGGTGAAACCGCGGCCCAGCCGGTACGCAGGTATGGGCCCGCAGGGCAGGCCGGGTACCGTGTGTCCGGGCCCGAAGTGAAGAGAGCCGAGGAGCGGCAAGGTGTTCAACGACATAGGCGCACTCGAACTGGTCACGATCGTGGTGCTCGCCATTCTCATCTTCGGCCCGGAAAAGCTGCCCAAGGTCATCCAGGACGTCACGGGCGTGATCCGGAAGATCCGCGCGTTCTCCGACAGCGCCAAACAGGACATCCGCTCCGAACTCGGCCCGGAATTCAAGGATTTCGAGTTCGAGGACCTGAATCCGAAGACCTTCATCCGCAAGCAGCTGAGCGAGAACGAGGACCTCAAGGAGATCCGCAGCAGCTTCGATCTCCGCAAGGAGCTGAACGACGTCACCGACGCCGTGAACAGCAAGGAGACCGACGCCGTGACGGCTCCCGCGGCCGCCGCGTCCACCGGCGGCGCGCCCGCCGCCGGCGCGGACCTCGTGAAGAAGCCCGCGGCCCCCGCCGCGGACCAGCGCGCCCGTTTCGACGCCGACGCCACCTGAGCCGCACCACGCAGCCTGCCCGGCGATCCCGGGTCGGATGGCTATCCTCCATGAGTCCGGATCCAGGACGCCCGAGGGCGGGGGTCCCCCCAGCGAAGCGTGGGGGAGGGCCGCTTCGGACCCCACGGAACGAGAGGCCAGATGGAGACGACGAGCAGTAGCCGGGTAGGGGCGCAGCCCGCGGAAGCCCCCGCCGCCGCACCCGCGGAGGAACCGCAGAGCGCCGCGCAGACCGGCACGCAGGCCGACGCGCAGCCCCAGGAAGCCGCCGCTCCCGTCCCGGTGGCCCGCCGGACGGCGGAGGGGTACCTGAGGGCCGACTTCCCCTGGTACGGGCTGGACGGGGCCTTCACCGGCCCGCGCTGGCTCATGCAGGTCGGCCTCGGCGCCGACGGCACCGTGGAGCACGGCTCCACCGGGCACGGTGACGAGCCCTCCGCCCGCGGCGAGATCGCCACCGGCGAGAAGGAGCGCTTCGCCGTGGTCGTCACCGTGGCGAGCAACCCGCTGCGCCGCAGCGGCGACGGCACCGGCGTCCTGGAGGCCACCTCGGTCTCCTCGGCGGCCTGGCTGGCCGGCTCCGGGCTGCTGGCCTACAGCTGGCCCGGGCAGATGGACCACTCCCTGCGCAGCGACTGGCTGGACCAGCAGACCGAAGCCGCCTGGGAGCTCGCTGACGACCTCGGCGGCGAGGACTGGTCGACGCTGTCGCTGCCCGTCGACGGTGAGCCCACGCCCTTCCACTACCGCGAGTCGGAGTTCGGCTGGGTGCTCGCCGGCTCGACCGGCAGCGGGGTCCACCTGGGCGCGTACGGGCGCGGCATGAGCGCCTACGGCCTCGGCTTCTCGGTCATCGGGGACCTGGCGGCGTACGCGTAACGCGGCGGCCGGGACACGCGAAGGGGCGCCGCTCGACGAGCGGCGCCCCTTCGCGTGACGGCAGATCAGAACTTGTTGCGCGGGGTGATGCCCAGGGACATGCCCGACAGGCCGCGCGCGCGGCCGCCCAGCTTGCCCGCGATCGCCCGCAGGGCCGCGCCCGCGGGGGAGTCCGGGTCGGACAGGACCACGGGCTTGCCGTCGTCGCCGCCCTCGCGCAGCCGGACGTCGATCGGGATCGAGCCCAGCACCGGCACGCTCGCGCCGACCGTCTTGGTCAGTCCGTCGGCGACCTTCTGGCCACCGCCCGAGCCGAAGACGTCGACCATCTCGTCGCAGTGCGGGCACGGCAGGCCCGACATGTTCTCCACGACGCCGACGATCTTCTGGTGGGTCTGTACGGCGATCGAGCCGGCCCGCTCCGCGACCTCGGCCGCGGCCTGCTGCGGGGTGGTCACGACCAGGATCTCGGCGTTCGGCACCAGCTGGGCCACCGAGATCGCGATGTCACCGGTGCCCGGCGGCAGGTCCAGCAGCAGCACGTCCAGGTCGCCCCAGAACACGTCGGCAAGGAACTGCTGGAGTGCGCGGTGCAGCATCGGTCCGCGCCACACCACCGGGGCGTTGCCCGGGGTGAACATGCCGATGGAGATGACCTTCACCCCGTGCGAGGACGGCGGCATGATCATGTTCTCGACCTGGGTCGGGCGGCCCTCGACGCCCAGCATGCGCGGCACGCTGTGGCCGTAGATGTCGGCGTCCACGACGCCGACCTTCAGGCCGTCCGCCGCCATCGCCGCGGCCAGGTTGACCGTGACGGAGGACTTGCCGACGCCGCCCTTGCCGGAGGCGACCGCGTAGACGCGGGTCAGCGAGCCCGGCTTGGCGAAGGGCACCTCGCGCTCGGCGGTGCCGCCGCGCAGGGTGGCCGCCAGGTCCTTGCGCTGCTCGTCGCTCATCACGTCCAGGGTGACGGCGACCGAGGTGACGCCGGCGACCCGTTCCACGGCCTCGGTGACGTTCTTGGTGATCGTCTCGCGCATGGGACAGCCCGACACGGTGAGGTAGACCGTGACGGCGACCGCGCCGCCCTCGCCGATCTCCACCGATTTCACCATGCCGAGCTCGGTGATCGGCCGGTGGATCTCAGGGTCGTTCACCGTCGCCAGCGCGTCGAGGATCGCGTCCTGCTCGGGCACTGCGGCGGCGTCGGCGGGGGATGTGTCGGTAGCCATGCCCCGATGGTACGGCTCGGTAGCATGCCGCGGGGAAGACTGCTAGCGGTCGCCTTCGTCACTCTCGAGCGGGAATAGACGACGCTCGTCCATCTCCTTGATCAAATCCTGGAACTCCGACCTGATCCAGTCGCGCGTGGCGACCTCGCCCAGGCCCATCCGCAGCGCCGCGATCTCCCGGGTCAGGTACTCGGTGTCGGCGATGGAGCGCTCGTTCTGCTTGCGGTCCTGCTCCAGGTTGACCCGGTCCCGGTCGTCCTGCCGGTTCTGCGCGAGCAGGATCAGCGGGGCGGCGTACGAGGCCTGGAGCGACAGCATCAGCGTCAGGAAGATGAAGGGGTACTGGTCGAACCGGAGGTCGTCCGGCGCGAAGATGTTCCACAGCACCCAGACGATGATGACCAGGGTCATCCAGACGATGAACCGGCCCGTGCCGAGGAACCGCGCCACCCGCTCCGACAGGCGCCCGAAGGCCTCCGGGTCGTACTCGGGCAGCAGCGACCGGCGCGGCGCGCGCGGCAGGTCCAGCCGGACCCGTGAGCGCGTCAGCGCGCTCGCCCCGGTGCTCTGACCGGACTTTCCCGCGCGTTCGGCGAAACGGTCCGCCGCCTCCGCCGCGAGTCCCTGCTCGCGCGCCTGCATCCGGGCCTGCTCGCGCCGCTCCCGGATCTGCTCCCGGCGCCGCTCGCGCGCCTGCTCGCCGCGCCCCCGGTCGAAACGTCCTCGGTCAGTGGCCACGCACGGCCTCCTCGGAATGGAATTCCGTCTCCCGCCAGTCGTCCGGCAGCAGGTGGTCCAGTACGTCGTCGACCGTGACCGCGCCCAGCAGCGAACCGCTCTCGTCGACCACCGGCACCGCCACCATGTTGTACGCGGCGAGGTGCGTGGTGACCGCGGGCAGCGAGGCGTCCGGCCGCAGCGGCGGCAGGTCCGTGTCCACGATCGAGCTGACCAGCGTGAACGGCGGGTCCCGCAGCAGGCGCTGGAAGTGCACCGTGCCCAGGTACTTGCCCGTCGGGGTCTCGTCCGGCGGCCGGCACACGTACACCTGGGCCGCCAGCGCCGGCGACAGGTCCGCCTGCCGTACGCGGGCCAGCGCGTCGGCGACCGTCGCGTCCGGCCGCAGCACGATCGGCTCCGTGGTCATCAGGCCGCCCGCGGTGTTCTCCTCGTACGACAGCAGGCGGCGCACGTCGGCCGCGTCGTCCGGCTGCATGAGCGTCAGCAGCCGCTCCTTGTCGTCCTCCGGCAGCTCCGAGAGCAGGTCGGCAGCGTCGTCCGGGTCCATCGCCTCCAGGACGTCGGCGGCGCGCTCCTCCTTCAGCTTGCCGAGGATCTCCACCTGCTCGTCCTCCGGCAGCTCCTCCATGACATCCGCGAGCCGGTCGTCGTCGAGGGCGCTGGCCACCTCCGCACGCCGCTTGGGCGTGAGGTGGTGCAGGACGTTCGCCACGTCGGCCGGGCGCATCTGCTCGAAGGTGGCCACCAGGTTCTCGGCGCCCTGCCCGTGCTCCTCCAGCGAGAAACCGGTCACCGCCGACCATTCGACGGTCAGGGTCTCGCCGCGCCGGCGCAGCGCCCCCGCCTTGCCCTTCCGCACGAAGATCCGGTCGATCTCCCAGTCCCGGCGGGCCGGAAGCTGCTGGATGGCCACGTCCAGGACGGTGACCTCCTCGCCGTCCGCGACGAGCCTCACCCGCCGGTCCAGCAGCTCGCCGAGGACCAGCCGCTCGGTGGGCCGCTGTTCGAAGCGGCGCATGTTGACGACGCCCGTCGTGATGACCTGCCCGGACTCCACTCCCGTGACCCGGGTCATCGGCAGGAAGATCCGGCGCCGGCTGACCACCTCGACCACCAGGCCCAGCAGCCGCGGCGGGCGCCCGCCCACGCGCAGCATCGCGACGAGGTCGCGGACCCGGCCGACCTGGTCGCCGTTGGGGTCGAAAACGGGCACACCCGACAGATGCGAGACGAAGATCCGCGGGGCGCCTGCAGCCATCCGAGCGCCTCCTAGAGCGTCAACCGACAGTCCTGCCGTGCCTCAGGCTAGCCCGTGCCGGCGGAAGGCGTCCTGGTGGGGCGGTCCGCCCGGGGTCCCTACGGGGGGTCGACGGCCCGCGGCCCACGGGCGGGTACGCTGCCTGCTGCCCCCAGCCGAACGACGAGAGGCATCCGCCCGTGACCGCCTACCTCCCCGCCATGCGGATGCGCCGGGCCGCCTTCATCGGCGCGTTGTGCGCGGGCCTGGCCGTCACCGGCACCGGCTGCGGGGGGAAGGACCCCGACGAGGGGACGAACGGGGTCGGCAAGCTCTCCGCCGACAAGATCGAGGAGAAGGCCAGGACGGCCGCCACGGAGGCCGACTCCGTCCACCTGTCCGGCACGCTCGTCAGCGGCGGCAAGACCTTCACCCTCGACATGCGCCTGAAGTCCGACGGCGGCTCCGGCGAGGTGAAGTCGCAGGAGGACACCTTCCAGCTGCTCCGGGTGGGGGAGCAGCTGTACCTGAAGGCCAGCGCCGCCTTCTGGGGGCAGTCCGAATCGGCCGGCAAGCTCGGCGACAAGTACGTGAAGGTGCCCGAGGGCGACCCCTCGTACAAGCAGTTCCGCGGCTTCACCGACATGGACGTCCTGCTGGACGGGCTGCTGGGCCTCGACGGCAAGCTGACGAAGGGCGCCGCCTACACCAAGGTCGGGCACACCCGCGCGGTCCAGGTCACGGCGGACGCGGGCAAGGGCGGCAAGCTCTCGGTGTCCCTGGAGGGGACCCCGTACCCGCTGCTGATGGAACGCGCCGGCGGCGCCGGGCGGGTGGAACTCGCGGAGTGGGGCCAGAGCTTCCAGCTGGCGCCGCCCGAGCAGGACCAGACCGTCGACTACGGGCCCCAGCTGCCGACGACGAAGGACGCGGGCTCCCCGCCCGCCGCCCCGTCCAAGGGCCAGGGCTCGAACCCCACGAAGCCGTAACCCCTGCGGGCGGCCCCGCCGGCGTTCGAGGCGCGGAGCCATGGCAACGCCGCCGCACCCGCGCACCCAGCCGCACATCAGCCCACGGCGGCACAGGGCGAGCCCCGAACCTGCGGCACACCGCCGGAGGCTAGGCCCTGTCCGGGCGATCTTCGCGGGCCCGCGCCGCCTGGCACGGCACCTCGCCGCGTTGTCGGACCGCGCGAGTACGGCCGAGTACGAGCTGCGATCCTCCGCCTTGCGATGCACCGCACCAGACGACGCGGGCTGATCCACGAAGATCGCCCGGACAGGACCTAGGCGCGCGCCGCCTTCTTCCGCTTCAGCAGCAGCTTCGGCAGCCCCGCCGGAATCGGCTGGCGGGTCGTCGCCGGGGACACCAGCGGGGCCGCGGCCAGCGAACCGGCCGGCAGCTCCGTGCGGACCGCCTCCGGCTCCAGCCGCAGCAGGCGGCACTCCCGCGCCCACCGCTCGGTCATCTGCTCCGAGTCGGGCGCGTTCAGCCGCTTGCCCTTCAGCTCGGCGACCGCGGCCTGCCACGGCTCACTGCCCGGCGCCAGCTCCCGTACCGTCGCCGTCCAGGCCACCAGCCGGCCGCCCTTGTCCTTGCTGCGCACGGTCACCTCGGCGGACGCGCCGTCGGCCAGCCCCGGGAACGGCTGCTCGCCGGGCCCGTCGCCCAGTACGTGGGCCGCACCGTCCACCCAGGCGTGCCACAGGGCCCGGTCGGCCCCGGCGCCGCGGACCCAGATCAGGCCGGACTTCTTGGTGGCCTCCTCGACGAGGGCCAGGTCGAGCGTGCTGAGAGTCATGCGGAACAGAGTAGGGGGTGCCCCCGTACGGCCCGGCGGCGCGTCAGAGCCAGCCGTGACGGCGCAGCGCCCGGTGGATGGTGAAGCAGATCCCGACGATCGAGGCCATCACCATCGGATAGCCGTACTTCCACTGGAGCTCGGGCATGTGGTCGAAGTTCATCCCGTACACCCCGCAGATCATCGTGGGCACGGCGATGATCGCCGCCCAGGAGGTGATCTTGCGCATGTCCTCGTTCTGGGCGACCGTCGCCTGCGCGAGGTTGGCCTGGAGGATCGAGTTCAGCAGCTCGTCGAAGCCGACGACCTGCTCGTGCACCCGCGCCAGGTGGTCGGCGACGTCGCGGAAGTACTTCTGGATGTCCGGGTCCACCAGCCGCATCGGGCGCTCGCTGAGCAGCTCCATCGGACGCAGCATCGGGGAGACCGCCCGCTTGAACTCCAGTACCTCGCGCTTGAGCTGGTAGATGCGGCCCGTGTCGCCGCCGCGCGTACTGCCCTTGGCGGGAGCGGCGAAGACCTGGCTCTCCACCTCGTCGATGTCGTCCTGGACGGCCGCCGCCACCGCGATGTACCCGTCGACGACGTGGTCGGCGATGGAGTGCAGGACGGACGAAGGCCCCTTGGCGAGCAGCTCCGGATCGTCCTGGAGACGGTGGCGCAGCCCCTTGAGGGAGCCCTGGCCGCCGTGCCGGACGGTGATGACGAAGTCGGGGCCCGTGAAGCACATCACCTCGCCGGTCTCCACCACCTCGCTGGTGGCGGTCAGTTCGGTGTGCTCCACGTAGTGGATGGTCTTGAAGACGGTGAAGAGGGTGTCGTCGTAGCGCTCCAGCTTCGGCCGCTGGTGGGCGTGCACCGCGTCCTCCACGGCCAGCGGGTGCAGGCCGAAGGTGGCGGCGATCCCCGCGAACTCGGCCTCCGTCGGCTCGTGCAGCCCGATCCAGGCGAAACCGCCGTCCTCGCGGACCTTCCGGATCGCCTCACGCGGCGTCAGACGGGCCGCGTCCGGATCCTGGGCGTCGCGCTTGCCGCCCCGGTACACGGCGCAGTCGACCACCGCGCTGCTCGCGGACGGGTCGCGGGTGGTGTCGTAGCCGGGCTGGGCCGGGGTGGACTTGCGCAGCGACGGACGGACGGCCGCACGCAGGTAGGGCAGCATCGACATGGCAGGCTCCTTCGCACGCACGGCTGCGGACCGTACGGGTGGGAGACCCTCCCCCTGCGGCAGGCAGGCGGAAGGAAGCAGGACGGGAGGACAAAGTTCTGCCGTCGCTCTTCTACTGATCAGGAGATCAAAGGGGGCGGGAGGCGCCCGTCACAGAAGTGGAAGAGCGATTGGTACTGCACGATCGACTTCGATCCACCGCAGCCCCACCTCCTCCGGCCGGTCCCCCGTGAGGGACGTCCTGTAGCCGGGGCGCTGAAACACCGCTTCTGCGTGCGGCCCCGAACAGCTGTCAACACTATCAGCCGACAGATGGTCAAGACCCGCCCTTTACCCGGCTGATACGAGTTCTATGCTCCCTGCATGGCAGAAATTCTGGCCCTCGTCGAGTCCCGGCTGCGCACCGCGTTCGGGGAACCCGACGCCCGCGCCGCCGTCACCTTCCTGGGCACCGACCGCATCGAGGTACTCCGCTTCTCCGAGGGAGGCCTCCTGCGGTACGCGACCCTCGGCATGTCCGCGCACCCGATGACCGACCCGACCGCCGTGGTCGCCGACCCCGTACGCGGGCCGCGCGCCGAGCTGGTGCTGACCGTACGGGGAGGTCTGGCGGCCACCGACAAACTGCTCAGGCCGCTCGCGGTACTGGCCGCCTCCCCCCAGGTCGAGGGGCTGATCGTGGCCCCCGGCGCCTCGCTCGACGTGGGCGAGCCGCTGTGGGACGGGGCTCCCTTCAGCTCCGTGCTCGTGGCGGAACCCGGCGGCCTGGTGGAGGACTTGCAGCTGGACGAGCCCATGGACCCGGTCCACTTCCTCCCCCTCCTCCCCATGACGGCGAACGAGGCCGCCTGGAAACGGGTGCACGGCGCGGCCGCCCTCCAGGAACGCTGGCTCGCGCGCGGCACGGATCTGCGGGACCCTCTGCGTACGGCAGTCGCACTGGACTGAGACCGGCGCCGCGCCCCCGGACGGGTGATCGTGTCTTGACGGGGCGCCGGGCGGGGAGGAGCGTGGCTTCTTATGAGGGGCGAACCAAGTTGCCCGAAGTGCGGTGGCCGGGTCAGGGCGCCCGGTCTCTTCTCCGACTCCTGGCAGTGCGCGGTGCACGGCACCGTCCACCCCCTGCAGCCTGTCATCCCGCCGAGCGTCGAAGGCCTGGGCGTGGTGGTGCACCGGGCGCAGGTGCCGGTGTGGATGCCGTGGCCGCTGCCGGTGGGGTGGCTGTTCACCGGGATCGCGTCCGCCGGTGACGACCGCAGCGGGGGCAAGGCGACGGCCGTGGCCTGCTCGGGCCCCGGCCCGCTGGGCGGGATCGGGGAGCTGCTGCTGGTCGCGGAGGAACTGGGTGTCGGCCTCGGCGCGCGGTACGCGGGGATCGACGGCCCCGACCCCGGCTCGCACATCAACGTCTCGGCGCCGCCCCACGCCAAGGTCGTCGCGGCGGGCCGCCCGACCCCGCTGTGGCACCTCAACGGGGCCCCGGACGACCGGGCCGTCTTCGCGGGCGAGGCGCGCGGGCTGTGGCTGTGGGCGATCGTCTGGCCCGAGCAGTCCGGCCTGCTGATGTACGACGAACTCGTCCTCACCGACCTGCGCGACGCGGGAGCCGAGGTGGAGCTGCTGCCCTGCGGCGCCCTCAGCCCGCGCATCCTCGGGCCGGCCTAGTGCGGGTGTCTCGCCGATCATGCCGGGCCCGGGCCGGCCGGCATGATCGGCGAGACGCTTCCTAGGCCTTCGGCCCGGTTATCCTGGAGTGTCCCCGTCCGTACGACCCCTGGAGCAAGGCTGTGCGCATCGACCTGCACGCCCACTCCACGGCCTCGGACGGTACGGACACCCCGGCCGAGCTGGTGCGCCATGCAGCCGGCGCCGGGCTGGACGTGGTCGCGCTGACCGACCACGACACCGTGGGCGGTTACGCCGAGGCCCTCGCCGCCCTGCCCGCCGGGCTGACGCTGGTGACCGGAGCCGAGCTGTCCTGCCGGCTCGACGGGGTCGGGCTGCACATGCTCGCGTACCTCTTCGACCCCCTGGAGCCCGAGCTCTCCCGTGAACGGGAACTCGTCCGGGACGACCGCACCCCCCGCGCCCAGGCCATGGTCGGCAAGCTCCAGGCCCTCGGCGTGGACGTCACCTGGCAGCAGGTGGCCCGGATCGCCGGCGAGGGTTCCGTGGGGCGGCCGCACATCGCGACGGCGCTCGTCGAACTCGGCGTCGTCCGCACCGTCTCGGACGCCTTCACGCCGGACTGGCTCGCCGACGGCGGGCGCGCGTACGCCGAGAAGCACGAGCTCGACCCCTTCGACGCCATCCGCCTGGTCAAGGCGGCGGGCGGCGTCACCGTCTTCGCGCACCCCGCCGCCGTCAAGCGCGGCCGGTGCGTGCCCGAGTCCGTCATAGCCGAGCTGGCGGCCGCGGGCCTGGACGGCATCGAGGTGGACCACATGGACCACGACTCCGCCACCCGCGCCCGTCTGCGCGGGCTGGCGGCCGACCTCGGACTGCTGACCACCGGGTCCAGCGACTACCACGGCAGCCGCAAGACCTGCCGCCTCGGGGAGTACACGACCGACCCCGAGATCTACGGCGAGATCACGCGCCGTGCGACCGGCGCCTTCCCCGTGCCCGGCGCGGGCGGACGCGAGCGCTAGGCCGGTTCCTTCCCCCGGACCGGGCCCGCTCCGCCCTCCCCTCCGCTTTTTCTTCGCAACACCCCTCTCTCCTGCAAGGCATCACTGTGTTTGATTTCGCCGTCTTCGGATCCCTTTTTCTCACGCTTTTTGTGATTATGGACCCCCCGGGGATCACGCCGATCTTCCTCGCCCTCACCTCGGGCCGCCCCAGCAAGGTGCAGCGCCGCATGGCCTGGCAGGCCGTCTGCGTGGCCTTCGGCGTCATCGCCGTCTTCGGTCTCTGCGGCCAGCAGATCCTGGACTACCTGCACGTCTCCGTCCCGGCGCTGATGATCGCCGGTGGTCTGCTGCTCCTGCTCATCGCGCTCGACCTGCTCACGGGCAAGACCGACGAGCCGAAGCAGACCAAGGACGTGAACGTCGCCCTCGTCCCGCTGGGCATGCCGCTGCTCGCCGGGCCCGGCGCCATCGTGTCCGTGATCCTGGCCGTGCAGAAGGCGGACGGGGTCAGCGGCCAGGTGTCCGTCTGGGCCGCGATCGTCGCCATGCACATCGTGCTGTGGATCACCATGCGCTACTCGCTCGTGATCATCCGGGTCATCAAGGACGGCGGTGTCGTGCTCGTGACGCGGCTCGCCGGCATGATGCTCTCCGCGATCGCCGTCCAGCAGATCATCAACGGCGTGCTCCAGGTCGTCCGGGGAGCCTGACCGCGCCCGCCGCGCGCTGCCCGTCGCACCCGCGCGCAGTTCCGCCGCGCGAAGGCGCGGACGCGCGAACGCCCCCGTACCGGTCTCGGTGCGGGGGCGCAGACGTCTGTGCGGGGATCTCGGGCGTCAGCAGGACGCCGTCTCGGCCGGTCGGATCAGAATGCGCTGGCCGACGTACGCGGCCTGCTGCACGATCCGGTTGACGGAGGCCGCGTCCACGACGGTGCTGTCCACGGCGGTTCCGTCGACGTCGTCCAGGCGCAGAATCTCGAAGCGCACGGGCTTCTCCCTTCGTCGGTGTTTCTCCTTGCAGAGGGTTCAACGAAGTGTAAGAGACAAACATTCCCTACGCTAAGGAAATTTTTTCACTCGCTAACTACCGACCGTTGCAGGACTCCCAGAAGGCGAGCAACGCACTGGCTGTGACCTGCGGATTCTCCGCATTGGGGGAGTGCTCGGCGCCCGGCACCACCACCCGGTCCGCCCCCAGACGGCGGGCCATGTCGTCCATCAGCGGGACGGGCCAGGCGTAGTCGACCGTTCCGGACAGCACCAGCTTCGGCAGCGCGACCGCCGCCAGCGCGTCCACCCGGTCCGGCTCCGAGATCAGGGCGCGGCCCGTGACGATCAGCTGCTCGGGGACGGTCGCCAGCCACCGCTCGCGCAGGAAGTTCACGGTCTCGGGGGAGTCCGGGGCCAGGTCCGGCGGGTCCTGCGCGCGCATCGCCGCCCACACCGCGGGCATGTCGTCCCCGAGCGCCTCCAGCGCGGCGACCAGCAGCTTCGTACGGGCCTGCTGGCCCTCGTCGATCGCGGCGGGCCCGCTGCTCATCAGGGTCAGCGAGGTGAAGGGGACGGCGTCGCGCAGGACCGCGGCGCGCGAGACCAGCCCGCCGAAGGAGTGCCCGACCAGGTGGACCGGCCCCCCGCCGAGCGCGGCGGCCTGGGCCGACAGGTCCCGGGCCAGCTCCTCCAGGGCGTACGGGGCCTCCTCGCGCGGGCCCGGGCTCTGGTACTGGCCGCGCCCGTCGACGGCGACCACCCGGTAGCCGGCGGCGGCCAGCGGCTCCAGGAGGGCGATGAAGTCCTCCTTGCTGCCCGTGTAGCCGGGGACCAGCAGGGCGGTGCCGCGTACGGGCTCACCCGCCTCGTGCACGGCGAACTCGCCGCGCGCGGTGGCGAGCCGGCGGGCGCGGGCGGTGGAGGGCAGCGTGAGGAAGGGCGGCTTGCTCATGGCCAGAGGTTACCGGCCCGTACGGAGCGGTGGTGGCGGGATGCGCCGATGGCCCGGCCCCCCTCGGAAGGGGGACCGGGCCATCGGATGGTGCCTGGGGACTACGCCTCGGGCGCGGCCGCCGCCTTGCGGGTGCGGGTGCGCTTCGGCTTGGCCGAGGCCTCCTCGGCGGCGGCGGCCGGAGCGGCCTCCGCGACCTTGCGGGGCCGGGTCGTCCGGCGGGCCTTCACGGGCTCCACCGGCGGGGCCATCTGGAAGTCCGGCTCCGGAGCGGTCTCGACGACCTTGCGGGCACGGGCCCGCCGCGGCGCGACCGGGGCTTCCTCGACCGCCGGGGCCTCGACCACGACGGACTTGGCGACCGCGGCGACGGGCTTGCGGGTGGGCGTCCGCCTCCGCTTGACCGGGGCTTCCTCGGCGGCGGGCGCCTCGACCACCGCGGCCTCGGCGACCACGGTCTCGGCGACCACGGTCTCGGCGACCACGGTCTCGGCGACCACGGTCTCGGCGACGGCCTTGCGGGTACGGGTGCGCTTCGGCTTGACCGGGGCCTCCTCGGCGACCGGGGCCTCGACCACGGCGACCGGAGCGGCCTCGGCGACCGGAGCGGCCTCGACCGTCTCCACCGTCTCCACGGCCTGGGCCGGCACCGCGCCGACCCGGGTGCGGCGGCGGCGCGGCCTGCGCGGCTCGTCGGCGCCCGGGGCCTCGGGGGCCTCGGCCACCGGGGTCACAGCAGCGTCGGCCGCCTCGGCGCCCAGCTCCGTACCACCACGGGTACGGCGGCGCTGGCGCGGCGTACGGGTGCGCGCGGGGCGCTCCTCGGTCACCACGGGGGCGGCGGCGGCCGGACCGCGACCGCCACGGCCACCACGGCCGCCGGTCTCGCCCAGGTCCTCGAGGTCCTCGGCCTTCAGGCCGGCCCGCGTGCGCTCGGCACGCGGCAGGACGCCCTTGGTGCCCGCCGGGATGTTCATCTCCTCGAACAGGTGCGGAGACGTGGAGTACGTCTCGACCGGGTCGTGGAAGTCCAGCTCCAGCGCCTTGTTGATCAGCTGCCAGCGCGGGATGTCGTCCCAGTCGACCAGGGTGACGGCGATGCCCTTGTTGCCCGCGCGGCCGGTGCGGCCCACGCGGTGCAGGAAGGTCTTCTCGTCCTCCGGCGTCTGGTAGTTGATGACGTGGGTGACACCCTCGACATCGATACCGCGGGCGGCGACGTCGGTGCACACCAGCACGTCGACCTTGCCGTTGCGGAAGGCGCGCAGCGCCTGCTCGCGGGCTCCCTGGCCCAGGTCGCCGTGGACGGCGCCCGAGGCGAAGCCGCGCTTCTCCAGCTGCTCGGCGATGTCGGCCGCCGTGCGCTTCGTACGGCAGAAGATCATGGCCAGCCCGCGGCCCTCGGCCTGCAGGATGCGGGAGACGAGCTCCGGCTTGTCCATGTTGTGCGCACGGAAGACGTGCTGCTTGATGTTGGCGACGGTCACGCCCTCGCCCTCGGGCGAGGTGGCGCGGATGTGCGTCGGCTGCGTCATGTACCGGCGGGCCAGGCCGATGACCGCGCCCGGCATGGTCGCCGAGAACAGCATGGTCTGACGCTTCGGCGGCAGGTAGTTGATGATCTTCTCGACGTCGGGCAGGAAGCCCAGGTCGAGCATCTCGTCGGCCTCGTCGAGGACCAGCGCGCGGATGTGCGACAGGTCGAGCTTCTTCTGGCCGGCCAGGTCGAGCAGGCGGCCCGGGGTGCCGACGATGATGTCGACGCCCTTCTTGAGCGCCTCGACCTGGGGCTCGTACGCGCGGCCGCCGTATATGGCGAGGACGCGGACGTTGCGGACCTTGCCGGCCTGCAGGAGGTCGTTGGTGACCTGGGTGCACAGCTCGCGGGTCGGAACCACCACGAGGGCCTGCGGGGCGTCGGTCAGCTGCTCGGGCGTCGCCCGGCCCGCCTCGACGTCCGCGGGGACGGTGACCCGCTCCAGCAGCGGAAGGCCGAAACCGAGCGTCTTGCCGGTTCCGGTCTTGGCCTGGCCGATGACGTCCGTGCCGGAAAGGGCGACGGGGAGGGTCATCTCCTGGATCGGGAAGGGGGACACGATGCCGACGGCCTCAAGGGCTTCGGCGGTCTCGGGGAGAATCCCGAGGTCACGGAACGTAGTCAGGGTGCTGCCTCTTCTGTGAGACGCGGCGCGAGGCGGCGATGGGGGTCGTACCGTGCCGGGCTTGCAGTACTGCGACGTACGTACAAAGCTGCGCGGGACCACTAAGCCTTCGCTCAAGCGCTTGTGCC
The DNA here is from genome assembly GCF_040652415.1 of Streptomyces sp. NPDC048255. NCBI lineage: Bacteria > Bacillati > Actinomycetota > Actinomycetes > Kitasatosporales > Streptomycetaceae > Streptomyces > Streptomyces sp. NPDC048255. The sequence goes on from NZ_JBEZMA010000007.1 coordinate 198,758, forward strand.
GCTGAGGGGGCCCCTCATGGGTGGCCATGCGCATGAACGCACGCACCACGCCGAGGGCGGGTCGGTTGGAGCCGATCGGGCCACCGACCGGGCATCCTCATTCGGATGGCCCGCCGAGTATCCGGCAGGCGCATTACCACTGTACCCCGGAATCGCGCAGCTGTGTCGGGCGAATTCACCGGGTAGGCGTGTTTACGGGGCCCGACAGTGAACAGGTGTGGTGACTTGGGCCGCCTTTCGGCGGGCTATTGTGCGGAGCATGTCGACCGTAGAAAACGCCTCGCCCGCCGACGACAGCGCCCCCGGAGAATCCGCGGGCATCGCCGCCCAGGACTGGGCGACCGCCTCTGCCTCGCCCCAGTACCGGGCCGCCGTCGTGGACCTGCTCGGCGCACTCGCCTACGGAGAGCTCGCGGCCTTCGAGCGCCTCGCGGAGGACGCGAAGCTCGCGCCCACCCTCGACGACAAGGCCGAGCTCGCCGCCATGGCGTCCGCCGAGTTCCACCACTTCGAGCGGCTGCGCGACCGTCTCGCCGCCATCGAGGTCGAGCCGACCGCCGCCATGGAGCCCTTCGCGAAGGGCGTCGACGACTTCCACCGCCAGACCGCCCCGTCGGACTGGCTGGAGGGCCTGGTCAAGGCGTACGTCGGCGACTCGATCGCCAGCGACTTCTACCGCGAGGTCGCCAGCCACCTGGACACCGACACCCGCGCGCTCGTCGTCGGCGTGCTCGACGACACCGGCCACGGCAACTTCGCCGTCGAGAAGGTGCGCGCCGCGATCGAGTCCGACCCGCGCTGCGGCGGCCGGCTCGCGCTGTGGGCCCGCCGTCTGATGGGCGAGGCGCTGTCGCAGGCCCAGCGCGTGGTCGCCGAGCGCGACGCGCTCTCCACCATGCTGGTCGGCGGAGTCGACGGGATGGCGGCCGGCTTCGACCTGGCGGCCGTCGGCGAGATGTTCACCCGGATCACCAAGGCGCACACCAAGCGGATGGCGGCCCTCGGCCTCGCAGCCTGACCGCTCGCAGACGTACGGCGGCCCCGGAGCGCATCGACGCGCTCCGGGGGCGGCCCGCGCCGAGGGGGGGGGGGTGGGCGCCCGGGGGGGGGGAGCAGTGAGGGGGGGGGCTGGGGGGGGGGGGCCGGGGCGCCGCC
>NZ_JBEZMA010000008.1:0-22802 GCF_040652415.1 Streptomyces sp. NPDC048255
GCCGCGGCCGCCCGTGGCCGGAGCCGCGCCCGTGGCGGAGCCGGTGCGGGCCCCGCCGGAGCGGCGGCGTCCGCCGCCGCCCGCGCCCGAACCGCCCTGGCCGCCGGCGGAACGCTGGCGCGGCGGGGTCGCCTGCGGTACTTCCAGGACCACGGGGATGCCCGAGGGCGCCTTGGCGCCGGTCAGGCGGGCCAGCTCCTCGTCGGAGGACTTGATCTGCGCTGTGCGCGGGGAGATCCCGGCGTCCGACATGAGGCGGGTCATGTCCCGCTTCTGGTCGGGGAGCACCAGGGTGACGACGCTGCCGGACTCGCCGGCCCGGGCGGTACGGCCGCCGCGGTGCAGGTAGTCCTTGTGGTCGGTCGGCGGGTCCACGTTGACCACGAGGTCCAGGTCGTCGATGTGGATGCCGCGGGCGGCGACGTTGGTGGCCACCAGCGCGGTGACCTCGCCCGTCTTGAACCAGTCCAGGGTCCGGTTGCGCTGCGGCTGGGAGCGGCCGCCGTGCAGGCCGGAGGCGCGGACGCCGTCCGCCAGGAGCTTCTTGACCATGCGGTCGACCCCGCGCTTGGTGTCGACGAACATGATCACCCGGCCGTCGCGAGCGGCTATACGCGTCGCCACGGCCTTCTTGTCGGTCTCGTCCAGGACGTACAGGACGTGGTGCTCCATGGTGGTGACCGCGCCGGCCGACGGGTCGACGGAGTGGCCGACCGGGTCGGTGAGGAACATCTTGACAAGCTTGTCGATGTTCTTGTCCAGCGTCGCCGAGAACAGCATGGTCTGGCCGCCGGCCTGGACCTGCTTGAGCAGGGCGGTGACCTGCGGCATGAAGCCCATGTCGGTCATCTGGTCGGCCTCGTCGAGGACGGTGATCGCGACCTGCGAGAGGTCGGCGTCACCGCGGTCGATGAGGTCCTTCAGGCGGCCGGGGGTGGCGACGAGCACCTCGGCGCCGCGGCGCAGGGCGCCGGACTGCCGGTTGATCGACATGCCGCCGACGACGGTCGCGATGCGCAGGTTGACGGCCGTGGCGTAGGGGGCCAGGGCGTCGGTCACCTGCTGGGCGAGCTCGCGGGTCGGTACGAGGACCAGCGCGAGCGGCTGCTTCGGCTGTGAGCGGCGGCCGGCGGTACGGGCCAGCAGCGCCAGGCCGAAGGCCAGGGTCTTGCCGGAGCCGGTGCGGCCGCGGCCGAGCAGGTCACGGCCGGCGAGGGAGTTCGGCAGCGTGGCGGCCTGGATCGGGAACGGCTCGGTCACGCCCTGGGCGGCGAGGGTCTTCAGCAGCGCCTCGGGCATGTCCATGTCCCCGAACGCCTCGACGGCCGGGAGTGCCGGGGTCAGCGGGTCGGGCATGGTGAATTCTTGGGGCCTGGCAACGGGGGCGGACTTCTGCCGTCCCGCGCCAGCCTTCGGACGTCCCTGAGCCGCACCTCGACCCCGGGTGGGGCGGCGGCTGGGTCGTGCGGAGCTGGAGCTGGTCATGCGGAAATGCCCTCCTGAAACCGGCAGGTACAACAAAAAGGTCGAAACAGCAGACAAGCCGGGGCCCGCACCTCGCGGTGCGGACCCCGGCAAGCTGAAATACTTAGTTGGCGGGGAGGATGTTCTCCGCCTGGGGGCCCTTCTGGCCCTGGGTGACGTCGAAGGACACGCGCTGGCCCTCCTGGAGCTCACGGAAGCCCTGGGTGGCGATGTTCGAGTAGTGGGCGAAGACGTCCGGGCCGCCACCGTCCTGCTCGATGAAGCCGAAGCCCTTTTCCGAGTTGAACCACTTCACGGTGCCAAGTGCCATTTTAAATCTCCTGAATAGGCGGCAAAGGGCCCCATCCGGAGAGTCCGGCAAAACAATAAAAGCGCCTGAGGAACATTCCCGTCAGGCGCACATAAAGTTCATGGGTACCACAACTGCAACGCCTCAAAGCTAGCACACCTTGGCCGGAGGACGCGACGACTGGTGGGTCACATCACTCCACCGTGGTACCGCGCGCCCACGGAAGCCCGCAGGCGGGGCCGCGCGCAGGCTCCGTCGAAGGGCCGGTCGGGCGGGCCTGCCCGAGCTCCTGCGGCTACAGGCGCTCGATGATCGTCACGTTGGCCTGGCCGCCGCCCTCGCACATGGTCTGGAGGCCGAACCGGCCGCCCGTGCGCTCCAGTTCGTGGAGCAGGGTGGTCATCAGCTTGACTCCGGTCGCGCCCAGCGGGTGGCCCAGGGCGATGGCGCCGCCGTTGACGTTGACCCGTTCCGGGTCGGCTCCCGTCTCCTTCAGCCAGGCCAGCACCACCGGCGCGAACGCCTCGTTGATCTCCACCAGATCGATGTCGGCCAGCGACATTCCGGTCTTCTTCAGGGCATGGGCGGTGGCCGGGATGGGGGCCGACAGCATGCGGATGGGGTCCTCGCCCCGGACCGAGAGGTGGTGGATGCGGGCGCGCGGGCGCAGGCCGTGCTCGCGCACCGCGCGCCCGGAGGCGATCAGCAGGGCCGCCGCGCCGTCCGAGACCTGTGAGGAGACGGCTGCCGTGATGGTGCCGCCCTCGACCACCGGCTGGAGGCCCGCCATCTTCTCCAGGGTGGTGTCGCGGCGCGGGCCCTCGTCCACCGTCACCTCCCCGTACGCCACCGTCTCGCGTGCGAAGCGGCCCTCGTCGATCGCCCGCAGGGCCCGCTGGTGGGAGCGCAGGGCGAATTCCTCCATGTCACGGCGCGAGATGCCCCACTTCCGTGCGATCAGCTCGGCTCCGTGGAACTGGTTGACGGGGGCGTCGCCGTACCGTGCCCGCCAGCCCGCGCTGCCCGCGTACGGGCCCTCGGTGAGGCCCAGCGGCTCGGCGGCCTGCCGGGAGGCGAAGGCGATCGGGATCATCGACATGTTCTGGGTGCCGCCCGCGACGACCAGGTCCTGGGTGCCGGAGAGCACGCCCTGGGCCGCGAAGTGCACCGCCTGCTGGGAGGAGCCGCACTGGCGGTCGACGGTGACCCCGGGCACCTCCTCCGGCAGGCCGGCCGCCAGCCAGGCCGTCCGGGCGATGTCCCCGGCCTGCGGCCCGACCGTGTCGAGGCAGCCGAAGACCACGTCCTCCACGGCGGCCGGGTCCACCCCGGACCGTTCGACCAGCGCCTTCAGGACGTGCGCGCCCAGGTCGGCGGGGTGTACCGCGGACAGGCCGCCCTTGCGCCGCCCCACGGGGGTGCGGACCGCGTCGACTATGTAGGCCTCGGGCATCGGGACTCCTCGGATCGGGTGACGTACATCGGTCACGTACGCAGGGCGATCCCGTCCAGCACCATCGAGAGGTACTGGCGGGCGATCTCCTCGGGGCTGTGCTGTCCGCCCGGCCGGTACCAGGAGGCCGCCACCCACACCGTGTCGCGGACGAAGCGGTAGGTGAGGCGGACGTCGAGGTCGGCGCGGAAGACCTTGGCCGCGACGCCCCGCTCCAGCGTGCCCAGCCAGGCCTTCTCGAACTTCTGCTGCGAGTCGGAGAGGTAGTGGAAGCGGGGCTGCGCGGAGAGGGTCCGGGACTCCTTCTGGTAGATCGCGACGGCGGCGCGGTGCCGGTCGATCTCCCGGAAGGACTCGGTGACCAGGGCCTCGATGGTCTCCCGTGGGCCAAGACCGGCCGCGAGGACGGTGTCGTAGCCCTCCCACAGCTCGGTCAGGAAGGCGGAGAGGATCTCGTCGAGCATCGATTCCTTGGAATCGAAGTGGTAGTAGAGGCTGCCGGCGAGCATCCCGGCGGCGTCGGCGATCTTCCGGACGGTGGTGGCGTTGTAGCCCTGCGCGGCGAAGACCTCGGCGGCAGTGCGGAGGAGCTCTCTGCGGCGCTCGGGCGACGCGGTCACCTGGGGCTTCTTCTTGTTCGTCGGCACGCGCCCATTGTGGTGGCCGATGAGCAGGCGCGTGCCTGGCCCCTCCTCGCGGGCGCCACCTCGGACTCGCTCATCTAGGGGTGCTGGCTGCTGACCGAGACGGTCTCGCCGGTCATGTACGAGGAGTAGCCGCTGGCGAGGAAGACGATGACGTTGGCGACCTCCCAGGGCTCGGCGTACCGGCCGAAGGCCTCGCGGGCGGTCAGTTCGGCGAGCAGTTCCTCGCTGGTGACCTTCACCAGGTGCGGGTGCATGGCCAGGCTCGGCGCGACGGCATTGACGCGTACGCCGAATTCGGCGGCCTCCAGGGCCGCGCAGCGGGTCAGGGCCATCACCCCGGCCTTCGCGGCCGCGTAGTGGGCCTGGCCGGTCTGGGCGCGCCAGCCGACGACGGAGGCGTTGTTGACGACGACCCCGCCGCGCCCGGAGGCCTTGAGCGAGCGCAGTGCGGCGCGGGTGCAGCGGAAGGTGCCGTTCAGGGTGACGTCGAGGACGCGGGACCACTGTTCGTCGCTCATGTCGACGAGCGCGGCGGTGCCGCCGAGGCCGGCGTTGTTGACGACGATGTCGAGGCCGCCGTGGAGCTGTGCGGCGTAGTTGAAGAAGGCCTGCACCTGCTCCTCGTCGGTGACGTCGCAGGCCAGGGAGGCGACGCGGTCGGAGCCGAACTCGGCGGCGAGCGCCTCCGCGGTCTCCTTGAGGCGGCGGGCGTGGGCGTCGCCGATGAGGATGCGGGCGCCCTCCTCCAGGAAGCGGCGGGCGGTGGCGCCGCCGATCCCGGCACCGGCCGCGGCGGTGATGACGGCGGTGCGGTCCTCCAGCAGGCGGTGGCCGGCCACGTACCGGGGCTCGTTCATCTCAGTCTCCTTGCGTGGAATCCCCCGGCTTCAGCCGGGAGGAAACGCATCCGCAACTCGGAGCCGCGCAGCGGCGGAGTGTCGCTGCGTGACGCTCTGACCTGCGCTTGTCTTTGGGTCCTGACCGGCTCTAGCGTCGGAGGTGTGGGGGTTTCTACTTCTGTGAAGCGGGCGTTCAAGTACCGCTTTCATCCGTCCGATGCCCAGGCGGCTGAGCTGTCGCGGACGTTCGGGTGTGTGCGGAAGGTCTACAACCTGGCTCTCGCCGCTCGTAGCGAGGCGTGGTCGGAGCATCGGGCACGGGTGGGTTACGGACAGACCTCGGGGATGCTCACGGTGTGGAAGCAGACCGAGGAGCTGGCCTACCTGGCCGAGGTGTCCTCCGTTCCGTTGCAACAGGCGCTGCGGCATCTGCAGACGGCGTTCGCGGGGTTCTGGGGGAAGCGGGCGAAGTATCCGCGCTTCAAGTCGAAGCGCAAGTCTCGGGCCTCGGCCGAGTACACGCGCAGTGCCTTCCGCTATGCCGACGGCCGGCTGACGCTGGCCAAGATGGCGGAACCCTTGGATGTCGTGTGGTCGCGTCCGCTGCCGGTCGGTGTGCAGCCGTCCACAGTCACCGTGTCCCGTGACAGCGCGGGGCGCTGGTTCGTGTCCCTGTTGTGCGAGGACACTCCCGCCCCGATGCCGGTCACCACGAACGCGGTGGGCATAGATGCAGGGCTGACGGCCCTGGTCACCCTCTCCACCGGAGAGAAGATCGCCAACCCGAAGCACGAGCGTCAGGACCGGGAGCGCCTGGCCCGGGCCCAGCGGGCGCTGTCGCGGAAGGAGAAGGGAAGCAAGAACCGGGCCAAGGCCCGCGTCAGGGTGGCGAGGATCCATGCCCGGATCGCCGACCGCCGGCGGGATCACCTGCACAAGCTGACGACTCGACTCGTGCGCGAAAACCAAACGCTCGTGGTCGAGGACCTCACCGTTGGCAACATGCTCAAGAACCGCAAACTGGCGCGCGCCGTCTCGGACGCGGCATGGCGTGAGCTGCGCAGGATGCTGGAGTACAAGACGGCCTGGTACGGACGTCAGCTCGTTACCGTCGACCGGTGGTTTCCCAGCTCGCACCTGTGCTCGGCCTGCGGGGCTGTCGCCGCCAAGATGCCTCTGAACGTCCGTGAGTGGACGTGCGTGAACTGCGGAACGACCCATGACCGGGACGGGAACGCAGCGGTGAATCTTCTGGCCGCCGGGCTGGCGGTCCCTGCCTGTGGAACGGGCGTAAGACCTCAACGGGAGTCCTCCTCTCAGTCGGGGCGGTCCGTGGTGAAGCAGGAAGCCTCACCCGCGAGGGTGGGAATCCCCTCCCTTTAGGGAGGGGAGGAGTCAAGCGCACTCCTCGACGCTGCTCATGGCCGTACGTTAACCTACCAAACACTTGTTAGGGAAGCGTGGAGGGGGCGGGCACCTGATGGATCTGACCCAGACGGCGGAGGTGGCGGCCTTCCGGGCCGAGGCCCGGGCCTGGCTGGCCCGGCACGTGCCGGCCTCCCCGCTGCCCTCCCTGGAGACGGAGGCGGGCTTCGCGGCCCACCGGGAGTGGGAGGCGCTGCTGCACGCGGACCGCTGGGCGGTGGTGTCCTGGCCCGAGGAGTACGGCGGCCGGGGCGCGGACATCGTGCGGTGGCTGGTCTTCGAGGAGGAGTACTGGGCGGCGGGCGCACCCGGCCGGGTCTCGCAGAACGGCATCAGCCTGCTCGCCCCGACGCTCTTCGACCACGCGACGGACGAGCAGCGGGCGCGGGTCCTGCCGTCCATGGCGAGCGGCGAGGTGGTCTGGGCCCAGGCCTGGTCGGAGCCGGAGGCGGGCTCCGACCTGGCCTCGCTGACCTCGCGGGCCGAACGCACCGCGGGCGGCTGGCTGCTGTCCGGGCAGAAGACCTGGTCCTCGCGGGCGGCCTTCGCGGACCGCGCGTTCGGCCTCTTCCGCACGGACCCTGCTGCGGCCAGGCCGCACCACGGGCTGACGTACCTGATGTTCGACCTGCGGGCGGCGGGGGTGACGGTGCGGCCCATCGGCCGGCTCGACGGCAAACCGGCCTTCGCGGAGCTGTTCCTGGACCGGGTGTTCGTACCGGACGAGGACGTGATCGGGCAGCCGGGCCAGGGCTGGCGGATCGCCATGTCGACCACCGGCAACGAGCGCGGGCTCACCCTGCGCTCCCCCGGCCGCTTCCTGGCGGCCGCCGGCCGGCTCCACGCACTGTGGCGGACGGCCGGCGACCCGGCCGACACCGCGCTGCGCGACCGGGTGGCGGACGCGGTGGTCGGGGCCCGCGCGTACGAGCTGTTCACCTGGGCCAACGCCTCGCGGTTCGCGGCGGGAGAGGCAATCGGCGCCGAGTCGAGCCTGAACAAGGTGTTCTGGTCGGAGTACGACATCAACCTGCACGAGACGGCCCTGGACCTGCTGGGGGCGGACGCGGAGCTCGCCGACGGCGAATGGGCCGAGCCGTGGATCTTCTCCCTGGCGGGGCCGATCTACGCCGGGACCAACGAGATCCAGCGCGACATCATCGCCGAGCGGCTGCTCGGCCTGCCGAAGGGCCGCCGCTGATGCGCTTCCTGCTGACCGACGAGCAGTCCGACTTCGCCCGTACGCTGCGCTCCCTGCTGGCCGCCTCCGACGTCCCGGCGGCGGTACGGGCCTGGGCGGACGGGGACCACGCGCCGGGACGGGCGCTCTGGTCGAGGCTGGCGGACACGGGCCTGTCCGCGCTGGCCGCGCCGGAGCCGTACGACGGCGCCGGCCTGCTCCCGCTGGAGCTGTCCCTCGGGCTCGTGGAGCTGGGCCGGGCCGGGGTGCCGGGGCCGGTGGTGGAGAGCGCGGCCGCCTGCGTGCTGCTGTCGGAGCTGGGGGACGACGCGCTGGCGAAGCGGTTCCTGCCGGGCCTGGTCGCGGGCGGGGCCGCGGCCACGCTGACGCTGCCGGACGGGAGCCCGTACGCCCTGGACGCGGACGCCACCGCGCACTGCTTCACGGTGTCGGGGGCGGGCGAGCTGCGGCTGGCCGGCGGGCCGGGGCGGGCGCACGGCTCCACGGATCCGGCGCGCCGGCTGTTCCTCCCCCGGGCCGCCGGGGGCGAGCTGCTGGCGCGCGGTCCGCGGGTGACGGCGGCGGCGCGGACGGCCGCGCGCTGGGCGCGGCTGCTGACGGCGGCCCAGTGCCTGGGGGTGGGCGAGGCGCTGCTGGCCCGGACGGTGGAGTACGCGAAGCAGCGCACCCAGTTCGGGACGCCGATCGGCGGTTTCCAGGCGGTGAAGCACCGGCTGGCGGACACCCTGCTGGGCCTGGAGTTCGCCCGGCCCCTGGTGCGGGCGGCGGCCCTGTCGCTGGCGCCGGGCGATGTCGCGGCGGCCAAGCTGTCGGCGGGCGAGGCCTGCTACGGGGCGGCGATGACGGCGCTCCAGCTGCACGGCGCGGTGGGTTACACGGAGGAGCTGGACCTGTCCCTGTGGCTGCGCAAGGCCCGTCCGCTGCGGGGCGCGTGGGGTACGCCGTCGCAGTGCCGGGCGGAGGTCGTCCGCTGCTTCGGCAGCGAGAGCGGTGGTACGTGACGAGAGCGGTGCTCACGGGTACCGCTACGGCGGCTCACGCGGTCGGACGCGGCCGGAGGCGGTCGGAGGCGGTCGGACGCGGTCTCCGGGGCCGCGTCACACCAGGGCGACGCTGAGGCTCACCACGTACTCCTCCTCGACCGTGCCCTCGGGGAAGAGCGGGGCCAGCAGCTCCCGTTCCGCGGCGAAGTACGCGCGGGTGCCGGCCTCGCCCAGCAGCAGGAAAGCGGAGTGGCTGGCGAGGTTGGCGAGGTGCTCGTCCAGCGTGACGCGCCGGGACCACCGCAGGGAGCGGGTGGTGAACTCGCCGAGCCCCTGGGGCAGTGTGCGGAAGCTCTGCCCCTGCGCCCCGAAGAACACCCGGAGCCGTTCCTCCTGTTCGGCGATCCACGGGACGGCGGTGTCCGTGTCGTTCCACCAGATGGCGAGCGCGCCGCCGGGGCGCAGCACGCGGCGGGCCTCGGGGACGGAGCGGGCCGGGTCGGTCCAGTGCCAGGCCTGGGCGTAGGTGAGGAGGTCGAACGCGCCGGTCGCCAGCGGCAGCCGGTCCCCGTCCCCGCGTACGAGCGGGAGCTGCGGGTTCGCCCGGCGGAACTCGGCGGCCATCCCGTCCCCGGGCTCCACGGCGACGACTTCGGCCCCGCGCTCGTGCAGCAGCGCGGTGGCGATCCCGGTCCCCGCCCCCACGTCGGCCACCCGCGCCCCGGCGAGCGGCCGTCCGGCGAGGGTCTCGACCGCGTCGAACAGGGCCGGGGGGTAGCCGGGCCGGTGGGCGCCGTACAGTGCGGCGGCGGAATCGAAGGACCGGGCGCGTGTCGTCATGCGGCCATTGTTTTCGATCACATCCGCCGGCACCAGTTCGTAGAAGCCGTTCCGGATGTGATGGGATCCCCCGTGATCCGAACAGCCGCTTCGAACAACGAGTGATGAGCGGCGCGCGACGAGAACGAGGTAACGGGGAACATGCGAAGGACAATCACGGGGATGACGCTGTGCGCCGCGGTGGCGGTGCTGCTCACCGGCTGCGGCAGCGAGGACCCGAAGGCGGCCGTGGAGGGCGGCAAGCTCGCGCCCACGGGCTCGCCGTCCGCGACCCCGCCGGCCGGTTGGGGCAGCTCCTCCGCGCCGGCCAAGTCCGGCGGCGCGACCCACCAGGTCACCCTGGAGGTCGGGGGCACGGGCAAGACGGCGATCATGTACAGCGGCATCGGGAGCGGCTTCGAGCCGCAGACCCTGCCGTGGTCGAAGTCGGGCACGGCCGAACTCACCGCCGCGGAGCAGAAGGTGGGCTACCTGGTGAACGTCGTGCCGGGCACGATCACCGGCGCGGGCGGCAAGCTCCAGCAGGCCCCGTGCAAGATCACGGTCGACGGCAAGACGGTCGCGGAGAGCGACGGGGTCACGACCACGAAGGGCTGCTCGTACACCATCAAGCATTGACTTCCGCTCCCCGCCCTAAAGGGCGGGGATTCCTACCACGGTCGGCTGACCGTCTCGGTGGGTTCCTGCTTCACCGCGCTGTGCGAGCACAAGTGCCCGGCTTACCTGCGCTCGACAGGCTGACACCGCCAGTCCGGCGGCCTTGGCGACGTTGACCGCCGCGTTGATGTCTCGATCGAGGACGGCCCCGCACGCCGAGCATTCCCACACGCGGACGTGCAGGGGCTTGGGGCCGTCCTTGACGCCGCAGGCCGAACAGACCTGAGAGGTCGGCTCGAACCGGCCGATACGGGTAAAGGTGCGCCCGTACCGTGCGGCCTTGTACTCCAGCATGGCCAGGAACGCCGACCATCCGGCATCGTGGACGGACTTGGCCAGGCGCGTACGGGCGAGTCCCCTGACCGCCAGATCCTCAACGGCAATCGCTTGGTTCTCGCGAATGATCTTCGTTGAGAGCTGGTGGTGGAACTCCCGCCGCGCGTCGGCCACCTCCGCGTGAGCGCGGGCGACCTTGATACGGGCTTTCGTCCTGTTCGCGCCGCTGGTCGAGTTCAACGGCGAGAACAACCACGTCCACCTGCTCGTGAACTTCCCGCCTAAGGTCGCCCTGTCCAAGCTGGTCAACAGCCTCAAGGGCGTGTCCTCCCGCAGGCTCCGCCAGGAGTACCCCGAACCGGTTCAGGGCCGGGGCCCCGCGCTGGGGTAGTCTCCGGCCTGGCGGGGCCGTCGCACAGAGGCAGTGCGCCTGCTCCATCGCAGGAGGACGCCGGTTCGAATCCGGCCGCCCCGCCACCCGACCGTCCCTCACCCGGCGGTCGTCCCGCCGTCCACGGCGAACTCGGCGCCCGTCACGTACGAGGACGCGTCCGAGCAGAGGAAGAGGACGAGCTCCGCGACCTCCTCCGCCCTGCCCATGCGCCCCAGCGGTACCTGCGACCAGTCCCGGCCCGCGACCGCCTCGGCCACCATCGGGGTGTCGATGGCCCCGGGATGCACCGAGTTGACCCGGATCCCGTCCCCGGCCAGGTCCAGGGCCGCCGACCGGGTCAGCCCGCGCAGCGCGAACTTGGTGGAGCCGTAGGCCGCGTGGCCCGGTATCCCGACCAGTCCGGCCGTCGAGGAGATGTTGACGACCGAGCCGCCCCCGCCCGCCCGCAGCACCGGCGCCACCGCCTGGATGCCGAGGAAGGGGCCCAGCAGGTTGACCCGGAGCAGCGTCTGGAACTCCTCGTACGTCTGCCGTTCCACGTGGGCCGTGCGCCACAGGGCCGCGTTGTTGACCAGCGCGGAGATCGTGCCGAAGGCGCCGACGGCCCGCGCCACCACCTCGGTCCAGCCCTCGGGGTCGGCCACGTCGTGCCGTACGTACAGGCCGTGGTCGCCGAGCTCCGCCGCCACCGCCCGGCCCTCGTCCTCCCGTACGTCCGTGACGACGACCCGCGCGCCCGCCCGCGCGCACAGCCGGGCCCCGGCGGCGCCCTGGCCGCGTCCGGCGCCGGTGATGACGACGACCTTTCCGTCGAGGGAGACGGTCACGGCACACCCTTCCTCAGCACACGGCGAAGCTACTAATAGGAATACTTCTAGCAGTAACACCACAAGGCCGGAAGGGGGCCGCGGGGGGCGGTCGTAGACTGCGCTGCGTGGCAGACGAGACGAACAGGCGCCCGCTCCCCGCGACCAGCTGGGCGGTCCTCGGACTGCTCTCCTTCGGGGAGGAGCTCTCCGGCTACGACCTGAAGAAGTGGTCGGACCGGTCGCTGCGCTTCTTCTACTGGAGTCCGTCCTTCAGCCAGATCTACAGCGAGCTCAAGCGCCTGGAGCAGGCCGGCTACGCCTCCTCCCGGACGGTCGCCCAGGAGACCGGCACCCGCGACAAGCGGGTGTACCGGATCACCGGGGCCGGCATGGCGGCCGTACGGGCATGGGCCCGCGAGACTCCGGCCGACCCCCCGGTCCTCAAGCACGGCCCGATGCTGCGCCTGTGGCTGGGCCACCTCCTGGAACCGGAGCAGATGCGCGAACTGCTGCTCCAGCAGCAGGAGTTCGCGGAGACGATGCGCCTGCGCGCGGTGGCCGACGAAGCGGACGTGGAGGACGGCGCGGAGTGGCCGTACCCGGCGCTCACCCTCAAGTGGGCCGAGCGGTACTACACCTCCGAGCGCGACCTGGCGGCCGCCATGCTCGACGACATCGACGCCCTGACCGGCGCGAGCGGCGAACAGCCGTAGGCCGGGCGCGTGTCTGGCGCCCATCGGGCGGCGCCGGCCGCGGGCAGGCGCTTTGATGGGGCTATGACGACGAACAACTGGGCAGCGTTCGAGAAGGCGGAACCGGAATTCGCGGAGGCCGTCCGGGCCCGCTTCGCGCAATACCCGCACCACGTGCTGGGCACCCTCCGCAAGGACGGCTCCCCCCGGCTGGCCGGGCTCAATGTCGACATCCGGGGCGGGGAGCTGTGGCTCGGGATGATGGCCGGCTCTATGAAGGCCAGGGACCTCCAGCGCGACCCCCGCTTCGCCCTGCACACCAATCCGGGCGAGGGCGAGACGATGCCGGACGGGGACGTACGGATCTCCGGCCGCGCGGTGGAGCTGGTGGACCCGCCGGAGCTGCACCGGTACGCGGAGGAGACGGGCGGCCCGTCGCACCCCTTCCACCTCTTCCACGCGGACCTGACGGAGGTGGTCCACATCGCCGTCGACGGCGACGACCTGGTCGTCCGCACCTGGACCCCGGCCCACGGCCTGCGCACCCTGCGCCGCGGCAACGACGACGAACCGCCCCGCGAGGACCCCGCGGGCGCGTCGGCCGGCTGACGTTCCGGTCAGGCCCGACGACCCTTGAGGTACGGGCTCAGCCTCGGCTCCGCACGTCCGTGATGAACGACGCCCATGCGGCGGCCCGGAACGCGAGCACCGGGCCGCCGTCGGCGAGCTTGCTGTCGCGTACGGGGACGGCTCCGGGGAGGTCGTCGGACACCTCGACGCAGTCGCCGGCCTCCCCGTTGCTGTACGAGGACTTCCGCCAGGACAGGCCCTTCACGTCTGCGCGCATCTCGCGTGCTCCTCCACCGCCGACTCGATCAAGGTCAGGGACACCTCCGGCGACAGCGCAGCGGCCCTGGCAAGATCGTATGATTTCCAGTACCTCCGGACCAGGGCCGGATAGTCGAGCAACTGCCCCGAGTGGGGCCCCTCCGTGTAGGCCACGTCGGGCGCGTCGGCGAACTGCATGAGCTTCAACGACACGCCCAGGGCGCCATGGGCGCCGGCCGAGAACGGCACCACCTGCACCGTGATCCGATGCGCGCGGACAGACGCCGAGATGTGCCGCAACTGCTCGGCCATCACCCCGTGCCCTCCGACCGCCGTCCGCAGCACGCCCTCGTGCAGCACGAGCCACACCTCAGGGGTGGCCGGGTCGTCAAGCAGTCGTGCGCGATCCATGCGGGACGCGACCAGGTCGTCGACGCGCTCGGCAAGCGCGGTGGGGTTGCTGGCGCGGGTCACGGCCCGGGCGTAGTCCTTCGTCTGAAGCAGCCCGGGTACCAGCGTGGACGCGTACTGGTAGATGGCTTTCGCCAGCCCCTCCAGCTCGGCCGCGGGGGCGAAGTACTCCGCATGCTTCGACTTGAACGCCCTGGCCAGGCGATAGAAGTAGTCCCCGGTACCCAGCTCCCTGTCGATCAGCTCCGCGATCTCCGGGCGCAGTCGGCGCTGGCCGGACTCCATCTGGCCGAGGTAGGACCTGGTGGTGAAGATCAGCTCGGCCAGCGCCGCCTGGGTGAGCCCGGCCGCCTCGCGCCTGCGGCGCAGCTCTTCCCGGGCGAACTCCTCCGGCGTCTGCGCCCCGTCCTGGTCCTTCGGCTTGGCCATGAGCCAACTCCCCGCTTCCGCAGTGCCCTTGCTCCGCGAAAAGCGTAGTCCCCGCACCGCCGAAACTTCCACGGAATGGAATGGCGTGACTACAAAGAGCGAGGGCCGCAAACGCCACTGCGCCCGCCATCCCTGGTCGGGGACATGGCGGGCGCAGTGTCAGAGTTCCGCACTCCGTTGTACGGACCGTATGAGGGGTCTCCCCGAGGGGAGGGTGACGGGGTTACACCGTCAGGGAGCGGTCCGTCGGCTTGACCGGGTAGGGGAGGGTGCTCGAGCCCGTCAGGAAGCGGTCCACGCCGCGGGCGGCCGAGCGGCCCTCCGCGATGGCCCAGACGATGAGCGACTGGCCGCGGCCCGCGTCACCGGCGACGAAGACGCCGTCGACGTTGGTCGCGTAGGAGGCGTCGCGCTCGATGTTGCCGCGCGCGTCGAGCGCGAGGCCGAACTGCTGGACCAGGCCGTTCTCCTGGTCCGTGCCCGTGAAGCCCATCGCCAGGGTGACCAGCTGCGCGGGGAGGACGCGCTCGGTGCCGGGCTTCTGGACGAGCTTGCCTTCGACGAACTCCACCTCGACCAGGTGGAGGGCCTGGACGTTGCCGTCCTCGTCGCCCTCGAAGTGGGTGGTGGAGACGGAGTAGACCCGCTCGCCGCCCTCCTCGTGGGCCGAGGTGACCTTGTAGAGCATCGGGAACGTCGGCCACGGCTGGTTGGCGTTACGGTCCTCGCCCGGCTTCGGCATGATCTCCAGCTGGGTGACCGAGGCCGCGCCCTGGCGGTGGGCGGTGCCCACGCAGTCCGCGCCCGTGTCACCGCCGCCGATGACGACGACGTGCTTGCCCTCGGCCGTGATGGGGGGCGCCATGAAGTCGCCCTCCTGGACCTTGTTCGCGAGGGGCAGGTACTCCATCGCGAAGTGGATGCCCTTGAGGTCACGGCCCGGGACCGGCAGGTCGCGGGAGACCGTCGCGCCGGCCGCGATGACCACCGCGTCGAACCGCTTGCGCAGGTCGGTCGCGCTGAGGTCGCGGCCGATCTCGATGCCGGTACGGAACTTGGTGCCCTCCGCGCGCATCTGCTCGATGCGGCGGTTGATGTGCACCTTCTCCATCTTGAACTCTGGGATGCCGTAGCGCAGCAGGCCGCCGATGCGGTCCGCGCGCTCGTACACCACCACGGTGTGGCCGGCCCGGGTCAGCTGCTGGGCGGCGGCCAGACCGGCCGGGCCGGAGCCGATGACGGCGGCGGTCTTGCCCGACAGGCGCTCGGGCGCCTGCGGGGTGACGTCGCCGTTGTCCCAGGCCTTGTCGATGATCGAGACTTCGACGTTCTTGATCGTGACGGCGGGCTGGTTGATGCCGAGCACGCACGCCGACTCGCAGGGCGCCGGGCACAGGCGGCCCGTGAACTCCGGGAAGTTGTTCGTGGCGTGCAGGCGCTCGGAGGCCGCCGTCCAGTCCTCGCGGTACGAGAAGTCGTTCCACTCGGGGATCAGGTTCCCGAGCGGGCACCCGTTGTGGCAGAACGGGATGCCGCAGTCCATGCAGCGGCCGGCCTGCTTGCTGATGATCGGGAGCAGCGAGCCCGGGACGTAGACCTCGTTCCAGTCCTTCAGCCGGTCGGCCACGGGACGGGAGCAGGCGGTCTCGCGCGGGGTGGTGAGGAAGCCCTTCGGGTCAGCCATTGGTCGCCGCCTCCATCATCTTCTCGGTGGTCTCGGACTCCGAGAGTCCGGCCAGCTCAGCGGCGTCCTTGGCGGCGAGCACTGCCTTGTACGTGGTCGGGATGATCTTGCTGAAGCGGTCCGCCGCGACGGACCAGTCAGCCAGGAGCTTCGCGGCGACGGTCGAGCCGGTCTCCTCCTCGTGGCGGCGCACCACATCGTGCAGCCACTGCTTGTCGGTCTCCGAGAGGGCCTCGACGGCTCCCGCGTTGCCGACGTTGACGTTGTCGCGGTCGAGGTCGATGACGTACGCGGTGCCGCCCGACATGCCGGCCGCGAAGTTGCGGCCCGTCTCGCCGAGGACGACGGCCTGGCCGCCGGTCATGTACTCGCAGCCGTGGTCGCCCACGCCCTCCGAGACGACCAGGGCGCCGGAGTTGCGGACGCAGAAGCGTTCGCCGGTGCGGCCGCGCAGGAACATCTCGCCGCCGGTGGCTCCGTAGCCGATGGTGTTGCCGGCGATCGTCGAGTACTCGGCGAGGTGGTCGGCGCCGCGGTCGGGGCGGACCACGATCCGGCCGCCGGAGAGGCCCTTGCCGACGTAGTCGTTGGCGTCGCCCTCCAGGCGCAGGGTGATGCCCTTGGGCACGAAGGCGCCGAAGGACTGGCCGGCCGAACCCGTGAAGGTCAGGTCGATGGTGTCGTCGGGCAGGCCCGCGCCGCCGAACTTCTTGGTGACGTGGTGGCCGAGCATCGTGCCGACGGTCCGGTTGATGTTGCGGATCGCGACCTGGGCGCGGACCGGCTGGGCCGTCTCGGCGGATTCGGCGTTCAGCGCGTCGGCCGCGAGTTCGATGAGCTCGTTGTCGAGCGCCTTCTCCAGCGCGTGGTCCTGCTCGATCAGGGCGTGGCGGACCGCGCCCTCGGGCAGCTCGGGCACGTAGAAGAGGGGCTCCAGGTCGAGGCCCTGGGCCTTCCAGTGCGAGACGGCCTTGGTGGTGTCCAGCAGCTCGGCGTGGCCGACGGCCTCTTCGATGGAGCGGAAGCCCAGCTCGGCGAGGAGCTCGCGCACCTCCTCCGCGATGAACTCGAAGAAGTTGACGACGAACTCGGGCTTGCCGGAGAAGCGGTCGCGCAGGACCGGGTTCTGGGTGGCGATGCCGACGGGGCAGGTGTCGAGGTGGCAGACGCGCATCATGACGCAGCCGGAGACGACGAGCGGCGCGGTCGCGAAACCGAACTCCTCGGCGCCGAGCAGCGCGGCGATGACCACGTCGCGGCCGGTCTTGAGCTGGCCGTCGGTCTGGACGACGATGCGGTCGCGCAGCCCGTTGAGCAGCAGGGTCTGCTGGGTCTCGGCGAGGCCGAGCTCCCAGGGGCCGCCCGCGTGCTTGAGCGAGGTGAGCGGGGAGGCGCCCGTTCCGCCGTCGTGGCCGGAGATGAGGACGACGTCCGCGTGGGCCTTGGAGACACCGGCGGCGACCGTGCCCACGCCGACCTCGGAGACCAGCTTCACGTGGATGCGGGCGACCGGGTTGGCGTTCTTGAGGTCGTGGATCAGCTGAGCCAGGTCCTCGATGGAGTAGATGTCGTGGTGCGGCGGCGGGGAGATCAGGCCGACGCCCGGGGTGGAGTGCCGGGTCTTGGCGACCCACGGGTAGACCTTGTGGCCGGGCAGCTGGCCGCCCTCGCCGGGCTTGGCGCCCTGCGCCATCTTGATCTGGATGTCGTCCGCGTTGACCAGGTACTCGCTGGTGACACCGAAGCGGCCGGAGGCGACCTGCTTGATGGACGAGCGGCGCGCCGGGTCGTAGAGGCGGTCCGGGTCCTCGCCGCCCTCACCGGTGTTGGACTTGCCGCCCAGCTGGTTCATGGCGATGGCGAGGGTCTCGTGCGCCTCCTTGGAGATGGAGCCGTACGACATGGCACCCGTGGAGAAGCGCTTGACGATGTCGGCGACCGACTCGACCTCGTCGATGGAGATCGACGGCCGGTCCTCGCTCTTGAAGCCGAACAGCCCGCGGAGCGTCATCAGGCGCTCGGACTGCTCGTTCACCCGGTCCGTGTACTGCTTGAAGATGTCGTACCGGCGGTTGCGGGTGGCGTGCTGGAGGCGGAAGACCGTCTCCGGGTCGAACAGGTGCGGCTCGCCCTCGCGGCGCCACTGGTACTCGCCGCCGATCTCCAGGGCGCGGTGCGTGGCCGCGATGCCGGAGACGGGGTACGCCTTGGCGTGGCGCGCGGCCACCTCCTTGGCGATGACGTCCAGGCCGGCGCCGCCGATCTTGGTGGCGGTGCCGTTGAAGTAGGCGCCGACGAACTCCTCGTTCAGGCCGACGGCCTCGAAGACCTGGGCGCCGCGGTAGGAGGCGACGGTGGAGATGCCCATCTTGGACATGACCTTCAGGACGCCCTTGCCGAGCGCGTAGATCAGGTTCTTGATGGCCTGCTCCGGCTCCAGGCCGGACAGGAAGGTACCGGCGCGCAGCAGGTCCTCGACGGACTCCATGGCGAGGTACGGGTTGACCGCGGCGGCGCCGTAGCCGATGAGCAGGGCGACGTGGTGGACCTCGCGGACGTCACCGGCCTCGACCAGCAGGCCCACCTGGGTGCGCTGCTTGGTGGCGATGAGGTGGTGGTGCACGGCGGAGGTGAGCAGCAGCGACGGGATCGGCGCGTGCTCGGCGTCCGAGTGGCGGTCCGACAGGACGATGAGGCGGGCGCCGTTGGCGATGGCCGCGTCGGCTTCGCCGCGGATCTCCTCGATGCGCGCGGCCAGGGCCTCGCCGCCGCCGGAGACCCGGTAGAGGCCGGAGAGGGTGGCTGCCTTCATGCCCGGCATGTCGCCGTCGGCGTTGACGTGGATGAGCTTGGCCAGCTCGTCGTTGTCGATCACCGGGAAGGGCAGGGTGACGCTGCGGCAGGACGCGGCGGTCGGGTCCAGCAGGTTGCCCTGGGGGCCCAGCGAGGACAGCAGCGAGGTGACGAGCTCCTCGCGGATGGCGTCCAGCGGCGGGTTGGTGACCTGCGCGAAGAGCTGGGTGAAGTAGTCGAAGAGCAGCCGGGGGCGCTCGGACAGGGCCGCGATCGGGGAGTCCGTACCCATGGAGCCGAGCGGCTCGCCGGCGGTACGGGCCATCGGCGCGAGGATGACGCGCAGCTCTTCCTCGGTGTAGCCGAAGGTCTGCTGGCGGCGGGTGACCGAGGCGTGGGTGTGCACGATGTGCTCACGCTCGGGCAGGTCCGTCAGCTCGATCTCGCCGGTCTCCAGCCATTCGGCGTACGGGGCGGCGCCGGCCAGCTCGGCCTTGATCTCGTCGTCCTCGATGATCCGCTTCTGGGCGGTGTCGACGAGGAACATCTTGCCGGGCTGGAGGCGGCCCTTGCGGACGACCTTGGCCGGGTCGATGTCGAGCACGCCGACCTCGGAGCCGAGGACGACGAGGCCGTCGTCGGTGACCCAGTAGCGGCCGGGGCGCAGACCGTTGCGGTCGAGGACCGCGCCGACCTGGGTGCCGTCGGTGAAGGTGACGCAGGCCGGGCCGTCCCAGGGCTCCATCTGGGTGGAGTGGTACTTGTAGAACGCGCGGCGGGCCGGGTCCATCGAGGTGTGGTTCTCCCACGCCTCCGGGATCATCATCAGCACGCTGTGCGGGAGCGAGCGGCCGCCGAGGTGGAGCAGCTCCAGGACCTCGTCGAAGGAGGCCGAGTCGGAGGCGTCCGGGGTGCAGATCGGGAAGATCCGGTCCAGCGCGCCCTCGCCGAAGGCCTCGGAGGCCAGCTGGGACTCGCGGGCCTTCATCCAGTTGCGGTTGCCCTTGACCGTGTTGATCTCGCCGTTGTGCGCGACGAAGCGGTACGGGTGGGCGAGCGGCCAGGACGGGAAGGTGTTCGTCGAGAACCGCGAGTGGACCAGGGCGAGCGTCGACGCGAAGCGACGGTCGGAGAGGTCGGGGAAGAAGGGCTCCAGCTGGCCGGTGGTCAGCATGCCCTTGTAGACGATGGTGCGCGCGGAGAGCGACGGGAAGTAGACCCCGGCCTCGCGCTCTGCGCGCTTGCGCAGCACGAAGGCCTTGCGGTCCAGCTCGATGCCGGTGCTGCCGTTGGAGACGAACAGCTGCGAGAAGGCCGGCATGGTGGCGCGGGCGCCGTTGCCGAGGAGGTCCGGGGTGACCGGGACCTCGCGCCAGCCGAGGACCGTGAGGTTCTCCTCGGCGGCGATGGCCTCGATCTGCTCCACGGCGACGGCCTGTGCGGAGCCGTCGGCGGGGAGGAAGGCGATGCCGACGGCGTACGCGCCGGCCTCGGGAAGGTCGAATCCGGCGACCTCGCGCAGGAACGCGTCCGGGACCTGGGAAAGGATTCCGGCGCCGTCGCCCGAATCCGGCTCGGAGCCGGTGGCGCCGCGGTGCTCGAGGTTCCGCAATACGGTCAGCGCCTGCTCGACCAGCGTGTGGCTGGCCTCGCCGCTGAGGTTGGCCACAAAGCCGACGCCGCAGGCGTCGTGCTCGTTGCGCGGGTCGTACATGCCCTGCTGGGCGGGGCGACCGTCCATGGGCGACCAGGCGGTGTTGCTGAGGCCGGTCGCGGAGTGCGTGGATGCGGAACGCATCGGCTCTCCCGTCGTCGTCGTGGCATATGTGCATAGCCGAGGGACGACGTTGGCCCTCTGCGAAATTTCGTGCAGATTACATGATGACGACAATCCCGAGAAGCGGATATGCCATTCCAGCATGCGGACACTGCACGGGGCAGAAAAGAAGGGACCTTCGCTGACATCCGCAGGTCGTGACGACGGATGCCTCACGGGGCGAGGGTCCCGGTGCAGGGCGGGCATCATTGCCCGGAGCCCTGGTGTGATGCCCGGCGGACACGGGATCGAAACCGCCGAGTAACGAACTACTTATGTTGCCTACTGCATAGTGTCTCATTGCCTGCCCGGTCAGCCTATGGCTCCACCGATCCAGGTTCCCAGGATGTACGTCACACCGGCGGCCGCGCCACCCAGGAGGAGCTGCCGCAGCCCGCTGTACCACCAGGACCGGGCGGTGACCCGGGCGACGACGGCCCCGCACCCGAAGAGCCCGGCCAGCGCGAGCAGCACCGCCGGCCACAGGGACGTGGCGCCGAGCAGGTACGGCAGTACGGGCAGCAGCGCGCCCAGGGCGAACGAGCCGAAGGACGAGACCGCGGCGACGAGCGGCGAGGGCAGGTCGTCGGGGTCGATCCCGAGCTCCTCGCGGGCGTGGATCTCCAGCGCCTGCTCCGGGTCGCGGGACAGCTGCATGGCGACCTCGCGGGCGAGCGCGGGCTCGACGCCGCGCGAGACGTAGAGCTCGGCGAGCTCCTCCATCTCGTCGACGGGGTGCTTGCGCAACTGCTGGCGTTCTATGTCGAGTTCGGCGAGGACCAGCTCGCGCTGCGAGGCGACGGAGGTGTACTCGCCGGCCGCCATCGAGAAGGCGCCGGCCGCGAGGCCCGCCAGCCCCGTGATCACGACGGTCTGCGGGGCGACGGCCCCGCCGGCCACGCCGGTCATCAGGGCCAGGTTGGAGACGAGCCCGTCCATGGCGCCGAAGACCGCCGGGCGCAGCCATCCGCCGTTCACGTCCCGGTGGGTGTGGTTGTCGCGGTGCGCGGTGTGCAGCGGCGCCTGGACGTCAATGATGGACATGCGGCAAATCTCCCCTTTTGCTCGAACGGGGGGCGCGACACGTCCCGCTCCCCCTGAACACCTCGAACCTACGCACGATTTCCTGGCCCCGCCAGCAAGGAAGGCCGTACTTACCTGCGGTTTTGCGGGTCGGCGACCGGGTGACGGCGGTGTGCGCGGGGTGTTTCGCGACGAGCGACAAACCACATGACATGGCACAAATCCCCCAAGGGCTCAAGATGAGTCCCATCAAGTGGAGAGGCGCGCCATGGAGCTGATTGCATGCAATCCGCAGGTCCTCCTCGAACGGGCCAGGGGCGCTCTTCTGGGCCTCGCGGTGGGTGACGCGCTGGGCGCCCCCGCCGAGAACATGAAGCCGTCGGAGATCCGGGCCAAGTGGGGCCGCATCGAGGGCTTCGTGTCGGAGGACCCGGCGGGTACGGACGACACCGAGTATGCGATCTTCTCCGGGCTGCTCCTGGCCCGCCACGGCTCTGCGCTCACCGTCTCGCACGTGGAGCGGGCGTGGCACCACTGGATCGCGGACCTGGACGAGGGCCCGTTCCGGGGCGCCGGGTTCTCCGAGCGCGGCACCCTGGAGAACCTCCGCCGCGGCCTCGCGGCCCCCATTTCGGCGCAGCACCGCCACGCGTGGTCGGACGGTCTCGCCATGCGGGCGGCGCCCTTCGGGGTGTTCGCCGCGGGCCGTCCGGCGGAGGCGGCCCGGCTGGTGGCGATCGACGGCTCGGTCAGCCACGACGGGGAGGGCATCTACGGCGGCCAGGCGGTCGCGGCGGGGGTCGCCGCGGCGATGGCGGGCGGATCCCCGGCCTCGGTGGTCTCGGCGGCCCTGTCCGTCATCCCGTCCGACTCCTGGACGGCCCGCTCCCTGCGCCGGGCGGTCACCGCCGCCCCGCGCGGCGAACGGGCCGTCCGCTCGGCGGTCGTCATCGGCGGCTACCCGTGGACGGACCTGGCCCCGGAGGCGGTGGGCCTGGCGTTCGGGGCCTTCGCCGCATGCCGGGGGGAGTTCTCCGGCTCGGTCCTGACGGCCGTGAACATGGGCCGGGACGCGGACACCACGGCGGCCGTCGCGGGGGCCCTGGCCGGTGCGATGTCGGGCGCCGCCGCGATCCCGGCCGCGTGGGCCTCGGCCATCGGCCCGGTCCGGGGCAGCTGCCTCCCCTCGATGCGGGGCTACCACGTCCTGGACATCGCGGACCTCCTCACACCGGAATACGAGGCCCCCCGATGACCCCGCCCCCGCCGCCGCCCCCCTCCGCCCCGTCTCCGCCGGACCCGGCCCGGACCGGCCCCTCCCCGGCGGCCCCGGCCCCCGCCACCGGCGGGCAGGGCCCCGCGGCGACCGGCCCCCGGCCCGCGGCCCCGACGGCACCCACCGCCGGAGGCGTGGCCCTGGCCGTGGCCCTGGCCACGGAACCCCCCGCCTCCGTACCCCCCACCCCCGGCGCCGGATCCCGCATCATGATCCGGGCCACGACCCACCCCACCGCCACCGCCCGTACGGGAACCCTCACCACCGCAGCCCGCCCCCCGGACCACCTGGCCGCCCCGGCGGACGCCGCCCGTACCGGAACACGTACAGCGGCGGTCCAGGCCCCGGACCTCGCCGCCCCAGCCGGCACCGCCCGCACGGAGACACGCACCGCCACGGACCGGACGCAGGACCACCTGGCCGCCCCGGCGGACGCCGCCCGCACGGGGACCCGTACAGCCGCAGTCCCGGCCCCGGACCACCTCGCCGGCCCGGCCGACACCACCCGCACGGGGACCCGTACAGCCGCAGTCCCGGCCCCGGACCACCTCG